>JAYTSJ010000237.1:0-12182 GCA_043745725.1 Gammaproteobacteria bacterium | reverse complement strand
GGCGTGATTTCGATTTGATTGTAAGGCACGCCATAGTAGTTATGTAGATTCATCGCAGCCTGAATTGCAGTTTGACCTTCCTGACAAGCACCGCCACTTACTACACAAACTACGCTGGAAGCAGGACCGTAATCCATCGTCATCAGATTGATAATATAGTTTTTCAGCCCAGCAGCTTTAATTGCTGCCAAAACCATGTGGCCATCATCACCCATGGAATCAGGCGAGCTTGCACCCAGATCTACCGCTACGCTAGAACCAGCCCTGCCATTTCCGAGTGTTGGAATGGTGAAACTAAAACGCATATTCGGGTAAGTGTTCTGCGCACTTTTCACACGAGCAACCAGCGCAGCAATTTGAGTGGCATTCAAACGACCACCTTCGATATCGAAATCAACACCGATCATTCTGGATGAGTTGTAAGTGTTAATAAATGCAGAGAAGCCTGCATCGCTACCACAAGTAAATGCACCCGCAGAACCACCCGTTGCCACTATGTAAGATTTGTTATTGCTGATAAACGAAGCAACATTGGTCGCGGCAAATGTAGCTGGCACCATGCCCGCAACGTTTTCATTGCTTGACCCACACTCACCAGTAACAAACGCCCAAGTCAACGCTTTCATACCAGATGGCATCGCCTGCGCAATTGGCAGTAAGCTACCTGAAGTATTGAAACCTTGTATCCCATCAGTATTCCAGTTGGTATTTACCGTAACATCTTTGTATGCACCGTAAACAAAAGCAAGGTTATTACCAACACTGCCCACTGATGAAGAGGTTGCTGTTACTGAAGAGCTTGAAGGTGCTTTTGAAGAAGTTGTAGTCGCAGACGATGAGCTTATTACTGTTGAACAGCTTCTCATCAATGTCCACGCTGAAGCCCAGGCGGAACCAGTGCCTGGCGCATAGGCCCAAGCAGCCGAGGATGAACACCAGCCAGCGATATCACAACGGTATTCGTTGCCAGCATTTTGTACCAATTGACCTGCATTATAGGTAGTGCCCGCAACATACTGCACAGAAGTGCAATTGCCACCAACAATAGACGAGCTACTAGCAGTGATTACTGAAGACTTCACACTTGAAACTACAGCGGTAGATGACTTCACACTTGAAGGTACGCTGGATGCAGTAGATGTAACGCCATCACAGGTGCCATTAAAAATCCACTCTTGCCATTGACCAGAATGAGTTGCTGGGCTTGCACCTGAAGACCAGTAATTAGCGGTATACGCTTTATTAGCTTCCTGAACCTTAGTACCAGTCGTGTATGCAGTAGTACTATTCCATACCGGAATGCCGCTACAATTAATCGCATGAGCTTGGCCTGCAAATATGCTGACACAAAACATTGCGATGGAAAGAATTAAACCCTTGTTCATTTTCATAATAACTAGCCTCTTGTCATTTTATTGTTCTGCTACATCATTGAATCGCATCAATACCAGCTGCGAATTTAAATTATTGGCAACACCGAAAAAATTATTCATACCCCCGTTATAGCTACGACTACACAAAAGCTCTGATTCTGAACGGGCCTAAACTAACCCAAACAAGCAATATACTTGCGCGATATAGACACTCAAATAATTTCCATGGATTTGATAACACGGGTTAGAAAGGAATTAAAACTATCTGCCTACAGCCCCGGTTTTACTACCAAGGTCATTTTATTATTAACGTGCAGTCGCCTCGATACCCTGAAAAAAACCAACTCACCCAAGCTAGATCAAGTCCACCGCAACTCGAATGGCAACGTTGTCATTTATAGCACGGTGCCTTTGCCAAGGCAAAAGAACAATGGCTCAAATAACAATAAAGAGGGTTGCGGTGAAGAAAGGTGACACGCAGCAGGCCAAACGTTACCCATTTATTATTGAGCAATAGCTCGCATTACAAAAAAGAATTCGGCAGGTATGCCAAAAGCAACTAGCAATTAAAACCGCTTACAATTATTGAGCCCATCGATTACTGACAGAATATGAGAATTGGCAACTTGGATAATTTTGCCAGGCATAGAAATAAAAAAAGCGGCCCGAAGGTCGCCGTTTTATTGAGACGTATTCATGTTTGGTGCCCGAGAGAGGACTTGAACCTCCACGGCCTTGCGGCCACCAGCACCTGAAGCTGGCGTGTCTACCATTCCACCACTGGGGCAAACTTGGCTTGCACCAAGGCCGCGAACTATAAATAGCAGCATGCGGCTTGTCAACGCGCAAACAGTTTTTTTTGTGGGCTTGTCGGCACGTCTGCCTTATAATTCACAACAGCTTACTTAGGCGGTAATTTGGCCGCTAAATCTATTACAGGACACCAACCTTGACCAAACGCAAATCCCCTCATAGCGACCCTTTTGCCGATCGCGAAGCAGAGAAATACGAAAACCCCATCCCCAGCCGTGAATTTATCCTCGACTTACTTGATAGCGCCGCAGCACCAGTAACGCACGAACAAATGTGCGAAATGTTAAACCTGAACGGTGAAGATCAAGTAGAAGCTTTACGCCGGCGCTTGATTGCCATGGCACGTGACGGTCAGTTGATTAGTAACCGTAAAGATGCTTACTTGCGTCTGGACAAGATTGATGTAATTCGTGGCCGCGTTCAGGGCCACAAAGATGGTTATGGTTTTGTGATTCCCGCTAACGGCGGTGACGACATCTATTTACACAATCGCCAAATGCGCAAAGTGTTTGATGGCGATGAAGTTCTGGTGCGCATGTCTGGCGAGCAATATCGCGGCAAAGAAGAAGGCGCCATTGTTGAAGTACTTTCGCACAACACGACACAATTAGCAGGACGCTTTTACAACGAAGATGGCGTGCAATTTGTGCGCCCTGAAAACGCGCGCATCACCCAGGATGTGATGATTCCGTTTGGCGCTTATGGTGGCGCAGTGAATGGCCAAATTGTCATTGTAGAAATTACCCAACAGCCCGACAAAAGCCGTCTGCCGATGGGGCGAGTGATCCAGGTACTCGGCGATCATATGGCGCCGGGAATGGAAATTGAATTAGCGATTCAATCACACGGTATTCCCTACGTGTGGCCGCAAGAAGTTATTGCCGAAGCGGCGCTCTTGCCAACAGAAGTAAAAGAAACAGATAAGCACCATCGTGTTGATGTGCGTAACTTACCTTTTGTGACTATCGACGGTGAAGACGCGCGCGATTTTGATGATGCGGTGTTATGCGAACGGCGCCGCGGCGGCTGGCGCTTGTGTGTGGCAATTGCAGATGTATCACACTATGTGCAAGTGAATAGCGCATTGGATGTGGAAGCGCGAACGCGCGGCAATTCGGTGTACTTTCCCGACTATGTTGTACCTATGTTGCCGGAAGCTTTGTCGAATGGTTTATGTTCGCTAAACCCGCAGGTTGATCGCTTGTGCATGGTATGCGAAATGACAATCAGCGATGCTGGAAAAATTACCGGCTATCAATTTTATGAAGCGGTTATGCATTCTCATGCACGCCTAACCTATACCAAAGTCGGTGAAATTCTTACCGGTGAGAACGATACAGCAACTGCATTGCGCGAAGAATATAAAGCGGTCATCCCACAGTTAGAATTATTGCATCAACTGTATAAATGTTTACGTGTTGCGCGCGACGAGCGCGGCGCGATAGATTTTGAAACCGTAGAAACCCGCATTCAATTTAATGCCGAACGAAAAATTGAACGCATTATTCCGGTAAAACGTAATGATGCACACAAACTCATTGAAGAGTGCATGTTGTGTGCAAATGTTTGCTCGGCAAAATTTTTAGAGCAACATAATCTGGTTGGTTTATATCGCGTACATGAAGGGCCGACCGAACAAAAGTTGGCAAATTTGCGTGAATTTTTATCCGAATTAGGTTTGGGTTTAGCCGGCGGCAGCGAACCAACCTCTGGCGATTACCAACAATTAATGCAAGCCATTCAAGGCCGCAGCGATACCCACATGATTCAAACGGTGATGCTGCGCAGTTTGCGCCAGGCGATGTATCAAGTGGAAAACCGTGGTCACTTTGGTTTGGGTTATGAAGCCTACACGCATTTCACCTCGCCCATTCGCCGCTACCCCGATCTTTTAGTGCATCGCGCAATTCGTTCGATAGTACGTAGCGATTTGGCCTCCGCGCATGTGTGCCGCGTAGAAGGCGCAGAAGTCATTCCACAACGTAAAATTTATCCTTATTCAGCAAGCGATATGTTGGTCTTCGGCGAGCAATGCTCGCTTACCGAACGCCGTGCCGATGAAGCTACTCGCGATGTTGTGAGCTGGCTTAAATGTGAATACTTGCGCGATCAAGTAGGTGCTGTATTTAGTGGGCATGTCAGCGCAGTGACCAGTTTTGGTTTATTTGTAGAGCTGAATGATTTGTATGTAGATGGATTAATTCACATCACTGCGCTGCCACACGATTATTATCGCTTTGAACCTGCGCAACATCGTTTGGTTGGCGAGCGCACGCGCAAAGTATTTGGCTTGGGCGATGAATTAGTGGTGCGAGTCGTGCGAGTGGATTTAGAAAATCGCAAAATCGATTTTGAATTGGAATCTGAAAGTGCCGTTCGCATTCCAAAATCAGCTGTTAAACCAAAATTCGCCAGAAAAGGTGGCGCTAAAAATACGGATGGAAAACCATCGCCCGCACGAAATATTGAGGCAAAAGGCGCTGATACAAAAAAATCTTCAGCAAAAAAAGACGGCCCACAAAAACCCACAAGCAAGTCTGCCATTAACAAAACTGCAGTCGGTAAAAAATCTGGCGCAATAACTATTCCAAAAAAATTAGTGGCGAATACAACTACTAGTGGTGAGAAGCCAAGAGAGAAAAAATCGGCACAGAACAAAAATTTTGGCGAGATAAATCATGGCGATAAAACTCAAAAAATTTCACGCGCGGAAGCGCCAACAGCACAACCATCTACAGAGAAGCCGGCACAAAAGCCGACTTTTTTTGCAACGGCGAAAGCAGCTGTTAAAAAAGCACTGGGTCGCACTGACAAGAAGGATTAAACGCTGGCTGTATCTAGAAACTATAAAGTCCAATGCCATAACATTTAAATTTATGGCACCTACACCTATAGTTTCGGATATAGCAGATGAACTTGCGCAAGCCCATGCACGGCAGAAAAAAATGCTTGAAGCAAGCCATCGCTAATCAAATTAAGCAGCAACAATAAGTTAAGCAATAGGTAACAAACATTGGACAATGAAATTGTTTTTGGCTTGCATTCAGTGCAAGCCCTGTTAAAAAGTGCACCGCAACGTGTGAAAGAAATTTTTATGGTGCAAGGTCGCAACGATCAACGCTTAACAAAAATTGTTATGAGCGCGCAAAGCAATGAAATTCCTTACAAGATTGTTAATCGCAATAAGTTAGATGAATTAGTTGCCGATGAAAATCATCAAGGTGTTGTCGCAATCTGCTCCCCTGGCGAAACTCACGACGAAGCATTTTTATTTAATCTCATTACGCAATTAAAAGAACCCGCATTTTTATTAATTTTAGATGGCGTGACTGATCCGCATAATCTCGGCGCTTGTATGCGTACTGCTGAGGCAGCCGGTGTTCACGCAGTGATTGCCCCCAAAGACAAATCTGTCGGCCTCACTTCCATCGCACGTAAAGTTGCCTGTGGCGCCGCTGAAGTTTTGCCTTTTGTGCCCGTGACCAATCTTGCGCGCACCCTGCAAAAATTACAGGCCGCCGGCATTTGGTTGTTTGGTGCAGCAGGTGAAGCAGAGACATCGGTATATCAAGCCAAACTCACCGGCTCTATAGGTATTTTAATGGGCGCGGAAGGTGACGGCTTGCGGCGTTTAACACAAGAAACCTGTGATCATTTAATCAATATACCTATGGCTGGTACGGTAAGTAGCTTAAATGTCTCGGTGGCTACTGGCGTGGTGTTATTTGAAGCAGTAAGGCAACGCAACGTCAAATAACTTGATTCATTATCAGGATGTTAAGGTTAGTTACTGCACCGCTTACGTTTAGCTTAATAGCGCCGCTCAATTTTTGTTCTTGCATCTGGCAGATGAAATCCCTAGAATACGGCCCCCCAACTGGACCGAATTAATGTTTAACTCGGCCCTCTCCTTGTCTCACCATCCTGGCCTAACCGCCTAGGGGGAGGCTTAACCCGTAAGGAGCTCCAATGCGTCATTACGAAATCGTATTTTTGGTCCATCCAGACCAAAGCGAACAAGTTCCAGCAATGGTAGAGCGTTACACCTCTACTATTAAAGCCAGCGGTGGCCAAGTACACCGTTTGGAAGACTGGGGCCGTCGCCAACTGGCTTATTCAATCAACAAAATCCACAAAGCTCACTACATGATGATGAACGTCGAATGTAGCGATGCCATTTTGGATGAGTTGACCACCAACTTCCGTTACAACGATGCCATCCTGCGTAACCTGGTAATCCGTGAAGATGCGGCAATTACTGAAGAATCATTCATCATGAAGGCCGAGAAAGAAGGCCGCGAGCGTAAAGCCCGTCCACCACGCACTGAGCGTCGTGATGATTTCGATGCTAACGACATGTCTGATGAAGATGATGTTGATTCAGCTGATTTTGAAGAGCAGGAGAATTAATCATGGCACGTTTTTTCCGTCGTCGTAAATTCTGCCGTTTTACCGCTGAAGGCACCAAGCAAATCGATTACAAAGATATCGAAACCTTGAAAGCATACATCAGTGAAACTGGCAAAATCGTTCCAAGCCGTATTACTGGCACCAAAGCAAGATACCAACGTCAGTTGTCTACTGCTATCAAACGTGCCCGCTTCCTGGCTTTGATTCCATACACTGATAGCCACGAGTAAGGGGTACAAGAGATGGATATTATTCTGCTCGATAAAGTAGGTAGATTAGGCAACATCGGTGACAAAGTCTCCGTTAAGTCTGGTTACGGCCGTAACTTTCTGTTGCCGCAAGGCAAAGCAGTTACAGCTAACGCAAAAAATGTTGCTGATTTTGAAACCCGTCGCGCCGGCCTTGAAGCCGCTGCTGCGAGCAAAATCGCTGAAGCAACAGCACGCGCTGAAAAGCTGGCTGAATTAACCGTTACTATCGCTGCTAACGCGGGCGATGAAGGACGTTTGTTCGGTTCAATTGGTACTCGCGATATCGCTGAAGCAATTACTGCTGCTGGCGTTGCGGTATCCAAGTCTGAAGTGCGTATGCCTTCAGGCGTATTGCGTGAAGTAGGCCAATATGACATTAACGTGCAATTGCACGCTGATGTTACTCAAGCCGTTAAGCTTGTAGTTGTTGCTGAATAAGTAAACTTCTATTGGCAAGCTGACTAAGTAAATAGCAGTAAGAACTTGTCAGTTTTGCTGACAAGCCTGATAAAATCGGGCACTATCGATGACCTTTTGGGTTGTGCTAGTGCCCGATTTTTTTTGCCCCAAAGAAAAGATTTTTTATGCCTGACCATATCTTCGAGCTACCCTCTGCGGGCGAATTAGCCGCTAAAACTTCTCTACCGCACTCAGTGGAAGCCGAGCAGTCGGTGCTGGGCGGCTTAATGCTGGATAACAAACGCCTGGATATGGTGCTGGAAGTTATTTCTGCAGCCGACTTTTTCCGCGAGGATCATCGCCTCATTTTCCACATGATGATAAAGCTACAGGAAAGCAGCGAACCCCTGGACGTTATTACACTCTCGGAAGAGCTGCATAAACACAATGAATTGGAGCGCGTTGGCGGATTGGCTTACCTAGTCGATATGGCTAACAACACACCAAGCTCTGCCAATATAGTCGCTTACGCCAAAATCGTACGCGAGCGCTCCACCCTTCGCCAACTCATCGCCGCCACGTCGGAAATTAGTAAATCCAGCTTTAATCCAGCCGGCCTTGATTCGGATGACCTACTGCAAATAGCGGAAAAGCGTATTGCAGATATTGCCGAAGATCGCCCCAAAGAAGGCGGCTTGGTGGGCGTTAATGACCTGCTAAAAGCCACTGTACAGCGTATAGATGAACTCTTTCGCTCCGGCAGCGACATTACCGGCGTACCATCCGGGATTACCGAGCTGGACGTGCGCACCTCGGGCTGGCAACCGGGAGAGCTTATTATTCTCGCCGCGCGCCCCTCAATGGGTAAAACCGCACTAGCGCTTAATTTTGTTGAATCCGCTATTTTTAGCCAGGCCAAACCCGTACTGGTTTTTAGTATGGAAATGCCTTCGCCGGCGTTGATTATGCGGATGATGTCATCCGTAGGTCGTATCGACCAAAGCAAAATGCGCAACGGTAAACTTACCGAAGAAGATTGGCCCAAACTTTCATCCGCCGTCGCCAAAATGAAAGATAAGCTGCTATTTATTGACGACACAGCCGCACTTAGCCCACAAGAATTACGTGCCCGTGTGCGCCGAATTGTGCGCGAACAAGGCAACCCGGGTTTAATCATGGTGGATTATTTGCAGTTGATGCAAACCGCTGGCGTCAGCGAAGGTCGCACCCAGGAAATTTCTGAAATCTCGCGCTCACTGAAAGCTATCGCCAAAGAGTTTGAGTGCCCGGTTATTGCCCTATCGCAGCTTAACCGCGGCGTGGAACAACGTCCGAATAAACGCCCCATGAATTCCGATTTGCGTGAATCAGGCGCTATTGAGCAGGACGCGGATATTATTCTTTTTATCTATCGCGATGAATACTACAACGAAGATAGCCCCGACAAAGGCATGGCTGAACTTATTATCGGCAAACAACGCAACGGCGAAATCGGTACCTGTCGCGCTGCATTTATCGGCAAATACACGCGCTTTGATAATCTCGCACCGGAATATTTTCAGAATGATGGATATTGATAACTCTGCAAGTATGTAATTTAAATGTGGCTTTATGTGCCACCCTACATTTACAATACTCGCGGTCTTTGTGCTCAGTCTTCATGAGGACAAGGTTTAATTCAATGAGTTAATTAATTTAATAGGATTTTTTATGGGCAAGTATCTTTCGTTGATTTTAGCGGTTGCATTTTTTTATCTGGCTGTTCAAGCCTACCAGCCCAGCAAAATATTTCTGTAGACTCCCAGTTTTGGAAAACCAAACAAAAATTTGGAATTTACGTGGCTCCCCTTCCTAAAATTACCACCGGCTTTCCTGGCGCTGGCTGCCTGCTCTGTTATGGAGTTGCCTCGGCTGCAAACGCTTCCTTGTCAAAACAGGTTGAAACCTATCAAGCAAAACAGTTAGTAGGCACTAGAGATAGCTTGGTTTCCCAACTTAAAGCCAAAGGTGTTGAAGTCGTTGTTATAGACACATTAATTGCAAGCTCAAAGTTGCCAAAGTTAAAGGCGCCATCTAACCCTTACATCAAAAATGATTACTCAATCTACAAAAAACAATACGATGTTGATCAGCTATTGGTTGTTACTTTTACAACTGTTGGTGTTTTGCGTAATTACTCAGCTTATGTCCCGGTTGGCCCACCCATCGCAGTAATTTCCGGTCAATTTTATATGATTGACACCAAAACCAACAACTATTCGCTATTCAACCCACTGAATATCACCAAAAGCTCTGAGGGCGAATGGGATAAACCACCCAAATTTCCAGGCATTACCAATGCATTTTACCAAGCTGAAGAAGCTGCCTATGATCAGTTAAAATCATCTATTAAATAATTTATAAAGGGAGGCAACTCCCTTTTTTTATGGAGAACAACAATGATATTCAGGATGTCCTTTTTTTTATTAATTTTTTGTTTTTCTGCAATAACGTGGGGCGATGAAAATACTGCCACTAACCTAGATCCTAAAGATTATTTTTTTGTTAAGTTTGATGAAAAACAACCTTTTATATTTTTAGGTAAAGTTGATGTAAATGGCCCCGGTGACACAGAGGTTGCTACGCTCTATCCTGGAGATACCGCTGGGCTATTTTTTATGAGCATTCTTGCTCATGCTGTAATTACCAACAGCATTAGTGAATCCAGAATAACAAAAAGGCAAAAAAATGCTAATAGAGTATTAGTAGATTACGAAGATTTTATAGCTAAATTTAGTAATCCCGATGAGGTTTCCATTTCACAACTGAACATTGATATAGGTGATGCAAAAAAAACGGTATTTTTTTCAACTGAAATTAATTCAACGCCAGATGCTTACTGGAGCATGACCGTTAAGCCAATAGTTTTCATGACGCAAAGCCAGGGCTCTTTAATTTTATTCAATAAAATTGTTCTGCAAGAAAAAAACACTACTGGAACAAAACCTAAAAAATCAAATAGCACAAGCCAGCAGCGATCCAGGACCAATCCAAATGAAAAAATAGTCGTGGTAGTTTCTGACCCTATAGCTGATACAAACTATAAAAACTACTGGTCTGCCGATAATGGAAATAATTTCATTGCCACCATAAAAATCATGTATCAACAATCCTTGGCCTTAGTGATTGGCAGAAAATTATCTGAAGCCCATTTACAAACGCTGGAACAATCTACAGTCAGGTACATGGAGGACGGAGTAAAAAAGGTGGAAAGGGGAATTGTAATTTCTGCAACCTGCAAGAGAACTCTATTTGAATCACTTGCAGGTGAGATTAAATCTGTACCTAATTTGGATTTCTTAAATTGTGAATCTGCAAGTTAACTGAGCCGCAAACCATCTTCGCACAAAACATTTTGTGCGAAGATTCATTTCTTCAGCTTATCCTTTAAATAAATAAATAGAACCAAATCCTAAACTCAATATCAACACTGTAATGGTAATGAGTGAAACTAACATTACCATTCCTACCGTCAATATCGAACTTGCAAACATGAAGCCTTCAGCTTCTGGAATGCGCATAAAAATTGAAATACCAGAATATAGAAAATAAATAGTATAAAAAATTGCGCCCACACCGACCAACATAATTAGCACTGGAGCAGGATAGAGCATAGTAAAGCCTGCAAAAAAAATCGGGGTCGCGGTATAGGCCGCAAACACAATACAGCGCGACAAGCTTGGCGAAGAATCATAGGTTCGCGACATCCACTTAACAAATGCCCCCATCACACCTAAGCCAGCAAGTATTGCAAAATACATTAACGCGCTCATAATAAATGCGCTTGATTCCGTGAGTACTACAGTTGGATTTTTACTAACAGTCCAACCAATTTTTGTTGTGCCTATGTAAGTAGACGCCGCTGGGATGAGCGCCAAAATCAACGTCGGCAAATAATATTTGTAGCCAATGCTTTCATCCGTATCGCGAATTGCTTCCCATTCTTTTGCTGTATGAAGAAAGAGCCCAGTGACATGCGCAATCATAGTCGACCTCCGGAAAAGTTTTGCAAAGCATCTATACAAAAAATACTATGCAAAATAGTAGTGAATTAAACAACCATTAACATTGGCTGATGGATAAAGCATACACAGCTTACATTACTGCTGGTTTATATTTACTGATAATCAACTGTAAGTCTGCCCACATTTGCTCTGCATTATGGAGCGGCGCAAATGAACCTATATAGGCTGATTGAGGGTTAACAATATAAATGCGCGCAGAGTGAGCGACTTTATAATCATTTTCAACATTGCTCGGCATATCTATCCCAGCAGGAATATTTAATACAGCGCCCGCCTTTACTGCACTGCGACTATAGTCTGACCCAAAAAAATGAGCAACCTTGGCCAGCTCAAAATTACTACCACTTAAACCTTGTATCTGCGCATGAAAAAACGCAGTGTAAGTTTTCATTTTGTCGGGCGTATCGCGCTCGGGATCAAGACTAATGAAAATTACTTGCAATGGAAAATCTGATTGTGGATTAGCTTGCTGCGCCAGTTGCAATACCTTGCCTAATTTTTGTAATTCCAAGGGGCAGAAATCCGGGCAATTTGTGAATCCGAAAAATATCAAACTCCAATGGTTCGCAAAATTTTCCGCAGTAAATAGTTCTGCTTTATTTTTCTCTAGCTTTACATCTACCAAGGCTTTTGGTAGAGGCAGAAGCTGCGCAGAATGTAGTTGTGGTGCTGCGACAAACAGATGTAACCCTAGCGCCAAGCCAACGCCCACCGTTATCACAACAACAATTATTCCTACAATCCACTTATTCATTGTTGGCTTGCACCGATGCCATAAATTGTTGTCGGGTGCCATCATTAAACATTAATGTAACACTGACTTGATCATTTATTTGTTGCTGTTGCTGTGGTTTTATTAACATCAAATGTGT
>JAYTSJ010000236.1:0-14472 GCA_043745725.1 Gammaproteobacteria bacterium | reverse complement strand
ATGCGGGATCATGAGCACACCTTTTTGCTAAAGGTCAGGAGCGGCAGGTGCCGTTTCAGGGGAATTCAAATGCGCAGCAGCAGAATGTTCAGCAGGCGTTTTCGGCGTCAAACCATGAGTATCAAACACTAACAACACATGGCGACTACGATCCAGACGCGCCATGGGGCGAGCAATAACACGTGCGAAGGCTTGACCAGAATTGCGCACTACCTGTTCAACTTCGGCCACCGGATAACCGACCGGAAAGCGGTCGCCCAAACCTGAGCTCACCAGCAAATCACCTTCACGAATATCAGCATTGATAGAAACATGACGTAAATTCAAACGATTCAAGTCGCCGGTGCCCTCCGCAATAGCCCTTACGCCATTGCGATTTACCTGCACAGGGATAGCGTGCGTAGGATCGGAAATGAGCAGTACACGGCTATTATCTTCATCAACTTCAATAACTTGCCCCATCAAACCAAAAGCATCCAGCACCGGCTGCCGTTCGTAAACGCCTTCTTTGCTGCCACGATTAATAATCACGGTATGGCTGAGAGGGTTCGGCGAAACGCCAATGAGCTCAGCGATCAACACCTTGTCTTGCAGCATATCTGTGGCATTCAACAATTGTCGCAAACGCACATTTTCCGCCGCTAAGGCTGCCATTTGCAGCAACTTGCGCTGATGAATTAATAGTTCGATTTTAAGGCTTTCATTTTCACTGCGCAGATCGGTTTGCGACGTAAATACATCTCCACCCCAATCGCTAACGCGACGTGGAATATCCGTTAATTGGTAGAAGGGGACAATAAGGAAAGTTAATTGCTGGCGAATAGGTTTAAGCCATGTGGTATATAAACCGATCAAAATCAGCGCGATCATGGCAAACATCAGCACCACAACCCTTAGTGTAAAAGATGAGCCCCGGATAAATAGCGGTTTAATAGCAATATCTCCTCTAGGGCCTATTTAAATCGTCACGGGTTAAATCGTCACCGGTAAAGACAAGACTCGGCAAATTGCTCCGGCTGAATGGTAGGATTAGTAACAGGGCAATGGCGCTTACCAACGCCCTACGGATGACAACAGATCAATACGTTGATCATTCATTTCCATGGCCATACCGCCACCACGAGCAACGCAGGTCAAAGGATCATCTGCCACAATAAAAGCCACCCCGGTTTCACTGGACAAGAGGCGATCTATATCACGTAACAGAGCTCCTCCACCCGTTAAAACCACACCATTTTCGGCAATATCAGAAGCCAGCTCAGGGGGCGATTGTTCAAGCGCGCTTTTCACCGCTTGCACAATACCGGCTAGTGGTTCTTGAAGCGCCTCAAGAATTTCATCGCTGCTCAGGGTAAAGCTGCGCGGCACACCTTCTGCAAGATTACGACCGCGGACATCGATTTCACGAATTTCACTACCGGCAAATGCACAGCCAATTTCTTGTTTAATGCGCTCAGCAGTAGCATCACCAATAACGCTACCGTAATTCCGACGCACATAATTGACAATTGACTCATCAAAACGATCGCCGCCAATACGCACCGAATCGGAATAAACTACGCCATTTAGCGAAATTACCGCAATCTCAGTGGTGCCACCGCCGATATCAACCACCATCGAACCATTAGCCTCAGCGACCTTCAAACCCGCGCCAATTGCGGCTGCCATAGGCTCTTCAATCAAGCGGACTTCACGTGCGCCAGCACCGAGGGCAGATTCGCGAATCGCCCGTTTTTCAACCTCAGTAGAGAGACAGGGAACACTAATAAGTACGCGCGGACTAGGATTAAACCAACTGTTTTCGTGAACTTTGCGAATAAAATGCTGCAGCATTTTTTCAGTCACTTGGAAATCGGCAATTACGCCATCTTTAAGCGGGCGAATAGCAGTAATATTGCCCGGAGTACGGCCCAACATCCGCTTAGCTTCAAGCCCAACCGCTTCAACGGTTTTACGACCATCATGATGACGAATAGCAACCACTGAAGGTTCGTTCAGAACAATACCGCGACCGCGTACGTAGATCAGGGTATTCGCCGTACCTAAGTCAATGGAAAGATCGTTAGAAAATGCTCCGCGCAAAGATTTGATGAACATGAAGAGGTGGCCTTATTAATCTGGATTAATCACTAGAAGCGATTTTAATGGCTACTAGTAGGAGGTGCCGCAGTATAAGGGAAATTTGCACGTAAGTCGGCTACTTTTATCTAACTTTTTTCTACAGGGAAAACCGATCAATTAACAAACATTTTTCCACACGGAGTCTTCCATCCATTTACCAATCTGGGCGACCGGCATAGGTCGGCCGATATGGTAGCCTTGGGCATCATCGCACCCCATAGCAGTGAGGCGCTGAACCAGGGCTTCGTTTTCAACACCCTCCGCAACCACTTTTAAATTTAGACTATGCGCCAAACGTATCGTCGAATCTACAATGAGTTCATCCTGGCGATCTTCGAGCATATTGCGGATAAAAAAGATGTCTATTTTTAACGTTTGCACCGGTAATTTTTTCAAATAAGCGAGCGAAGAATAACCAGTACCAAAATCATCAATCGATAATTGCACACCTAATTCATGCAACTGTTGTAGTACGCGCAACGCCCGCGCTGGGTCAATCATAATCGAACTTTCGGTAATTTCTATTTCCAACGCACTGGCCGGCAAATTGTATTTTAGCAACAACCGGCTCACTAATTTAGGCATATTTTCATCAAGCAAATTACGCGCAGACAAATTCACCGCCATACTTAATTGCAAATTTTGTGCTCGCCACAAACAACACTGCGCAATACTTTTTTCTAACACCCAGGCAGTTAAAGGATGAATTAAGCTGGTAGCTTCGGCGATAGGAATAAAATCGCCGGGCGAGACAAAACCTAACTCGGGGTGATTCCAACGGATTAATGCTTCAACACCATAAAAAGATTTGCTCTTTAAATCCACCTTAGGTTGAAAATATAAACACAATTGCTCTTCGCGAATGGCGCGCCCTAATTCACTCATCATGGCTAATCGCTTGGGCGAGTGCGGATCAATCTCAGGCTGATAAACCGCAACGCCAGACATTTGTACTTTTGCGTTGTACATAGCCACATCGGCATAACGCATTAATGTGCTGACATCAGCCGCTTGCAGCGGTGCCAACACCACACCAATACTCGCACTAATTTCAGCACAAAAAACTTCAAGATCAAACTCCAAACGTAACGCATCTAAAATGCGATGGGCAAACACCATTGCTTGTTGTTGATGACGAACATCCGGCAAAAAAATGGCAAATTCATCGCCGCCCATACGGGCAATAGTATTTTCTGTTTCCGTTAGCTCAGAAGCAATGCGCGGACCAATCAGTTGTAGCAAATGATCGCCAACTTGATGGCCGAGCGTATCATTAATTTCTTTAAACCTATCCAAATCAATTAGCAACAATGCACCAACAGCATCAGTGCCTTGCGCAAAAAACTGCTCAATTTCCTGATAAATAGCAGTGCGATTGGGCAAGCCAGTTAATGAATCATGCATCGACAAATGCTCAAGGCGCTGCTCATATCGTTTGCGCGCAGTAACATCTTTAGTCGTGCCCCATACACGCTTTAAGCAATTATTTTCAAATACGCCAACACAGGAAATTTGAAAATAAAAGCGACGACCCTTACGATCTTCACGCACAACGTCGTGATCCGCCATCTGAAAATTATTTTCAATAAAAAACTTTACGTCAAACACACATTGTGTTGAACCGCTATCATGCAAACCCATACCGAGAATACTATCGAGAGATGTCACCCCCAACATCGACAACAACACTTTATTACCTTGTGAAAGGCGTGCACGCTGCATCATTAAATCTGCTTGTGCTTCTACCGGGATGGACAAAGGAATGGGCGGCAACATATCGTAACACCAAATAGCTTCGCTGCTATTGGCAATAAATGCTTTATAATTGGTTGTACTTTCTAGCAACTCACGCTGTTGTTTTAGTAATATTTGCAAAGTTTCTTTTTCACGTGACATATCTTGCAATTGAACCAACACATTCTCAGTCACATTAGAACTATTTTTTATCGGCAAAAAACTCGCGCGAAAATAAATAATTTTATTAATTTTTGAACTGCGTTTTTGCATATACCGTAAATGGTAACCAACATCGAAACTATGCACTTCATTTTTATTATAAACACGATGCATCATTTCCATTATTTCAGGAATCGCGAGTAAATTTTCATCCTGCAAAATATTATAGTGACCAACGCCTACCAAAACATGTCGCGATTTAATAGCAAACAAATTCTCAAAGGCCTGATTGGCCTGCAGTAACACGCCCCGAGGATCAGTGACTATACTGGCGATATTACTGTTGGCAAATAATTTTGCCAACAAATTTGCACTGCTTTCTACATTCGAATGAGTCGACCCAGCATAATTTGAAACTACTATCCCTTCGAATATACGTTTTGCTGCGCCATTGTTGTGCAACACTAAACGCCCAACAAAACGAACCATTAAATTAGCGCTAAGTGCGCTACCAGACGCATCGGCGACCGGTAATGTTTTTACTTCACAGGTGCGAACCAAGTCACTAGTATCATTAGGATCGGAATTAAATGTTTGCAAAAAATTATATTTATCGGCAGCCGGTAACATGGCCATCAATGATGATAAATCTTTTATGGAATGAGCTTCAATTGGGAACACTTGTGCAAATTGAGTAGAAAATGAAAACTCACCGGTAATCGCATCTAAACGCCATGACACAACATCAGCCGCTAAAAGCGAGTGTCCTAACTGGAGAGAATCTGCCTCTGCCAAATGATCAAAATGAGTTTGTGTAGGCAACATGGTTTAAATTCAGGTCCAAAAAATAACGACTTTGTCACTGAGTTTAGTCAAGATCTATGAAATAGCAGGGGAAATTTAGTTATTTAAACCATTATTCTTAAAGAGTTAAGAACGATACAGAGAGAGCGTCGTGAGAAGTAAAGATTACGCTATAAGCCGAGGCTACACAGTACGATTCTGTAATTATTAATCCAAAAAATTAATAATGTGGAGGTCGCTCGCCACCCGCATTATTAATTTTTTGGATTAATAATGTGGAGGTCGCTCGCCACCCGCATTTTCTCCATCTTGTTCCTGCGCAAACAAAGACTCGTCCAAGCGCTTAGCTAACAGACGAATCTGTTGTTGCAACTGGATAATATCGGCATCTTGCTTTGTGATCACTTGATCCAGGTGTGCAAGCATGTCCTCCTGATAAGCGACGCGAGTTTGCAGATCAATCAATTTATCATCTATTTCATTCACTGCATTAATATTATTCATTGCATTAGCTCTCTAAAATTTTATAAACAGCATCAATTATTCGACTTGCTCGCGCATCAATTAGCAAACTTTGTCCCATGCGACTCGTGACGTAGCCAAAACCCAACTGATAATCAAGATCCGCAAATCCAAGGCAGCCACCTGCACCCGGGTGCCCAAAAGCACGATCACCGCGCCCGTATCGGCAATCCGGGCGATTGTGCTGCGATAACATAAAGCCAAGACTGAAGCGCAATGGCAACCCCAAAACCTGATCCTCAGCAAAACTTTGTTCTTGCCAACATAATGGCAAATAATCTACCGCTAATAATTCACCGCCATCCATCGCCAGCTTACCGTATATGGTCGCCAGTGCGGCAGCATTAGTATGGGCATTGGCAGCGGGGATTTGCGCCTGACGCCATTCGCGGCTATTTGCCGCTGTCATTAAACTCAGGGGATTTGCAAACGCGCGGTGAGTAACTCCGCGAGGATTTGCTTTCATGATTTTACCCAGCGCAAAACTATCAGCACCATGGCTCTGAGCAGCACTACTAGCACCACTATTAACAACAATAGAATGCTGCAGCGGGCCATTATCAGCAAGCGAAGAAAGGTGCTCTTCGGGCACGCCAAAATAACAACTTAACCCCAAAGGTTTTGCAACTTCACGCTGAAAATAATCATCAAAACTTGCACTACCGCTTGCACGTTTTACCAGTTCGCCCAACAAGAAACCAAATATAAAAGGTGAATAACCTTGTGCTGTATTAGGTATCCACCAAGGTATTTCTCCCTCAACAGCTTGAACCATACGCTCCCAATCAAAAATATCCTCAAAGTTCATTAACGGGTGAAATGCAGACAAGCCACTGCGATGGCACAACACCTGCCGCACACTTATCTCAGCCTTTCCCGCCATCTCAGCACTAACTACTTTTTGGTTAGTGACGGCTTGAGCAAACTCCGGCCAGTAATAGGTGACAGGTTTATCCAGATCCAAACGCCCCTCAGCCACCAAGCGCAGTACACAGAGCGCTACTAAACCTTTGCCTACCGAAAATACATTTACACAAGTTTGCTCAGACCAAGGTGCATTGGTCACCTGTGCCAAGCGATTGTCATAGCTCCCAGCCCATGCATTTACGACTAACTCGCCCCGATGAAACAACGCAAAACCTGCACCCTGCTCACCAGAATCGACGAAATTCTCAGCAAAAGCGTCTATGACTGGCGCCCATTGTTTACTCCAATAACCCTTGATCATCTTGCAGCCCCTCTTTTTTTATGGGCTGCATTCTAACAGCGCAGCCCGCTAAAATTCATTTACAATGCTAGTTATTAGCAGCGAAGAGAATTCATCATGAGCAGCAATATAACCAACAGATCCGACAACAGTCGCCTTGTATATTCCACCGAAACAGGCCGCATTAAAGAACAAAGAATACCCGAAACTTCAGCTCCGAAAAATGATGGCATAGTGCGAATTCGGCGCGAAACTGCAGGTCGCAATGGCAAAGGAGTGACTACGATTAGCGGGCTAACAATGAGCGATGTAGAATTAAAAAACCTAGCTAAATATTTAAAACAATTATGCGGTACTGGCGGAGCAATAAAAGATGGAATCATTGAAATTCAGGGCGATCAACGCGACAAAATAAAAATCGAACTGGAAAAACGTGGCCTCACTGTTAAATTGGCAGGCGACTGAACTTAACACCAACAGAGTATTAAAGTCATGGAGAACGCCTTACCTGATCCCACTATTTTACTCGAGCTCGCTAACACCAAAATGCCATTTGGCAAATACCAGGGTCGCTTGTTGGTCGATTTACCGGAGCCTTATTTAGTATGGTTTTATGGCAAAGGATTCCCCAAGGGCAAGCTCGGCGAACAACTGCAATTTCTCTATGAAATTAAATTGAATGGTTTAGAAGGGCTATTAAAACCACTGAAAAATCATCCGCATTATTAATAATTATCATCGCTTCAGCTGGCCTGTTTCTTGCAAAAATCCTGTTATAAAATCCCAACGACATTTTTTTGACAGAGAGGCCACTCCCATGGATTCGCAAACTTTTATACAATTAACTGATACTTCACTCAAAATTGGCCTCGGTGCTTTGATTGCTGCACTGGTTGCCTGGCTTGTACTCTGGCGCAGCGCGCACTTACAAAATAACTCGCCAAGAGAAAACCGCCGGCTACACATTTTGGAAAGTGTATCGGCACAAGTGGGCGCAGTAACCCATATATTCGCCAAATATTCGTCACTTGTGGTTGAATCTATTCAGTTTGGCGACCGCTGGCCTACGGCACGCCGTCAAGAGTTAGACACAGTGAATACAGAGTTAGTAAATGAATTTCGCAAACTTGCCGACGCCGAAGCCAAATTGTTGATGCTAGGAGAAAAAAATTTAGAGCGCAGCTTACGTTTGTATGGCGCCAAAATTGCGGTTTACCGCAAACAAGTTTATGTCTGTCGCAAAGACATTACGCACGAAGAAATTAATGCGTTGAAGCTTGGCGTAACCCAAGTGCGCGAACAATTTTACGATATGCTTAGCCGTAAATATGACGTGTTGCTCAGCAATGCTTAGGATCACGCGCCACAATATTTCTGCAACCAACCACTTTCTTTTTTAATACTATTTACTGAGCTGCTATTCTGGGACAATAGCGGCTTATTTTTCCTCTTTGTAGTGCCCGTATTATTATGAACACCACCGCCATCAATCTGTTTGACCATCCACGCTATTGGGCTGAATGCTACGGGCCTGCGCCCTTTTTGCCGATGAGCCGCGAGGAAATGGATAAACTCGGTTGGGATAGTTGCGACATTATCATCGTTTGCGGCGATGCCTATGTTGATCACCCCAGCTTTGGTATGGCGGTAATCGGACGCTTTCTAGAATCGCAGGGTTTTCGCGTGGGCATTATCGCCCAGCCAGATTGGCGTAGTGCCGAGCCTTTCAAAGCACTGGGGAAACCCAATTTATTTTTTGGTGTAAGCGCGGGCAACATGGATTCCATGATTAACCGCTACACTGCCGATTTACGTATGCGTTCAGACGATGCCTATACACCCGGCGGCATGGGTGGCAAACGCCCTGACCGTTGCGTCACTGTTTATAGTCAACGCTGCAAAGAAGCCTACAAAGATGTACCTATCGTACTCGGTGGCATTGAAGCGAGCTTACGCCGTATCGCCCAATACGATTATTGGAGTAACGAAGTACGCCGCTCAGTATTGATCGACGCCACTGCGGACATTCTTCTTTACGGCAACGCTGAACGCGCAATTGCGGACATAGCCCACCTACTTGCAGCGGGTCGCTCCATTAAAGATATCGACAACCTACGCGGCACTGTGGTCGTCAAAAAAGAAGCGCCTGCGGGCTGGACGGAAATTGACTCCAGCCGCATTGACTGGCCGGGCAATATCGATAAATTACCCAACCCTTACGACTATCAACACAACAGCGGGCAACACGATACGAAATCGATTGTCGATGTTGCAAAAGCTGACCCGAACAATTCGCAAGTCGGTATGCGCCAGCTGGATCCAGAAAAAATGGCCGCGCAAATTGCTGCGTTAAACCCGGATCAGGCAAGTGAATTAAATACCGTCGGCTGCCCGGCACAAGGTGCCGCTTCCGCCAAAGTGGTTGACCCCAATGAACCGCAGGCAATTAGGATTATTCCCATGCCGCTGCAAAATCGCAGCGACCTGGTTGATGACGACAAGGTTTATGTGCGCCTGCCGAGCTTTGACAAAGTCCGCAATGACGCCACGCTTTACGCTCACGCTTCGCGCGTACTGCATCAGGAAGCCAACCCTTACAATGCTCGTCCCTTGGTGCAAAAACACGGGAACCGTGAAATTTGGGTAAATCCCCCGCCCATTCCGTTGGAAACAAACGAGCTGGATGGCGTATTTGATTTACCTTATCAACGCGTGCCACACCCAAGTTACGGCAACGCGAAAATTCCCGCTTATGACATGATTAAAACTTCCGTGAATATTATGCGCGGCTGTTTTGGCGGCTGTACTTTTTGTTCCATCACCGAACACGAAGGCCGTATTATTCAAAGCCGCTCACAAGAATCTGTGTTGCGCGAAATTGAAAATATTCGCGATAAAGTGCCCGGCTTCACCGGCCATATTTCTGACCTTGGCGGACCCACCGCCAACATGTATCACCTCACTTGTAAAGATATGCCGACGCTAAGCAAATGCCGCAGACTATCGTGCGTGTACCCAACAATTTGTAAAAATTTAATTACCGATCACAAACACACGACGGCACTTTATCGCGCTGCACGTAAACTCAAAGGCATCAATCGCATTTCCATCGCCTCCGGCTTACGCTACGACTTGGCAGTGCGCGATCCTGAATACGTAAAAGAATTAGTCCAGCACCACGTGGGCGGTTATTTAAAAATCGCTCCGGAACATACTGAAGAAAGCCCGTTATCGATGATGATGAAACCGAAGATGGGCGCTTATTATGAATTCAAAAAAATGTTCGAACAATTTTCAAAAGAAGTAGGTAAAAAACAATATTTAATTCCTTACTTTATTGCTGCGCACCCAGGCACTAAAGATGAAGACATGCTCAACATGGCGCTGTGGTTGAAAAAGAATGATTTTGAAGTAGATCAGGTGCAAACCTTTTATCCATCGCCCATGTCGCTCGCCACTGCGATGTATTATTCAGAGCGCAACCCGCTTAAAAAACTCAGCTACAAAAGCGAAAAAATTACGATTCCGCGCGGCTTAGATCAACGCCGTTTACACAAAGCGTTATTGCGCTATCATGACCCCGCAGGTTGGGATGTTATTCGCGACGCATTAATAAAAATGCGCAAAGGCCATTTAATCGGCTCCACCGCATCAGCATTAATTCCGGCGACCAACCCCGTTATTAGCGCGCGCAATCCAACCGCCAATACTCGTAGCAATATGAGCAGTAAAACTGGCGCACACAAACCTGCGGCGCAAAAAAATGTTGCGCCGAAAGCCAAAGCATTTGGTGATAAATTTGAAAGTGCGAAAAAATTTAATGCGCAAACATCGGTGAAAAATAATACCGAAAAGAAAACTGTAGCGAAAAAGCCAATAACACCTAATAATAAACCGCGAAGCTAATCTAATCTTAAAAACGCGGAACTAGTCTGTTCCTAAAAATTAGCTGCTGGAAACCTCTCCATAAAAAAAGCCGCTGATTTTTTGTCAGCGGCTTTTTTATATCTAACTTTTTAATCAAGGATTTCCATAACTCATTAACCGTTGGTAACGGCGTTCAATCAACGCATCCAAGGGTTCTTTGCTAAGTTTATCTAGCTGTGCAATTAAACGTTCACGCAATTTTCTCGCCATGGCATCTATATCGCGATGCGCACCGCCGAGGGGCTCAGGAATGGTTTCATCCACTATACCCAAGTCTTGCAAAATTTTAGATGTCACACCCATTGCCTGCGCAGCTTCAGGCGCTTTTGTGACAGTTTTCCAAATAATATTGGCGCAACCTTCAGGCGAAATCACAAAGTAGGTGGAGTATTGCAACATGTTGAGCTGATCACCCACGCCTATCGCCAAGGCGCCGCCAGAAGAGCCTTCACCTATAACGGTACAGATAATAGGGGTACGCAAACGCGACATAACCGCAAGGTTTTGCGCAATGGACTCAGAGATACCGCGCTCTTCGGAATCGATGCCAGGATAGGCGCCGGGAGTATCAATCAGTGTAAGAATTGGCAACTTAAAACGCTCGGCCATCTCCATTAAACGCAAGGCTTTACGATAACCTTCAGGTTTAGGCATGCCAAAATTGCGCATAACTTTTTCGTGGACAGTGCGGCCTTTTTCTTCGGCAATAATCATGACTGGTTTGCCGTCCAGACGCGCAACACCGGCAATAATTGCTTTGTCGTCACCAAAATGGCGATCGCCGTGTAGCTCGTCAAAATCAGTAAATACACGCGAAATATAATCGGAAGCATAAGGGCGCAGCGGGTGACGAGCAATCTTGACTACATCCCACGCCGTAAGTTTTGCGTAGATGGTTTCGGTAAGCTTGGTGCTTTTTTCACGTAATTTAGCGATTTCATCGGCGATATTGACATCACTCGAGTTGCCAATGAATTGTAATTCTTCAATTTTGCCTTCGAGATCAGCGATTGGCTGTTCAAAATCCAGATAATTCAGATTCATAGCAGTTACAGGCTCTATGTTTGGGTAGGGAACTACCATTATGTGATATTTATAGTCAGCACCTTAAGAAGTTACAGCAAAATAAAGATCTGTAACCGGCGACACAAGTGGCGCCACCTTACGCGAAAAGGTCCATTTAGTCGATCTTTTCGCGCAATTTAGATGGTATTTTCGCAATGGGATTAGATTGAAGTCAGTGCATACAAACGGCGGGTCGGATCACGTAAAAGCAGATGACTATAGCTCTTCTATATGGAAAAAGATGAACCACAGCCACAAGTACTAGATGCATTCGGGTTTTGTATCACAAACTTTGAGCCCTGCAAACCTTCCTCGTAATCCACCTTAGCCCCCACGAGATAGGGATAGCTCATTGAATCGACCAATACTTTAACGCCATCTTTTTCAACCACGGAATCATCTTCGGTAACGGCTTCATCAAACGTAAAGCCGTATTGAAAGCCAGAGCAGCCACCACCGGTAACGTAAACACGCAACTTCAGATCGTCATTCCCTTCTTCTTCAATCAGACTTTTTACCTTAGCAACGGCACTGTCGCTAACATATACCGCTTGCGGGATAAAAATTTCTGCTGCGCTGGACATAAACTACTCCGATACATTGACGACGAAGTTGATTATCCCTGTACCTGACTAATTCAGTCAACTATTGAGAAACGTTCATTTTCGCTTCTGGCTTAATGTCGACTTTCGGTTCTATTTTAACAATGGGGCGAACATCACCTTTCACTATAACTTTTGCTTCTTCTTTAACATCTGCTGAGGCATCGCTATCCACCCCGAAGCCTGTACAGACTAGCTGACCAACCAAATGAGAGCCCTTAACCATTTCAATTAAATGGTAGTGAATAGCACCCTCTACCATCGCTTTCGCCGCTAGTTCGATATGTTTGGTGGAATAAATCGCGCCGTACACTTTGCCGTTAATAACGATATTAGGTGCATGAATTTCACCTTCAACAACACTGCTTTCAGCCACAATCAATTTTGCAGACTTACCTTCTTCTGCGTAAATATTGCCCTTAAGAGAGCCTTCCAAATATAGATCACCGCTAAAATAAAGATCTCCCACAATTCGGGTAGCAGGGGAGAGCAATGACTGATGATTGGCAAACATTTGTTTTGTTTTGGAATTGAACATTACATTAACCTCGGTAAGGTTTTAAAAGTACTAAGACACAGTACTAAGACAAAGGAACTGGCCATTCCAGTTGGGTTTCAATAACGGTTTTATCGCCCGTTTTAACCACTAGATCAACCGTTTTTGGTATGAAATCTAAGGGTAGTTGCAATTCACCTTCCAAGACCTGGAAGTATTTCAAATTTAGAGGAATAGTGGCTGAAGTTGCTTGAGTCGAAATTTGATAAAGCGACAGCTCTGTAGACTTGCCAGCCTGCTGACCTAGCACTTTAAACCCCAAGCTACCTATGAAATCTGCCTCTTGCGTCGATAATTTTTGCACGACCAACTTGAAGCTAAAATGTCCCTTCTCTGCCAATGGAAATACGGTAAATAAACCAAAACTCACCCCTAATGGATTCAGTTTAGCACCAGATGCCAAGAGCTCCTTATAAACTCGCAAAAAACGCTCAGAGGCAGCCATCTGGGCTTTTTGCGTCATCACTAACTGACGCATATCTTCAATAGTTTGACGATCCACTTCAGCATTAGTGTGTAACTCAGACACCTCTTGAGCCAAGCTCTGCTGTTCCTGGTGCTTATTATCTTCAACAGATTGTTGCAGCCGTTGTGCGTAAAAAAATCCAACAAAAAAACAACTGGCACAAATCATTAACAACGCCAATAAACGTAAATAACGCGTCAAAGGACGATGAGGAATAATCCTCATCGGGTGATTAATGCTGCCTTTTACCGCCACGTTTATCTGCCTTATTATAAAATGAGCAACAATCTACAACACAGAAAGTTAACTCTCATGATTTTTAAATCACTAAAGTTTAATTCATTAAAGAATGGAAGCTTAGGGCAAGAGCGCTATGACATCCAAACCTGCTTTTTCATCGAAACCAAACATAATGTTCATGTTCTGTACTGCCTGGCCGGATGCACCTTTAGTAAGGTTGTCGATAACCGACAAGACCACCACTGTAGCGCGATTTTGCGGACGCAATACGGCAATACGACACATATTTGAACCTTTTACCGAACGTGTTTGTGGTAACTGACCTGCAGGTAATACATCCACAAAGGGCTCATTCGCATAACGTTGCTCGTAAAGAGCCTGTAAATCCGGGACTTTATTCGCATCCAGAAGCGTCGCGTAAAGGGTCGCGTGAATCCCGCGAATAATCGGCAACAAGTGCGGCACAAAGGTCAATGATGCAGGCGCAACACCGCGTGGCTGAATATCGCGTAAACCTTGTTCAATTTCAGGTAAATGACGATGGCCAGCAGCCCCGTAAGCTTTAAAACTATCACTCACTTCAGACAGTAAATTGTCAATTTTGCCCTGCCGCCCGGCGCCACTGGCGCCACTGGCCGCATTAGAAATCAAATGCGTTGGATCAACCAAATTATTTTCAAGCAACGGCAAAAAGCCCAACTGAGTTGCAGTGGGATAACAACCCGGGCAAGCAATAAGCTTAGCAGTAGTTATCGCAGTACGATTCACTTCTGGCAAGCCATACACCGCTTGCGCAACCAACTCGGGCGCGCCGTGAGCCTGGTTGTACCATTTCTCCCAGAGGGCAACGTCGCGAATCCTGAAATCTGCAGAGAGATCAATAATACGCGCTTTGGTTTGCATAAGTGCCGGCATAAGGTTTTGTGCGACGCCGTGTGGAGTAGCAAAAAACACCACGTCCAGTTCGCCCAGCAAGGCAACATCTGGCTCAGTGAAAACCAAGTCAATATGGCCGCGCAAGCTTGGGTACATATCTGCCACTTTAACGCCGGCTTCCGCGCGCGAA
>JAYTSJ010000235.1:0-10860 GCA_043745725.1 Gammaproteobacteria bacterium | reverse complement strand
TAAAGGTTGGTGTTTAATGGGTTTATTCAGTGTTATCAATTTTTTCAGTGGATGTGGTGCAGCTATGACTAAAAACCCAACAAAATTCGATTGGTACGCCACAGAAAGCGCGCCAAAACTCTACCCCATGGAAATTATCCGTGGCACTTTTTTTTACAAAGATCAAACGGAAGGCCTGTATATCCCGAGCGGTGGCACTTTATCCTCTGGCTGGGGAGCTAAAGTTTCTCATCACGTGGTGGGGCCAGATGAAAAACCCTTGCCCGATAGAGTTAACATTATTTTTTATTCCTACGCCGAAAAACAATTCTACAAAGGCGAGTTTGCCTTGCCTTATGAAAAAATATTAGCCACGTTTAAAGAGCACTACCCCTTCGACCCAGAGTTACCTTATTTCAGTTCAATTCAAATAGGTATAGCCCCAGGCGGCGTGGTAGCGGTGTGGTTGGATGGTGTTGAAATAAAAGAAATCTTTTTTGGGCAAGCAGAAAAAGTAACCATTTCCCCGAGTGTTGGTTTTAATCTCCCTTTCAAATCTAAAGAGCAAAGTGATGATTATATTGAAAGTGCATTGGCGGATGTAATGACGCCAGAGCAATTAGCGGCGCTCAAGAAAAACGGTATCCCCTTTGGTACCTGGGCACGTTATAGAAATTTGTACAAATGGGCGCCCACTTATAAAGATGGGCTTGTGCCAACAAAAAAGGAGACGACAATAGAGTTTATCAATGGCGAACAAAAACCCAAAGTACCAATAGAATTTAGCGAAGAAATGGCAAATACACCTAGGCCCTTGCCGCGCGGATGGACTTTTACTGCACCCACCGCCAGCGGAAAAAAATATGTGTTTGATATTAAGTTCGAAGAGTTTGAATTGATGGCAGCATTTGAAAAGTTGGGCGCCAAGGGTGAGCGAGTCAGCATCGAAATTGAACCGCGTGAACCAATATCTGCATCCCAAGTACGTGTGTACAACGACAAAGAGTCGATTGTATTGAAACACACTACATTTTAATAAAATTCTTTGGAAAATAATGGTGAATAAAAATGGCAAGCATAAAAAGCTTGCTGTTTATGTTTCAAAAGCATGTCCGCAAAAAATAAACTCGGATGAATATTTTTATCTTTTGTAGGTCGGGCTGAAACACCAAGTCCAACACTTCGCCCTCGTCAATCGGCACAATACAAATTAAAAAATCTCTCGCATTTGTATTTTTATTGGAATTGAATATGGACATGTTGGGCTTCGTGCCTCCGGTGGCCTTTGTAAACCGGACAATTCATGTGCTACAACACCGGACAATTTATTAGCTAGCTACAAAATGAAATGCGTTAATCTCCCGCTATTTCTTGGTTTATCACTTAAAACTCCCTACAATGCGCGCTCATTCAACACCGAACCTTGCTCCGGTAGCTCAGTTGGATAGAGCGGCCGCCTCCTAAGCGGCAGGTCGGACGTTCAAATCGTCTCCGGGGCACCATATAAATCAACAACTTAGCTATAAGTTGCCGCCGTCAAAATAATAACTTTCAAATTTACCTGTAGTATCACCTGTAGTAAGGTTTTTAAATCACCGCCGAACACCAACCGCCGCCCCATTAGATTCCCACCCGTTTAACACCAAAATTGTTGCACACCTTTATCTAAAAAAATGTAGTATCTTTTCTTTTACATAATACGGATGAACGCCATGCTTGCTACGCACATAGACGCAGAACAGCGTTACGATGAGCTAAGAAAACTCGCGCTTGAATATGCACAAGAAGGACTATCACCACAAAACAAACATAATTTAAAATTTAAGTTAATTACTGCAGAAGCACTTAGCGCCACCAAGCTATGGGAAAAGTCGGCCAGTCGCGCCGTAAATTGGGATTGGTTTGAAGGTTACTCTGCTTTTAAGTTTCGCTATCCTAAACGATTCGAAGTAGCACTCTGGCAAAATAACAGTCTCATAAGCTTATCAATGGGACGGCCAACTTATCACGGCAGTGCTTTGCGACTTGATTTTGTAGAAGCAAGACCTCGTACTTTAGGTGACCGGCCACCTGTATTCGACGAAATATTAATTGCTTACGGAATTTATGCTCGTATGATTAATGCAAAACAAATTCGTATCATGCACCCAATAAATAATGATGTAAGAGCCTATTACGAAACCTTTGGTTACACCTATATTGCCAATCAAGACTATTTGTACAGAGAGGTGTTGTAATGACTGAAAAATTGACAGACATACAAAAAGCCCGACATGACAAGCGACAAAAAACAGGCTGGACAGTTGAAGAAATAAAAAAGCGTGCGGCACAAGAAAGAGCTAGATATAAAAATCTAACGAAAAATGAGCCGGACACTTTGGCTTCAGGCGGCGATATGTCAAACATAGCGAAAGAGAAAGATGATGACGAAGAAAAAAACTAATTTACCCCTGCTTGAAAGTGATAAGCAAACAAAACCACTTAGCGGTGAAGTCTCAACAAAGGACGCTCGAATGAAAGCAGCTTTATTTGCCGCTCAGGAAAAAGCACTCATTAGTTCAGGCAAAAACAAACCTAAAAAATAATTTTATGTTGGAGTTATGCGGACGCTCTAAATGCACCGTATCAAATAAAAGAATTTAGGTCACTTCTGCTAGAGGGAAAACATATTTTAGGTGCAGCTCATGGAAAATAAAAAAATCATCAAACTGACTAGCGAAGAAAAAATACTGCGAGAAAAAGCTAGACAGGCAATGAAGAAAAACAAAACGTCCACCTATGCACCTAATGATGAAGGGGGGTTGCTTTCAGGCCACACCACCAAAAAAGATATGGAAAAACAGATAACAGAAAATGACAAATAATACATCCAACGAGTCACAAGCAAAAACGAAATAGGCTTGCCTGTATGATTTATGTCATTCATCCAGACGTTTTAAACTACAAAACATTTGTTCTTAACGGAAAAGAAATTCGTCAAAAGTTAGGCGAAAGCTCCACGTTTCATTTTGACCAACGCCCCTCCAAATATGCAAAAGAATGGCAACCCATTAGTATTGAATTTGCCAAAGTATCAGGCGGAAAAAAAGGCGGCTTACCCGATATTATTGCGCGCAATGGTCGCTTATTTTTAAATGAAAAAAGCTACGCTGGCTTACATGATGTGCTAGCACCTCACGGCGAATTTTTACCTGTTACCTATGACGACAATAAAGGCTTTTTGTTTAACATTCTCAGCATTGCCGAAAATTTAAACGGTTTAGATAAAAAACTCAGTACAAAAAATGAATATAACGAATTACAGTCTATTGCCTTTCATGCAGAACAACTTCACAACACACCAATTTTTAGAGCTGAGTTTGATGATTACATGGGTGTATACTGTCAAGAAAATCTAAAAGTTTTAATCGAAAGTTTAAATTTAAAAGGTTTAACGTTTAGCACCGATTTAGGAAATATATTTCCACCCGATCCTTTAGCACAAAGACCAATCGAACACTAAAACAAAAACTTGCCTTTCCGTATTTCTAAGCAAAGTTATTTATAGTAGGAATATATAGTCTGCACTGTTTAATAAACTGTTAAGCTTGCTCAATTAGAAACATAACTGTGTTCTCCAAAATTTTTATAAAAGCACTGAAAAACTAAATTACTTTCAAGCCCTAGTTTTCGTAGTGCCAATAAATTCAAGTGAAATACGAATATGAAATTAGAAACGGTAGAGGTGTATTCGGAAGCGCCAAATCATGCTGTTTTGAAGTTAAGCGGCAGAAGTTTTCCTGGCTCACTTATTCAAGGTGACTCTTTAAGCATTTTAGTGGCGGAAATCAAAGAAGCTAAAGCTGCAATTGAAGCCGGCGCCGGTGAAGAGGCACAGGAAATTCTCACTTATATTTTAGAGCGCTTAACTGATCGTTTAAATATTTATACTGAAGCTTTAAAAGCCCATAATCTTGAGCTTCCATTTACAGAAAATAAAGCTTAACAAATCGCTCAAGCACCGCGCCTTCGGCGCTGGACAGTTTTTAAGTCGCAGTTTTGTGGTTTTGCTGAGCAAAAATATTCCACAAAACTGCGACTTAAAAACTGCCGCTTAGCTCGGCGTTATATGTAAGTAAGGGGGAGACGATGGAAATTCTATTGATAGTTTTTGGTGCGCTAATATCTATGGGTGGAAGTTTTTTAGCTCAAAGAAATCAATTGCTGCTGGATCAAAAAAATAAAGATGTCGCGGTTGTTTTAGAAGTTGTCTCTCTTCTTTTGGGCTATCACTCTTCAAATATAAATTTAAAGAATACACCAAAAGAATCTGCCACCTTGCAATCAAAACAGGATATCTATCAGTATGAAACTGAACTAATAGATATCCTCCATAAATTACATTTTTTGGCAATGCAGTTGCGCACCAAAGAAAATTTTGGCTTGGCTGTTAAATTAACAAAATTTGCACTTGACGCAAACCTGCGAAGCGAAGAAAACCTTTTCTTTCTAACTAGAAAAGCGCAAGAAGCAGTAAATAAAGAGTTAATAGAAGCCTATGAAAAAGAAATTAATTCATTTCCAAATAAATTGTAACAACATATAACAAGCTCCGGCACTTCGTGCCTACGCTAGACAGTTTTTAAGTCCGTGCGTCAATTTATTTCATCTGCCAAAGGATTTATTACTATGATTAAAACAAAAATTCTATTCGCACTAGTCATAGCTTCCATTTCGGCATGTTCAGACAAAAGCGAAGAAATTACGTCGTATCCAATGCTATGTGAAAAAAAGCTTGTTGTAGGTGAATGCGAAGCAAATGCAATACCTCTAAACAGAGAAACTTTTAAAGTGTATGCGTCTTCACAGCAAGTAGTTTCTTGGGTACCTGGCATCCGAGAAACTCCAATTCGTTTAGAAAAATGTGCAGTTCGGGATTCTCGGAATTGGAAGTGCCAACTGCCAGGGAACGAAGGTGAGGTAGGATTCACAGACGGTGAATACAATGAAAAATTGTCTAGGCCACGCGAAGGCAATTTCTATTATGTTCATGCTCGGAACTGGTGGTGGCAATATTTAGTTGGCAGCCGCCTTTAAGCGTATGTCTAACAAGCGACTGTATCAACATTTAAACTTTATGTGTACTAGCTCAGATAATTTTAGTGACCCGCGCAATTGTTTTGGATGAATCTGACAAAATGTATTTATCAATCACCTACACTTCCAAACTTCACAATATTAATTACTAACTTATTGTCGTCATCGCCGCTTAATTGGTGCTTGTCCATCCACATAGCCAAATGCTTGCCCTCTAATTCTAAAGCTCTGAGTGCGGCATTAATATTTACCATTACTTTGTTGCCTTCCTTATCATTAATTAGTGTCATTGCATTGGTTCTTATCGTTGCCAAATCAGTCAATACATTATCAGCATTTCTCTTTGTACGTAGTACTATTTCTGCCATGCGCTCGCTTATCGCATTTTGAATAATAGGTTTTGATAGGTTTTCAGCTCCTATCACTTGTGCTGTGTGCTCACTGTATCCAGCTCTTATGGCTGCTTGCGTTGCGTTAAGGTCTATTAAATATTCTTCCACAAAACAGAATTGTTTATCCGTTAACTTTAAGCAACGCTGTTGCGTCATGCTTCCCCCTTGTTAGCTTTGGCTTTAAGCGGCTGGTGCTGTAATCATTTGTTGATTTAGGTTTGTGTTCTTTGGTTCGGGTTTTGGCTAGATACGAAAGACGGTAAAAGACATCACGATAGGTTTTACCATCATTGCGCTTTAGCATGTAGTAGCTGCGCTTTGCAGGAAATGCTGGCCTCGGTTGATTCCAGCCTTCCCAAATACTTACGCATAGCTCAAAGACCTCATTTGAGCGTCTTACTTTGTTACCATCTAAAAATAATGCCAAGTGATAATGCTGTGATGCAGCTTGCCCATGCTCACGCACCCACAAGTAACCTACACGCTTAAACTCATAGCTCTTTTTTAAGCGCTTAACTAGCTTACGCATAAATCGCGAAAATAGTTCGTTGGTTCCTGTGTAGTCGTTAACGTGAAATATGGTCAACATAACAAGCACTTTGCCGTGATGACTTTGCATCGCCTGCAATTGCTCGTGCATTTTTTCAAGTATCTCAACATAACATCCTTGCTTTTGTTGGGCATTAATTGAATAAACACTATTGTCAGAAAGCGTAAGCTGACTATCAAAGGTCAGGCGCTTCATAGGTTGTATTAGTAGCTCTCATTTCCTTATGAGCAGCACTAATGGGACAGTAGATACTTGAATAGATAATATTAAATACCGAGTAAGTTTTTAATATTAGGAATGCTGCCAACCTACAAGCCACATGGCCTATCGTCGGATTAGCTAACAAAAAATAGGGGTACAATTTCAGAAATAATCGAGTTGGTTTTTTGAAGCCGTTTTTCTCACAACCGGCAGATGCCGGCGTGGGGCTTTTCCTTTTTTGAGGAGCCATAATTAACCCTCCTCCTTTTCTGCAAGCCATGCGCTATAGGTTGATTCACGCCATCCGAGCGTGCGGCCATTTATCATCAAAGGTTTAGGTAAAGAGCCATCCTTCGCCCACATACGCCATATAGTTTTGGGGCTTCGTTTTAAGTGTTTTGCCATTTCTGGCAGGGTGATAATTGACTCGGGAAAATGCTGAACAAATGGTGTGCCGTGTTTCATCGTGCAATACCTCAAATTAGGATGAGGTTTCGCATTTTAGGTACATTTATAAATAGTTCACGGGGGATTTTATTTTCTACTCACCCCCCGTGGAATTCTGTAAGTCAACCAAAAAAGTATTTTCCAGTATTTGCTTCGCATCGTTTAGTGGTGAATAGCCAGCCAAATAGCATTCATTGATATACTTATAAATATCCCCAACATTCTGGGCACCACAGTTAAACTCTTCACCAACTTTTTTCATAACTTCATCATAGGATTCATTCACAAGCATAGACTTAAACCGTTGATAAATTTTTTCGTCTCTCTCGGCTGTCTTAGTCTTTTTAATGCGTTTATTAGAAAATGCACGACGCATTCTCGATTCAATTTTCTCAACATGGAAGCACTTAAAATCTGTAGCAAATTCACGCGCAGATCCTTTAGTATTGCGCAGCAATTCAGCCACTAATTCATAACTCAATCCATCCAAAGAACCCTGACTCAAAATAAATTCAGCCAGTCCATCACCCTGTCCCTCAATAGCGTTTTCAATGCACGCGACAAGGCTTAATACTTCCTGTCTGTTACTCTCAGTTGCTTTAAACATTAACAACGGTGCAATCTTAGTCTGTTGTTTAACAAATCGCTTGCGAGCCATCACACCACTTCCTTGATATTAACCACGTTACTAGCTGGCAATTGATTTAAACGCGCCTCCCAAGCTTCTAGCGCCCTTCTTTTTTCGATTAGGTAGTTATAACGGTCATAGTGTTTACTGCTTACATCATTAAGCGCATGGTTTTGGATGCGGTCGCGCAACTCTTTGGAGATACCCAATTCACCCATGAGGGTTTTACAGGTGCGGCGTAAATCTCGCGGGATAAAATAAACAAAATCAGGGTTTGCTTTACGATAGTAGCTAACCGCTTTAGCAAGCGTAGAGGTTAGAACATGCTTGGTTGCATCGAGTTGCGGGAATACCCACTGGCTTGTAGGAGTATTAGCACAAATATCCTGTAATATTTTTAGTGCGGTATTCGTTAGCGGTAAAACATATTCAATTTTATTTTTAGAAAATTCAGCGGGAACCAATAAGGTTTTTTCAGTCCAGTTGACGTGTTCCCACCGAGAAGTAAGTATTTCATAAGGTCGCTGGCCACCAGTATGAACGATTAAGGCAAGTAGTTGCGTAGTAAGCCAGCCCACATTCGTGGCATTACCAAAAGTGGTTAGCACATGCTGTAGCTCATCTAACTTTAGCCAGCCCTCACCCACCTTTTCAGCATGTTTTTGTTTGGGAATCTTACGAACGGGGTTATCTGCTAAGCCAAACAAAATACCGCGCTTCATACTGGCGGGGTTGTTATCGTGCCCCAGCCCATAATTGAACGCGGCATGAAGGCAAGAGCGAACGCGGTTAGATTGCACCACCGCGCCACGGTTAATCATTTTGGCGAGAATTAATTTAATTTGCTCTTCAGTTACATCTTTTGCTTTAGTGTCTGGCGGGATTATGGCGCGGGTTTCTTTTTCCAAAGAGGCGAGCACGGCGGCAAAGGTACGCTTGCCTTCACGCTTCATATTGTCGGTATAGGCTTCAAATAAATCCTGAATACTGCCCTTTTGTGCGGCTTCACGCTCTTTGGCTTTTTTATTTTGCGCGTTAGTTTCAATTTCGGCTTTGGGGTTAATGCCTTGCTGTAATTGTGCGCCGTAATTCTTAGCTATGGCTTCAGCATTGGATAAGCTGGTATCACCAATGTATTGGCCTATTTTTATGTATTGGCGTTTACCTTCCCAAAAGTAACGATAGATAAAAATCTTTAGGCCGCTGGTGCCCACACTTACCCCTAACCTCCCTACTCCGCGCTTGGTGCTGTTATCAAAAACCTCATACTGGCGGCTCTTAGGTTTTAAACCTCGAACTTTGCTATCATTAAATGCCATTTGCACACCTTGCTAAAGAATTGCTAACTACAGGTGATTGAATTCACCTGTAGTTAGAGTGTAATGGCATGAGATCATCTGAGGCAAGACAAGAACAAAATATAATTTTATGTACTTGTTTTATTTATGTTTTTTAACAATTTAAGATGTTGTGAGATTCTGTGAGAATAGCGAAAATTACGACTCCTAAGCGGCAGGTCGGAGGTTCAAATCGTCTCCGGGGCACCATCTCTTTTTTATGAATCTGGTTTTATTTTCCAACAGCGATTTTATTGGCGACAATTTAGTCAGTATTCACGACGCTCGCCGCTTACAACACATTACCCATATTCACCAGATAACATTGGGCGAATATTTAAATGTGGGGCTGATAAATGGCATGATGGGCAAAGGCAAGGTGGTTGTTCACACTGCTGATGAAATTCAATTAGAAGTATCTCTCTCGCAGCAACCGCCAATCGCTTTACCTATAACTCTTATACTCGCACTACCGCGCCCTAAGATGCTTAAACGTACACTGCAAACTATTGCCACACTCGGCGTAAAAAATATTTATTTAATCAATAGTTATCGCGTCGAAAAAAGTTATTGGCAAACACCGCTGTTAAGTGAAGACGCGATTCAAGAACATTTAATCTTAGGTTTAGAACAGGGCTGCGACACGATAGTACCAAAAGTATCGCTGATAAAGCGCTTCAAGCCTTTTGTAGAAGATAATTTAAAAGAAATAGTGGGTACTAGTCGCGCACTAGTTGCACACCCGTACACTGACACGCCCTGCCCTGCGCAAATTAATTATGCTATTACACTCGCGATTGGCCCTGAAGGTGGCTTTATACCCTATGAAATTGATTTGTTGGAAAAATGCGGATTTACACCAGTGAATTTGGGTAAACGCATTATGCGAGTAGAAACGGTGGTGCCTTATTTATTGGGGCGGCTGTTTATTTAAAGGGGCACTGATTTAAAACGATGGGTGATTTAAACGATGGTTAATATACAACGACGGCTAATTAAAAATTTATCCTAAACATTCTTTTTATGATCATCGATTAATAAGGTTTCAAACTTATCAATGCTTACTGCAGGGCTTGATAAATAACCCTGATATAAATGACAACCAAATTTACGCAAAATAACCAACTGCTCAGCCTCTTCAACACCTTCTGCAACCACCTCCATGTCTAACAAACGTCCCATCGTAATAATTGTTTCTACCAGAACACGATCATTACGATCATCAATAATATCGCGAATAAATGATTTATCGATTTTTAATGTACTGACAGGCAAACGTTTTAAATAACTGATAGAAGAATAACCAGTACCAAAATCATCGAGTGAAAAACTGATGCCATATTCAGATAATACTGTCATGGTAGTAATGGCATCATCCACCCGCTGAATTACTATGCCTTCGGTAATTTCCATATCCAAAGAATTACGCGGGATTTTGTGAATATTCAAGGTATGCACTACATCATCAACGAAAGCATTACGACGAAATTGACGCGGGCTAATATTAATACTTAAGCGCATACCATCTCGCCACAATCCTTTTTCTTGCCACCGCACCAGTGCTTTACACGATTCCGTTAACACCCACTGACCAACATCAATAATCATACCCGAGGTTTCAAGTACTGGAATAAAATCAATCGGTGATATGGTGCCTTTAGTAGGATGCTGCCAACGCAACAAAGCTTCACCACCGATAATATGGCCGCTTGTTACATCAATTTTAGGTTGATAAAATAATTGAAATTGTTGCTCATCAAGAGCTCGGTGTAAATCACCTTCCATCACTAATTGTCGGCTTACTTTTTCTGCCATCTCCTCGTTAAAAAATTCAATCGCATCGCGACCTTTTTCTTTTACTTGATACATAGCGGTATCAGCGTAGCGTAATAATTCATGCACTGAATTATTTTTATCGGGATAAACTACTACTCCAACGCTACAAGTTACACGTAACTCCATATTGTCGTACATGCAAGGTTGTGAAATCACAACACGGATTTTTTCGCTGATTTCACCCGCACGCAAGGCTGCCGTTTCTATGTTTTGATCGAGCACAGTCAACACGACAACGAATTCATCGCCACTCAAACGTACCACTAAGTCTTCATCGCGCACAGTGTTTAGCAATCGTGTCGCGACTTCTTGTAATACGCGGTCACCCACAGGGTGACCCAGTGAATCATTAATTGTTTTAAATTGATCCAAGTCGATAAATAACACTGCACCATAGTAACCATGGCGTTCAGC
>JAYTSJ010000234.1:0-6561 GCA_043745725.1 Gammaproteobacteria bacterium | reverse complement strand
TTTTTGATCGTCTGGTGGCGTTATGGGGCTTTAATCGGTGTTATTAAGGATAGGCTGGAAAAGGGTAGGTGGGAAAAAGAACAGCAGGAAAAGGACAGTTTGAAAAGTGTAACTCATCGCAGGATGAATAAAAATCTCCGTACCACTTTTGTGGTACGGAGCGTTGGTGGTATTAAAAATTTTGCGGCAAAACAATATTAACCTGCACGCTTGTTAAACGTAGGAGCTGGTACTGAACTAGATGACGAAGAACTTACTGACGTCGACATAGTTTTTACCGACAGCGTCGGAGCAGCAAATAACGTTGATGTTCTTGCACTTGAAAGGAAACTATTAAAGCCTGCAAGACGCGCGGGTAAAAATACATCTGTTAGTGCAGGCGATAACGGGAATACACCGGCGTTAGCAAATTCGCTTACATGAGTAAAGCCCAATGTATTTGGCCAGCTTTGGTTCGGGCCTATAGCATTCGCTGAGGTTAATCCGAAAGTACCAGGTTGGTGACAACCACCACAACTCATCGCTATGGCACGATTCATTACTTGCGTGTTAGTTAAATTGCTGCCTGCTGCTGCCAGTTTATTAAGTACAGATTGTTGGAACGCATTTGTATTGGTATTGAAAAATGCAGAACCATAATCAATTTCGCTTGTGTCGCCGCTAGCATGGCTCTGACCATTATTATGAATATCTTTTGCAACTGTTAAAGAAAAACTATTAAAGTCTATTAACAAGCTATTCATGTTGGCAATAAAATCTGCTTGAAAACCTGCTGCGCGTGAATCAGTGCTGTTGCCATTAAATAAAAATGCAACCGGATTACTTTTTACTGAAACAGGTTTGATCATGCTTACTCCCTGAGCATCTACACCAACTTTAAATTCTTTTAAATCCCATGAGCCGCCCATAAACATATTGGTGCGAACTTGACCGGTTGCATAATTGCGGATGTCAATTACAGCTCTAACATTTGCTGAGGGAATGCCAAAAAAATAAAAGTTACGTAAGCTTGCGGCTCTTAAGCTTGCATTATTTTCAGCGCTAAGATTTTGCCAAAATTGCGCAATAGGCAAACAACCTGTGGCAACACCCGGATTAGGATTTGGCATTTGCGCTTCAAAAATTATAAAATTACGAGAGCCACCTTGATTCGCAAAAATTACTCTGTATTCACCGCAATCATTAAAGGTAGCGGTGTCACGTAAATCAAAACGATTTATTAATGCGATAGGAGTGTAGTTGCCAACGAAGAAAACTGGGTTATCTGCTTGCGCACCTTCTTGAGGGCGACACTCGTTGGTGAAGCCATTCAGAACTCCAGTGCATTTTTCTCCGCCCGCTACATGGCCAGGTGCTGTGTTTTGAGTATCCCACATGCGTGCAAATAATTGTTCAACAGTAGTTTGGTTGCTGGGGTTGAGTGCATTTAATTGATTTACTAATTGTTGAAGTGTGCTACGAAAACTGAAATCGGCTGCTTGCAACGTTGCTGTGTCATGAACCAATAGAGATCTATCAACGTTAATTGCTACAGTGCTGCTGGCTATGCTGCTGGCTACGCTACTTTTAATACTGCTAATGACACTGCTGCTGGCAACACTACTTCTAATACTACTGATTACGCTGCTACTAACAACACTACTTTTACTGCTGCTACCTAAAACGCGTGTGAAATTAAATGCAGCGGTGTTTACTGCACCAGCGGTAGTTTGGTGTGTGAACGAGAAATCAATTGTGAGTGCTGCCCCGGCGGTAGTCGTAATTTGCTGTTCAAAGCGTGCGTTAGCGGTGTTGAAAATCATACGAACATTTTGTTGTAACCCACCATTAACTGTGAAGTGGACATCAGCCCATTCAACTACGACGTTATTTGGTTTAAGGAAAATGATAACCGAACTTCCATTATCGACTACGCCGTTTGTAATGCCAATTGCTGCAGTACTCGAGGAGGTAGTCGAAGAAATTGCAGAGCTTTGCGAGCTCGCCAAGCTAGAAGAAATTTTTGAGCTTAGTAAGCTAGAAGAAATTGCTGAACTCGGTGCACTTGAAGAAATTTTTGAACTTATTAAGCTGGAGGAAATGACGGAGCTTTGGATGCTGGAAGACACTAAGCTAGAAGATGCTTTTGAACTCGAAGCGCCTGGAACTACAGCGCTAAATTGTGCGGTATCAAATCCTACTAAACCATTAATGGAGTAGGTGAATGAATAATTTACAATGGTTCCTGGGCTTGCAGAAATGATTTGTTCAAACCTTCCTGTGGCAGCATTCGCGGTCATACGGACATTTTGTTGTCCTCCTCCTGTGTTGAAATGAACATCTACCCAAGTAATGCTGGTGTCCGGCTTAAACCATAAAAAAGTAGAGCCGTTAGACACTATACCTTGGGTAAAGGTGGTTTGAGCTTGCGATGCGGCTGACCAAAAGAAGATACAACTTAATGCTAGGCTAATTACGTATTTCCAGGTAAAAAATATTTTGTAGTTCATGATGAAACTCCACTAATGAATAATATAGATGACCAAAAAAATTAACTTTTAAGGCCAGAAATTTTTACAACAGTTGCGTGGATTTATTAGGTATAAAAATATTCATACCCTAAAAATAATTAAATCTACGCATTTAAAATTTCTAATATTATTATTAATGTTTGTTTTTTTTAGTTTGTTAGTTAAAAAATAATTACATCTGTGTCATAAATTCAGCGTTATTTTTTCGCAAAATTTATTAGTTTACATGATGTTTTTTAGCGAATCCCGTAAGCTTTCTCCCATTTGTTAGCGATTGTCTTAGAAATCGTTGGCTGCTATTTCATGGTGGATTTAAGTGAAAATCGAGTTGAGTTAAGGTTTGGTAGTCAAATATGTATTATCGAATTGGCAGCTGTCTTGATGAATTCCTTTGAGTTTTAAAGGCTGATGTCGCAATAATTGAAACCAATGGTATCAAAATTGATCTAATCTGTTACCTTTATGTAACTATTGGTAGCATAATACCTGCAAGTGTAAACACAAGTAAAGCAGTTTAAGGAAATTAAATATTGGCGCATCGAGTTGTATATTTATAAGTAGAAATAATTCTCTAGCGTTTCGATAAAGCCAAAAAAAAAATTAATTTATTTTTTTTTTGATGAAAATTTGTAATAAATTTATGGTAGTTTTTTTGCGGGGAGTAAATACAGGATGGTAAATAAAATTTGGTGACGCGAAAAATATCTTGTGTATAGAAAATGTATAATATTTTTTTAATAAAAATTTTTATTGAAAATTAAGATAAAAAAGTGCTTGGCGGATTTTAATTGCAGTTAGCCAAACAACTCCGAACACATTAACATTAGAGGCAAATAAAACAGAGCTCGACATGCGAACTCTGTTTTATAGTGGGTCTACCTTACGGATCTGCTTACTGAGCTGCTTATTGACCTATGGTGTAAGTCACTGCAACGGGTGACCAGGTGTAAATAGATGGGCTATAGCCACCCACATCATCATAAGAGAATCCGTAGGCTAAACCATTCAGGGCATGGTCGTGCCAGAACTTGGTAAAGTAATTGGCGACTTCGCCTTCAGGATAGAAGAATGCTGAGTTGTGCCATTTTTCCCCATCTAGATGAGCTACATGGCGATTCAATGCTGCACATACTTGCGCTTGTAATTGCAGTTGTTTGTCGCGAATTAAACCTGTTGCACCAGTTGAATCGTCAAGTACGCCATTACCCAACATTGCCATTGACGTCGTTGGTTTTCCATTGATGTGATAAGTACCTACACCGTCAGTAAATACGAGGTTATCGCCTACGACATTGCCGGTAAATGTTGGCCAACCGTTACGAAGATTCAATACTAATGGTTGATGGCGATATTGTTCCCATACTTGATCAATGTAACCTTGAAGGTAATTTGCATTAGGGCCACCAGTTTGAAAAGTAGCATGTGCCGGTGCAGTAATGCGATAGGGTGCATTGGGTGCTTGCGCCAAACCATTAAAAGGCAAAGGAGTTTCGTTAATGAAACGTGCGAACAATTGATCGCGGGTTTCAGTTAAGGGTTCACCAACGGTTTGATTAAAGCCATCAAGGCCTGTCACATTGAGCTTCAAAGGAAAGCCAAAAGTATCCACGCGGGTGGTGTTGATAAAAATACCTTGTAGCGATTTATCTTTACCTAAGATCGCGAATTCACCAAAGTCAAACACTACATCAATATTGGCATCATCCGGGTTTTCAATATTGGCGCCGGCATAACCAACCTTGCCGTTAATATCCGTGTTTACCCAAATGTACACAGGGCTGCCAACGCTCATCAAGATCCGTGCGGAGTTAATCGCGGGGATAGTTATGCTTTTGGTTTCTGCTAAAGAGTGGAAATAATTGGCATAATTTTTACCATTTTTAGGCACTACATTGTCACCCACGCTCATGGGAATCAGCGCACCATTAGTACCCACATGAACAAACTGATCTGTGTTCCAATCTTTACCAATAATAGCCCAGTAAACCTGACTGTCGGGATATTTACCGAGGGTACCATTAACCACATTAAAGGTCGTTAAACCGTTCCATTCACTATGCGCATTGCTGGTGATGGTATAGCTGGCATCAGACACGCCTGATGTATTCCAGCCAGCTTTTACAGCAATAGCTCTAATATGAGTAATATTTGCAGGTGATTTGGTGGTATCAATTTTTGCTTCAATCGGTGTGCCATACACAGGCGATTCAAGGGTAGGGTTTGAGCCATCCAGTGTGTAGTGAATAAACGCACCCTCTTTATCAGATGCTACTGAAATACGAATAGCCGTGTTATAGGTACGTGATGTATGTGAGAAAGTTGGTGCATGTAGCGTGCCTGGAACCTCATTGATTGAGTAAGCTCCTGTCGCCAAGGGAGATTCTTCCGCTGATGTTGCAATGGTAATGGCGCTAATAATAACAGCATTACTTACATGAACTTTGCTACCGATAGTATAGATAGGAGATTGCGCGGTAGCAGCAGACCCATCCAGAGTGTAATGAATAACCCCGCCAACTTGAGTGGTGCTAATTGTTACATCTTGTGCGGAGAAAAAGTTGCCAGGGGTAGGTGAGAACACAGGTTTTGGAATGTTGCTGATTACGCTGCAGAACGTATAAGTCGATAGCGATGAATCTTGCATTAGCCCGTTGTTATCTTTATAGGTGAAGTTATAGCTCAAGGTTGTACCACAACTCACGGGGCTAATTTTAGTTTCCCAGCGGCCTAGCGTTGTATTTAAAGTCATTTGTGGATTGATCTGGCCTTGACCGTTAATGCTGTAGTGCAAAATCACCGGATTTGCTTGTGCAGCCGTGGTTTTGAACCACGCAGTAGCGGTGGCGCCTAGTTCAGCTACGCCTTTTTGGAAGCAATTTGCACTGCAAATACTGCTGCTTGATACTGCGGAAGACTTAACTGAGCTTGCCACTGATGTAGGTACGGAGCTTGCTACGGAAGATGCAATAGAGCTCGTAATAGATGATGTGACTGCGCTTGATGAATTGAATGTACGCACATAATTAAATACAGCTGTATCATATGCACCTGCTGGCGACATGTAGGTGAATGAGTAGGTGATATTTAATGCGGTGCCTGCAGTTACGGCGACAGTTTGTTCAAAGCGCCCGGCAGCTGAATTTAGAGTTGAGCGAAAATTTTGTTGGCCGGTGGAGTTTACATTGAAATGGATGTCTGCCCATGTAGGACTGGAGGCAGGCTTGAACCAAAGAACGACCGAGCTACCATTGTCTATAACACCGTTGCTTGCTCCAGCCACTGATGAGCTAGACGATACAGCTACAGAACTTGGTGTGCTTGAAGAGCCAGCTTGAATGGAGGCGCTTGCCGAAGAAAGTCCGCCAACTACTGCTGTTAACTGCGGGGTGTCATAAGCCGGCCCATTTAGATTGTAGGTAAACGAGTAGTTAACAGTAGTGCCAGCACTAGCCGTTATGATTTGCTCGAAGCGGCCAGCGGTACCATTAAATATCATTCTGACATTTTGTGACGCGGCGCCGGTATTGTAGTGGGCATCTACCCAGGACGTATTCGCAGGCTTAAACCATAAAATAGCCGTGGTAGCACTGTTGCTAGCGACTCCGCTAGTAAAGGCAGTTTGAGCCTGAACTGATGTCAGTGGTAAAAACCATAATGTTAAGGCAAATAAAAAGCTTATATATTTCTGTACTGCGTTCATAGTTGAGACTCCAAAGTTATTGTTATAAATCTGCTATATCGTTGTTGTTGTGCTCACTGCGAGTGCATTCGTGTTGAATCGCGCGACAGTCCTTGTCGATATGTCATGCTAAACAAGCCCTATATCCGCGTCGACTCAAGTGACAGCTGAGCGCTGGTTGGGAATCCTAGGGAGCGTTTAAAAGGCGGTATTAGGTGGGAATTGCATTACAGTGGAAAGTTAACTAACTGTATTTAAAGACGAAAATTTTTTTAGAAAAAGTTAAGTATTTTTTTTTAAAATTTTACTTTTCTGGGGGTATTTTGCGTGGTTCCCATCACTTGCAAGCAGTTTGGGATTTGTTGAGACTTA
>JAYTSJ010000233.1:0-5446 GCA_043745725.1 Gammaproteobacteria bacterium | reverse complement strand
GGTTCTACCGCCAGCAAGTTAAAAGAAGTGTTAATGGTAGAGCAGAAAGATGATGAGGTGGAATTATCCGCAGAAGATCGTTTGAATAATGTGGTTGCTGCGCGCCGCAATAGTAGTAATGTAAATTATTACGCGTTTACGGCTACACCTAAAGCTAAAACATTAGAGCTGTTTGGGCGCTTGCCAAACCCGAAATTACCTGCGGCAAAAACCAATCTTCCCATTGCTTTTCATGTGTACTCCATGCGTCAAGCCATTGAAGAAGGTTTTATTTTAGATGTCTTAAAAAATTACACCAATTACAAAGTGGCGTATCAGCTAGCGCAAAAAATCCAGTCCGCTGACAAAGAAGTGGATAGCAAAAAAGCCAAAATAAAATTAAACCAATGGGTGCGTTTGCACGATTACAATATTGCACAAAAAGTAAAAGTGATTGTTGAACACTTTAAAGATAATGTAATGGGCATGTTGAGCGGTCAGGCAAAAGCTATGGTGGTCACTAGCTCGCGCAAAGAAGTGGTGCGTTATAAGTTGGCGTTTGATAAATATGTGGCAGAGAATAAGTATTCAGCCATTCGCGCCATGGTGGCCTTTTCGGGGGAGATTGAATTTAGCGATAGTGATCCTGATTGCAACGCTTTGTTGGGGGAAAAGTTTACCGAAAGAAATATGAACCCCCATCTCAAAGGCCGAGATATGCGCAAAGCTTTTGACAGCAATGACTACCAAATTATGTTGGTGGCCAATAAATTTCAAACCGGTTTTGATCAGCCTAAGCTGTGTGCCATGTATGTGGATAAACCCTTAGGTGGTGTCGAATGCGTGCAAACACTATCGCGCCTAAATCGTATTTATCCTGGGAAGAAAGAGTGCGGTACCTTTGTGCTGGATTTTGTGAACGCGCCGGAAGATATCTTGAGCGCGTTCCAGCCTTATTATCAAACTGCTGAATTGTTGGATGTATCCGACCCGGATTTAGTGTTTGAACTAGAAGAAAAATTACGTGCTTCAGGAATTTTTTTGAGTATGGAAATTGAGCAGTTCTGCACTGCCTTCTACGCCAAAAATAAAAACAGTGCCGCCATCAGTAATATTTGTAAGCCCGCTGTGCAACGCTGGCAAGGTCGCTATAAATTGGCAGTTGATGCCTATATTCACGCTAAAGATATGTTTGAGCGCACTCAAAAAACCGGCGATGCGATATTAATGGCCAATGCTGAAAATAGTTTTAAAGAGTGCAAACAAGAAAAAGATCGCCTGGAAATTTTTAAGAAAGATTTGGGTAGCTTTACCCGTTTTTATGAATTCATGTCACAAATTGTTGACTATGATGATACCAATTTAGAAAAGCTCAGCTTATTTGCGCGTCACTTGCGGCCATTATTGCGTGAACACATTATCGAAGAGGATGATGTTGAGCTGGATAATGTAGTGATGAGCCATTATCGTTTATCAAAAATTCGCCAGCAAGATATCCAATTAAAAGAAGATGTGAGAGATTACCAATTGGAGCCCGGCAATGATCTCGGCAGTGCTAAAGCTAAAGATAAAAAAGAAGAATTTTTATCGAAAATTTTGGCGCGCTTAAATGAGTTGTTTATCACAGATGGCTTGAGTGATAGTGATTTAATTAATTATGCAGTGGTGGTACGCGACAAAATTGCGGAAAACACTGCTGTAATGAATCAAATTGAAAATAATTCACTGGAACAAGCCATGCTTGGTGATTTTCTTAAAGCCATGGATGATGCAGTATTAGATAGCAGCGATGTTAAGGATAATTTGAAGCTGCAATATTTAGCTAACCCACAGCTCGCGAAAGACTTTGCGCGCGTGGTGTTTGATATGTTAAGGCAGTAATGCTGTTTTATCCTGCGAGCTTTTTCCGCTTCAAGCTAGCTCATTTCATATGTACACGAAACTTCCATTTGCTTGATGAGTCAATTACCCTTATTATTCGGCTCATACGATGAGCTGAATAGATAAATTATTCGGCTCAATCAGAGTTGGAGTTTCCTTTGGTTGATTACATTTATCTTAATCGCTGGATTTGGCAGCAGCCCGACTGGCCGCATTTTCGTTGGCAGGATGGGGTGGTTTTGCCATTATTACGTGATTTATGGCTTAAGCAGGGCTTGCTGTTGGGGCGGCTCGGTGTGGTTGGCGATGAGTTGAGTGTCTCGGCGGCTTTAGATGCGCTCTTGCAAAATATCATTACCTCCTCGGCAATTGAAGGCGAGATGGTGAATGCGGCGTCTATCCGTTCTTCATTGGCGAAGCGTTTAGGTGTGGTTTCTGATAAGGATACATTGAGCTACCCAACATCCGCACGTACTGAGGGCTTAGCGGAGTTAATGATGGATGCGGTGCAGCATTGGGATGTATCGCTTTCGGTTGAGCGTTTATTTCAATGGCACTCATGGTTATTTCCTGACTCTGAGCCGCGCCTGGTGTCGATTCGTGTTGGACAGCTGCGCGGCAACGAGCCTATGCAGGTGGTATCGGGGCGCTTAGATCGGCCAAAAGTACATTTTGAAGCGCCGCCACGTGATGGTTTGGGCGGGCAGCTCGATGAGTTTGTTGAGTGGTTTAATGCAAGTCGTGTGGATTCGATACTTGATCCTTTCTTGCGTGCGGCCATTGCGCATTTTTGGTTTATTACACTACACCCATTTGATGATGGTAATGGTCGGCTAGCACGTGTACTTACAGATTTAGCTTTAGCCCAAGCAGATCAACAGAGCATTCGGCTGTACGCTATGTCGGTGGTGATTCTTGACGAGCGTTCAGCTTATTACCAGGTTTTGGAGCAAGCTCAGTCAGGCGATATGGATATTACAACCTGGCTTGAATGGTTTTGTAAAACTCTTGATCGCGCGTTTGAAGTGGCATTAAGCGCGATAAATACTGTGTTAGAAAAACGCCGTTTTTGGCAACAATTTCACGCTGCAGGTTTGTCACCAGAACAAGTCAAAGTGCTTAACCGTTTGTTAGATGGCGGTGAGCGCGGCTTTGCCGGTGGCATTAGCGCTGCACAATATCAAAAAGTGGCTAAGGTGAGTAAAGCTACCGCTACTCGTCATTTGGCGGACTTGGTCAATAAGGGCTGTGTAGAAAAATTGCCTGCTGGTGGGCGCAGCACGCGTTATCATGTGCCTACTGTTGTTTAACCGTGCCTAGTGCAAAATAGTTTTCATTTATTCAGGATACCCTCGTGACCAATAACGATATTTTTCGCCGCGTTCGCTTTATTTTTAATTTTAACGATTCCACGATGATTGCCCTGTTCGGCCTTGTCGATTGTGTAGTGACGCGCGAGCAAGTGAGTGATTGGTTGAAGCAGGATGATAAGCCGGAATTTAAAGAATTAAGCGACCACCATTTGGCCACGTTTCTGAATGGTTTGATTAGCAAAAATCGCGGCAAAAAAGACGGGCCGCAGCCTGAGGCTGAAAAGTTTTTAAACAATAATATGATTTTTAGAAAATTAAAAATTGCATTGGATTTTAAAGATGACGATATTATTGAAACTATGGAGTTGGCAGGATTCCCGGTGAGTAAGCATGAGCTAAGCGCTTTTTTCCGCAAGTCGGATCACAAGAATTATCGCAATTGCCAAACGCAAATTTTGCGCAATTTTTTAAAAGGCTTGCAGCTTAAATATCGCACGGATCTCGCGGGTGATACTACGGATGAGCCGATTGATGATGCATCAAGTGATCATTAATTTCTGCTGATTTTTGCATGAGCACCAAAATAAAAAAACCGAGCACAATGGCTCGGTTTTTTTATTTTAAATAGAGCTTCTCATACTAGTTAAGCGATAGGGTTCCGAGATAGAACAATCCGCCCGAGAGTGCGATTGTCGCGGGCAGGGTTAATACCCAAGCCATTAAAATATTTTTAATCGTACTGAATTGCAGGCCGGAGCGGTTTGCAACCATGGTGCCGGCAACGGCAGATGAAAGTACGTGAGTCGTGGATACCGGCATGCCGGTTAAGCTGGCGATACCAATCGCGGTGGCGGCGGTAACTTGTGCGGCCATGCCTTGTGAGTAAGTCATACCGGTTTTACCAATTTTCTCGCCGACGGTAGTAACAATGCGGCGCCAGCCGGTCATTGTGCCTAAGCCAAGCGCTAAGGCGACGGCAATAATTACCCAGAGTGGAGCATATTCTGTGGTAACGGTGAGGTCTTTGCGTAAACGTTTGAGGTCATCTTGATCTTTACTAGAAATGTCAGTTCGTTTGGCGACATTTTTGGCAGAATCGTCAATACACAACAATAAACGGCGCACATCGCGGCGCTCATTAATACCTAAATCTGCATAGTGGGTTATACCTTTTAGCTGTGCGCCTAGGGTGTTGATGGCAAGCATGGCTTCTTTGGTTTTACATTTGAACATGGGTGACAAAACTTCAGTGGCAGGCTTGTCCATGTCGATCACTTTATCGAGTTTGGTCGAGTTTTCCTGGTAGAGAGTCTGTAAATGTAAGGCTGCATCGCGTGTGCGTTCAATTTGGTAAGTAGAGCTATCCAGGTTCAGTACAAATTGCGCGGGAGTTAAACCAATCAATACCAGCATAATTAAGCCAATACCTTTTTGGCCATCGTTAGAGCCGTGGACAAAACTCAGCCCCATAGCAGAAGCAATCAGCGTCACACGCGGCCAGAAAGGAGGATGCTTCTTGCCATCCATAGCTTCGCGTTCTTGTGGTGTTTTGTGAATTTTCGGACCGGTAAAGTAGCGTTTAAGGAGTAATAACATGAGGGCCGCAACCACAAAGCCAATCAGCGGCGAAATTAATAGCGAAAGGATAATATCGGTAGCCTTTTTGATATTTACGCCTTCGCTGATCGGGATGTTGGTGAGGTAGGCATTGGCAATACATACGCCGAGCAACGAACCAATCAGGGTGTGCGAACTAGATGCCGGGATGCCCACATACCAGGTGCCAAGGTTCCAGACTATCGCTGCTGTTAAAAGTGAAAACACCATTACCATGCCGTGGGCAGAGGTAATGTTTAATAACAAATCCACGGGCAGTAAATGCACAATGGCGTAAGCCACGCCTAGCCCACCCAGTATTACGCCGAGAAAATTGAAAACCCCTGAAGCCATTACCGCCATGTATGGCGGCATAGCTTTGGTGTGAATAACTGTTGCTACTGCGTTCGCGGTGTCGTGAAAGCCGTTGATAAATTCATAGGCCAGTACAAACACTAAGGCCAAAAAGAGGCCAGCGCCAAGAGCAAAGCTGAGTCCAGTGAACATATCTAACATAATAAAATCCGCCTAGGGTGAAATGGGCGGCATTATGACAGAAAGCTTACAAAGCGAAAGGAGGAGGCTAAGAAAGAAAGTAAATTTCAGTTGTTAGTAATTTTCTAAATAAGTAAAGCCGCAGTTATAGCTGTGAAAAAAGAGTTTTTCTTATATAAAAA
>JAYTSJ010000232.1:0-3267 GCA_043745725.1 Gammaproteobacteria bacterium | reverse complement strand
GGATAATGAAAAAAATCCCATTGTAAAAATTGGTAACCACTTAACTCTAGGTTAAAAATCGCTATGGCTAACATTATTTCAGCGGTACCCTCAGGGGCGCGTGAGGACACCTGGAGCCGTTTGCTAGAGCGAGTGGGCCAAGAGCGCGACGAAAATGCATTTGCGCAATTGTTTGCGCATTTTGCACCCTTGATAAAGGGCTTTTGTTTGGGGAATGTAAATGCTAGCTTTCCCGCTGATGCAGCAGATGAAATTGTGCAAGAGGTTTTATTTAAAGTGTGGCAGAAGGCTCCTTCTTACGATGCGACTAAAGCTGCGGCATCCACTTGGATTTACACTGTAATGCGTAATTGCCGCATTGATGTAATGCGTCGTAACAAGCGCACGATTACTGATAGTGGCGTTATTGAAATTGAAGATATATGGGATGAAGCGGCCGATGATCAGGCTTATGTATACCTGCAACAGGCCAGCAATGAAACAATTATTCAAAATGCATTTAAACAACTTCCCACTGAACAGCGAGTTGTGCTAACGCAGGTGTATATGCAGGGTAAAACCCATCAGCAAATTTCTACTGAAACGGGGCTGCCCTTGGGCACCGTGAAATCACGAGTGAGAATTGCGTTGAAAAAGATGCAATTATTAATCGATGTGGCTAGCAAGAAACGTAGTGATACAACAGGAGATGGGCAATGATTAATCATCATCCGGATGAAAATTTACTGGCAGAATATTCCAGCGGCAGCCTTGCCTGGGCATTGAGTTTAAGTGTGTGCGCGCATATTCAATTATGTCCTCATTGCCGCCAAAAAGTATCTGCATTAAACAAAATTGGAGGTGTGATATTAAATACTAGCGTTGCTGAAACCTGCGCACCAAACAGTTTTGAAAATCTTATGCAGCGCATTTACCAAAAGACAACAACAGAAAAAGCTGCAGTGGAAAAGACCGAAGGCGAACAGGCTACAAAAATAGCGGCGGCTGAGGGGATGAATAATGCCTATAGTCATGATCCGCTATTAAATCGGTTGCCAAAAATTATTGAAAAACTATTACCTATTAATGGAAAGTTAAAATGGCAACGGGTATCCAGTGCTTTAAAAACGGCGCGTTTAACGGCGGGCCAAAATGAATATGAGGTTGCATTTCAGCGTATCAGCAGCGGTGGGAAAATTGTGGAGCATGATCATCGTGGTTTGGAAATAACGTTGGTATTGCAAGGGAGTTTTTCGGATGAGCAAGGTATTTATAGTAGAGGAGATTTTCTAGTTCGCACTCCTGGTGAGATACATCGTCCGACGGCTACCCTCAATCAGGATTGTTTATGTTTGTCGGTAGTCGCCGCGCCAGTGAAGGTGACGGGGTTTATAGGGCACTTTATTAATCCTTTTTTATCAATGAAACCTGCGTAAATTGTTGTTGCGAGTTACGCAGGATATTTAATTTTTTAGATTGTTTTAGCAAAAATTAATCCGCCCCACACCAGGTTTCGATTGCCATCGCCCTGTTTAATTTCAGATGTTTGTGCGCGCAAAACATAACTTATTCTATAGCCTTGTTTGAATGCATAAGTGTAGCCTGCCCAACCCTCCAGAATCATGGGTCTTAGAGAATCGTAAGAGTAAGAAAAATCAGTATCGCGTGCCTGCCCCTGTAAAAATGCGTTGTAGAAGCGAGCTTTGATAGTAAATCCCGCCCAAAAATAATGCTCGTTAGATGAGGATGTATTATTACTGTAGGTAGATTTTTCACCATAGGTAATTAAATCGGGATTAAAGGTTACCCAGGGGCTGATAATTTTTCCGCTGCGTAAACTCAAGCTCCAACTGGTTTCAGTTAAATAGCCTACAGAGGCTTGCAATGTACTTTTCATTTCGAGTGAATCAGAAAAACTTTCTAAATAGTGTTGCCGCGCAATAGTGTAACGTCCGGTTAATTCGCCGCCGTTACTTATCTGATGATTCCAACCACGCGCTTCTTTTCCTGATACTTGTTCGTGAGCTACATTTTGTAATTCACCGGCAATACCAAGTCCAAGCACACCAAGGGTCAGTGTTGTTTTCCATGCGACGTTATTGTCTGCGTTAAGTTGTTCGTGTGAGCTCGATAAATAGATAATGCTCGCATAAGGTCTATCGCTTTCATTAATTTGTTCTTGGGTAATATTTTTAGGAGTAAAGCCATACAAACCAGTTTCTACGCTGTAATTATTTTGCACATTGTTGGTTAGCTGTTGAAGCCCGAGCCACCTGTCGATTATTGCAAGAGGTGCTTTTAACGATATGCCTGCATCAATTGCAGTAATACCCGAGTAGGTTAGGTTCCTGCCGTAGGTATAGTCCCTATCACGATGACCGGGTGCCAACAAATCATTATCAAATGCAAACGCCCAGCTACTGTGAATTTTTCTATGTTTAGAAAAATTCACAGAGCGCTTTTCTTCTTCAATTAATGAAGCTAATTGTAACCACTGGGGTTTTTGTTCAAGTTCAATGTAGGGAGACTCATTCGCACTGACAAAACTGGAAAATGTTAGCAGTAAACTTATGGCAAAAATCTGTAAGAAAATTGCTTGAAACACCAGTAAGATTTTAGGTAATTTTATTATTTCTATATCGTTGATCTGCAGGTTTTTTTGAAGAGATAGAAACTCGTTTGCTCTGTTAAAGATAACTCGTCTGCTGTCATTATTTGCTTGATGTTCAGCCTTCAGGATTAAAAATGGTTTTTCTTTTACTGCAATATTCATATTAATACCTAAAAAGTGACCAGTCGTCTTTATTTTGAGCCAAAAATAAGGCGGAACTTGGCCGCCATCAAAAGAATTTGGAACGAATACGCAGCACCTATAAACTTATAAAAAGGCGCGGCTTGAAAATCTACAACGTATTAAATTCCAAATATACTGGGTAAGGTTGATATAAATGCATCTAAAGGTTCGCGACATTTAGTGGCCTTCATCCGCATTAACGTACCTTCCCAGGCATTAAATAAAAACTCCGCTAACAGGCTCGATGACACAGTACTTTTAAGGCTGCCATCCAAGCGTGCTTCGTCCAATAAATCTTCTATCATTTGGGTTTTATTGCGCATCATTTGCCGCACTTTAAGCCGAATAGTCTCATTAGAATCAGACATTTCCTGGCACATATTGCCGATAAAACAGCCTCCGTTCACATTGGAGTCACACCCGGGAATGCTGCTTTCAAAGAACATCTTTAGCCGCGCCAGAGGAGCTATGCTACGGTCATTAACCAAGCGTTT
>JAYTSJ010000231.1:0-4618 GCA_043745725.1 Gammaproteobacteria bacterium | reverse complement strand
GCCTGCCGGTACACACAATACAGTGGTTTATTTAGGCGTACCGGTTAGACGACCCGGTGCGATAGATGTATTACCCAAAGAAAACTCTCAAGGGCTTGCCCGTTATTATTCATCCGAAGTTCAAGTGCGTGATGTCACTATAGAAGGCGGTGATACACAAGCACTTGATATTGCCAAGTTACGCCTGCGTTTGTTGCTGGACACTGACGATTTAAGTGGCTATGCCTGTATTGGTTTAATTCGCATTTCTGAAGCGAGGGAAGATAAAGATATTTTGTTAGATGAACAATATCTTGCAACAAGTCTTGATTGTAAGGCGATTCCTCGGCTGTCTGGTTTTATTGCCGAATTGGTTGGTTTATTGCGTCATCGCGGTGAGTCAATTGCAGGGCGCCTGGCAGATACTCGTCGTGGTGGTACTGCAGAAATTGCTGACTATATGTTGCTGCAATTGGTGAACAGACTAGAACCTTATGTTCAGCATCTAACATCGGTAAAAGGATTACATCCATTAGAGCTCTATTCTGAAGCGTTAAAAATGGCGGGCGAGCTGTCGACATTTGTCACTAAAAATAAACGCCCACCGACATTCCCACCTTATTTACACGACAACCTGCAACAAACTTTCACGCCTTTAACGAATGCGCTGCGTGAATACTTGTCTATGGTGTATGAACAAACTGCTGTAGCATTAAATTTAGTCGAGAAAAAATACGGCATTCGTGTTTCTGAAATTAGCGACAGATCTTTGTTAACAACAGCTATGTTTGTACTTGCAGTGCGTGCTGATGTTAGCGACGATGTAATTCGCAGCCGACTTCCCGCACAAATAAAAATTGGTTCAGTAGAGCGCATTAGACAATTAGTTAATGCGGCTATGCCGGGCATTGCCATCAAGCCTTTACCTGTTGCACCGCGACAAATTCCCTTTCGTGCTGGCTATACTTATTTTGAACTGGATCGCCATAGCGAATTTTGGAAAGAACTGCAGCAATCTGGTGGTTTTGCGTTGCATTTAGGTGGCGATTTTCCTGGTATTGAAATGGAATTTTGGGCTGTTCGTCAGTAATTCTTTTTTTAGAAATCTTTTGTTTGCAGTGGCAGTACAGTTTTTACTGCTGCAAATATATAACCCACTTTTATGTGGTGATATAAAAAATTCAGTTGGAGGCGCGCACCATGTCTGATGATTCAGATAAGACAGTTTTCAAACAACCCACCCCTGGCGGTGATCGCACATCCTTGCACCCTACACCTGGTGGTCGCAGCGCTGGGCAGCAACAAATGCCACCGCGCTCTAGCAGCAATGCACCTCAGCCCGGACGCACATCTCCTGCAGCAAGGGCTCCCGCTGTCGATGCGAGCGCTAGTTATTTTCGCACTGACACCGGATTAAATCCGTTGGTCAATACGGCTTCAACATTGATTGCAGTATTTGAAAAAACACGCAGCGCAGTGAGTCATGCGGATGTGGGTGGTCTCTATCAACGTTTGATTAATGAAATAAAAACGTTTGAAACACGCGCACGTGAACAAGGAATTAAACCTGAGATTGTTTTGTCTGCGCGCTATTTGTTGTGTTCAGTGTTGGATGAAGCAGTATTAAATACTCCCTGGGGTAGTGAAAGTGCTTGGGGTCAACGCACCTTGCTCAGTGTTTTTCACGGTGAAACTTCTGGCGGTGAAAAATCTTTTTTAATTTGCGATCGCATGCGTCAGTCACCCGCTGAAAATCTTGACATTCTAGAGCTGTTTTATATTTGCCTGAATCTCGGCTTTGAAGGTAAGTACCGTTTAATGAATCGCGGCCGCGATGCGCTGGAGCAATTGCGTGAAGAACTATTTGCTATTATTCGTCGCAATCGCGGTGAATATGAGCGCGCACTTTCACCGCGCTGGATGGGGCTGGGCAACACCCGCAACCCTATCACTGAATACATACCTTTATGGGTAGTGATCTGTTTGGCGGTGGCGATTTTATTTTTTAGTTATTCCGGGTTTAGGTATTGGCTATATGCTTCGGCCACACCTGTTGCGGAAGAGCTAATGACTATCTCCGAAACCAACTCCGAAACTAAACCTGACCAAAAATAATTGTAGCTTTTTGCGCATAGCACTATTAGCGGGCAGTTTTATAACACTGCTACGGGGCACACAAGAGAATAATTGTTTATGAAAAAAGTTGGACGTTTTTTTACTCATCCAGTAGTTATTTCCATTATTGGTTTGCTGTTAATTTCTTTACTCATTTGGTTTGCGGGGCCGTTATTTAAATTTGGCGATGCCAATACGGCTCCATTGGGCGGTGCAGTAGCACGGCTAATTACCATTATGGTGGTAATTATTTTATGGGGTTTAAATAACTTACGCATTCAAATGCGCAACAATAAAAGCAATGAATCTTTGGTGGGTGATCTCCAACAAAACAACGTTAATACTAATGCTCAGCAAGGTGTAATGTCAGATCAAGCCTCTGAAGAGATTGCTCAGATCAATCAACGTTTTACGCAAGCGCTGGATACTCTCAAAAAACTTAAGTTTAAAGGTAAGGGTAAAAATAAAGCGCTATATGAATTACCTTGGTACATTATCGTTGGTCCTCCAGGTTCTGGTAAAACAACTGCATTAGTGAATTCCGGTTTAGATTTTCCGTTGGCCGAACAATTTGGCAAAGGCTCATTGCAGGGTGTTGGCGGCACCAGAAACTGTGATTGGTGGTTTACCAATGATGCAGTGCTTATTGATACTGCAGGGCGTTACACAACGCAGGATAGTCATCGTGTTGTAGATAGTTCTGCGTGGGAAGGTTTTTTAAATTTATTAAAACGTAACCGTCGCCGTCGCCCTATTAACGGTGCAATCGTGGCGATAAGTTTGCACGATCTATTGCTTCAATCTGAGGAAGAACGTATTCAGCATGCCAAGACCATTCGTATGCGTCTTGATGAATTGATGAGCAAATTAGAGATACGTTTTCCTATTTATTTATTATTTACTAAATCTGATTTGGTTTCCGGGTTTAGTGAATTTTTTGAGGATTTAGGCAAAGACGAACGGGAGCAAGTGTGGGGTATTTCATTACCCAATGCGCCCAAACATTCACAAAGCCCTGACTTTGATTTTTTACAAGATGAATTGGGCCATTTGACCCGTCGTTTATACGACAGAGTACTTTGGCGCATGCACGGTGAGCGAGATGTTAAGCGCTGTGCTGCGATTCAAGGATTTCCGCAACAAATGGAAAATCTTAAAGCAATTGTCGAGTCTTTTGTCAGACAAACTTTTGTACAAAATCGCTTCCAGTTTCAGCCCTATTTGCGCGGAATTTATTTTTCCAGCGGTACGCAGGATGGAACCCCTATTGATCGCCTGATGACTTCAGTTGCTGCCAACTTCGGATTTGCTCGAGAAGTGGCGCAACAAGCTTCGCAGCGCGGAAAAAGTTTTTTCATGTCACGTTTGTTCCGCGATGTTATTTTTCCAGAAGCAGAACTCGTTGGCGTGAATATGCGCTATGAAAAAATAATTCGCTGGACTCAAGGTGCAACTTACATCGGCTTAGCACTCATTACGTTAATTGTTATTCTGGTGTGGAGCGGCAGCGTCGCGCGCAACAAACTTTATATCTCAGAAGTACAATCTTACCTGACGCAATATAAAGATGAAGAAAAACGTTTGGTGCGTTGGAGTAGTGATATAAAAACGGTTCTGCCTGGCCTAAACGCACTCGCTAAAGCAAGCACTGTATATAGTGAAGGAAGTCATCCGTGGCTATCGGGAATGGGGCTTTACGATAGTCGTGTTGATATAGAAGCTAATCGCGCCTACGACGCAAAATTAAAAACTGTTTTTTTACCAAAATTGCTGGAAACATTAGAAGCGTCATTACAGCAAGGTGATTCACAAGGCGACCTTTATAATACGTTTCAAGTTTATATGATGTTTAACAAACTTGATCATATGGACAAGGCTGTTGTGCAAACCTGGTTTGAGGCTTCCTGGAATAAATCTTTCCGCGAAAATCCGCAACTGCGTGAGGAAGTACAACAACATTTTAATGCGCTATTTAAACGTGAACTGCAGCCCTCCAAGTTGAATGAACAAGTGGTGGCACAAACACGCGCTACACTCTTGCGTATTCCTGCGGCACAACGTGTATATAGTCGGATTAAGTCCAGCTCTGAGTATAATAAAGCCGTAGATATGCTCAATTTTTACAGCGAATCTGTGCGCTCAACGTTTAAAATGGAAGAGCGTACTCGCAGGGCACTAATGATTCCCGTACTTTACACAATACAGGGATATAAAAATGTTGATCTTTCTCCCAGCTCACCGCTTATAGCCGCGCTCACCAATGAACGTTGGATGATGTCGGATGGCAATGATAAAAATATTGAATTTAATATTCAAGACCCGAAAGAAGTGAGCGAAGAAGTAAAAGCATATTATTTTGCTGACTACAATAGAATCTGGTCTGATGTTTATAATTCTTTAGATGTTACCAACTTTTCTAGCATGCGCGAACTCGCAGATGTGCTAAATAATTTGGTAGATCCAGTTTATTCACCGATCCTATCGGTTTTGCAAGTTGGCAAAACCAACACTCAATTAACGCCGC
>JAYTSJ010000230.1:0-15455 GCA_043745725.1 Gammaproteobacteria bacterium | reverse complement strand
TCAACCAGCCACGGCCCGCGGCTGGCCCAACCGTCACGCAGCGCTTTGGCCAGCGCCTCGGCGGTGTCCACCACAGCACTTCTTCTGCACGAGTCAAATCATAACGGACCTTGCTGCGTTTAGACCAAGGTACCTTAACCATCCAATCAATATAGGAACGCAGCACTGATGCTTCGGCCGACATAGGCGACATCATTTTCAGTTTGTTAGCTTCAGCACGCGCTTTTTCAGCGACTTCTTTAGGCATGTTCGCAGCGACTATTTTCCGTTCAATGTCATCCACTTCACTGACATCTTCGCCCATTTCACCAAGCTCTTTTTGAATGGCTTTGATTTGCTCATTCAAATAGTACTCGCGCTGGCTTTTCTCCATTTGTTTTTTTACGCGACCACGAATTTTCTTTTCTACGTGGAACACATCAACTTCCGTATCCATCAACCCCAGCAAGTGATCGAGGCGCTCACGCACATCAATAATTTCAAGGATGGCTTGTTTTTGCGGTAGCTCAAGTGAAATATGGGCAGAAATGGTGTCTGCTAGACGACCTGGATCATCAATTCCGGAAAGCGAAGTAATGACTTCTGCAGGAACTTTTTTACTGAGGTTAACGTATTGCTCAAACTGTGCAATCGCGGCAGAAACCATTGCATGCGCTTCGGAACCTGAAACACCCATTTCCGTCAAAGGCTGAACCTGGGCTCTGAAATAGATATCCAAATCATCAATTCTTTCTATTTGCGCACGCGCTTTCCCTTCAATAAGAACTTTAACAGTTCCATCAGGCAATTTTAGTAATTGTAAAATTGATGCAATAGTACCAATGTTATAAAGATCTTCTACCTGGGGATCATCTACAGATGGATTTTTCTGCGCAACCAAAAGCACTTGCTTATCAGCCGCCATCGCCTTTTCAAGAGCTTCAATAGATTTTTGACGCCCCACAAACAATGGCGTAACCATATGCGGATAAACCACCACATCGCGCAACGGCAATAGCGGCAACTCATTTAAAGTAGATGAAGAAAAATCTTGTGTTTCCATTAGGCATCCTCTTTCAGTGAAGTTAAAACTTCATAAACATGCTCTAAGAATGGGGGACATTTTTAAAATTACAAGTTTGTAACACACAAATATATGAGAGAACGCCATTACCATTCCAGTAATGGCGTTCTTTTTTAATCGACTTAATGAATATTTGACAGCGAGTATTAATCTGCAGTTTTAGCCAACTTTTCCGGATTCTCATAAACCAATAACGGCTCAGATTCACCCTTAATGACTGATTCATCCACAACCACTTTGACTACATTTTCTTCAGATGGAATACGATACATCGTATCCAAGAGCACGTTTTCCATGATAGAGCGTAAACCACGCGCTCCCGTTTTTCTTTCCATGGCACGTGATGCAATTGCTTCAAGTGCATCAGGGCGGAAATCAATAGAAACTCCTTCCATCTCAAATAAGCGTGCATATTGTTTAGTCAAAGCGTTGCGCGGCTCAGTTAATATTTGCACCAGTGCCTGCTTATCAAGTTCATCCAATGTTGCCAAGACTGGTAAACGACCCACGAACTCAGGAATCAAACCATACTTAACCAAATCTTCTGGCTCAAGATCACGTAATGTTTCGCCAAAATTGCGCTTTTCATCTTTACTTTTCACTTCAGCTGAAAAGCCTATTCCGCCTTTTTCAGAGCGATCACGAATAACTTTATCTAAGCCAGCAAACGCACCGCCACAAATAAACAGAATATTTGAAGTGTCTACTTGTAAAAACTCTTGCTGTGGATGCTTACGGCCGCCCTGAGGTGGAACTGAAGCAATAGTACCTTCAATTAGTTTTAAGAGTGCTTGTTGTACACCTTCACCGGAGACATCGCGCGTGATTGACGGGTTGTCAGATTTACGTGAAATTTTGTCGATTTCATCAATATAAACAATGCCTTGTTGAGCTTTATCGACATCGTAATCACACTTTTGTAACAACTTCTGAATAATATTCTCAACGTCTTCACCCACGTAACCCGCTTCAGTCAAGGTTGTTGCATCAGCAATGGTAAAGGGTACATCGAGCATGCGCGCCAAAGTCTCGGCAAGTAAAGTCTTACCGCTGCCCGTTGGCCCCACCAGCAAGATGTTACTTTTACCCAACTCAACTGGCTCTTTATCTTTGCTTTTAGCACCCAAACGCAAACGTTTATAATGGTTGTAAACAGCCACAGCCAACACTTTCTTGGCACGGCGTTGACCTATTACATATTGATCCAAAATTGCCGCGATTTCATGGGGCTTAGGTAACTTTTCAGAGGTGCCTTCTGCAACATTTTCCTGAATCTCTTCACGAATAATATCGTTGCAAAGATCGACGCATTCATCGCAGATAAATACCGATGGGCCTGCAATCAGTTTGCGGACCTCATGCTGACTCTTCCCGCAAAATGAGCAGTACAATAATTTGCCACTTTTATCGCCAGTATCACTCGTGTGATCGGTCATTGGAACCACTCCGTCTAAAGTAAGCAAAATATCTGCTTAGGAATAACTTGGTACAGAAACAAGATAAGGTTGAATAATCTATTATCAAGGATAAACCTAATAAATCAACTTGTACGCTTATCTATAACACTATCAATAAGACCATATTCTTTAGCTTGATCTGCAGACATAAAATTATCGCGCTCAGTATCCAATTCAATTTTTTCAATCGTCTGGCCAGTATGAGACGCCATTAATTGGTTTAACTTTGAGCGAATAGTTAAAATTTCTTTTGCCTGAATATGAATATCAGATGCTTGACCCTGAGCCCCCCCGCTAGGCTGATGAATCATTACCCGCGAGTTCGGTAGGCAGAAACGCTTGCCTTTGGCGCCAGCATTCAACAAAAATGCACCCATACTGCATGCTTGACCAATACACATGGTACTCACATCTGGTTTAATAAACTGCATGGTGTCATAAATTGACAAACCAGCCGTCACCGAACCACCCGGTGAATTAATGTAAAGATGAATATCTTTATCCGGGTTCTCAGCTTCCAAAAACAGTAACTGAGCAACCACTAAATTGGCCATGTAGTCTTCTACTGGGCCAACTAGAAAAATCACACGCTCTTTCAACAAGCGAGAATAAATATCAAAAGAGCGTTCACCGCGTGCCGTTTGCTCAATAACCATAGGCACAAGGCCGCCCGCAGCCACGAATTCATTCGTTACAATTGATGATGCTTTTTTCGAGTAATCGTAAGACATATTGCCTTTTATCCTTATTCAAGGGTTACAACAACTTTTAGGTGCCACTCTAAAATAGAAAGCCCCAAAGCCGACAGAATTGACAATATGGAGCTTAACCTGTGATTTGATTATATGCCAGTATCAAGAGTAAATAGAGCAGAAATTACTAGGAAGGAAGGCCGCAAAACAAACGCTTTGCGGCTTTTTTAAACTGTAGTTTGAAACTTAGCGCTGAGCGTTAGCCTTGATGATTTCATCATAGTTTGATGAAAGCTCAACTACTTTAGCTGTAGCAAGAATATGATCAACAACTTGATCTTCAAGCACTGCCGACTCAACACCAGCCAACAACTCAGGGTTGCCATTGTAATATTCAACGACTTCTTTTGGTTCTTGATAAGTGGAAGCAATATCTTCAATCATGCTGCGTACGCGTTTGGCATCTGGTTTCAATTTGGCCGACTTAATAATTTCGCCAACGATTAAACCCAAAGTAACGCGACGTTGTGCCTCCTCCTGAAACATAGTGTCAGGCAACAAGGATTTCACATCAAAATTTTGTGTTTGGCCGCCAAAACGTTGCAACATTTGATCGCGCAATACATTTATTTCATTGCCAACCAACGCCTTTGGTAAATCCGTAGAATGTGAGCTGATTAAGGCGTCCATTACTTGGGTTTTTACTTTAGATTTAAGCGCATTGGACAATTCGCGTTCCATATTAGCTTTTACTTCTTTACGGAATTGTTTTTCGCCGCCTTTTTCTACACCGAACTTAAGAAAGAATTCTTTCTTTAATTCAGGTAGTTGCGCTTCAGATACAGAATTTACTTTAATAACAAATTGTACTGCAGCACCTTTTAATTCATCTGCTTGATAATCTTCAGGGAAAGTAACTTTGATGGTTTTTTCCTTACCAGGTTTCAAACCAACAATACCCTCTTCAAAACCGGGCATCATAGATTTTGAACCCAACACCAAATCATGATTGTCAGATTTACCACCAGCAAACTCAACGCCATCTTTAGTGCCAACAAAGTTAATATTAACTTGATCGCCTTCAGCAGCAGCGCGCTCAACACTGGTCCAAATAGTTTGCTGCTTACGCAAAACTTCAACCATATTGTCCACGTCAGCTTCAGTGACTTCGGCAGTGTGACGAGTAATTTCGTAAGCAGACAAATCACTTAATGCGATCGTTGGATAAACTTCAAAGGTTGCAACATATTCAAGATCCTTACCTACTGCTAGCTGCTTAGGCTGGATAGATGGCTGCCCTGCAGGTTTAACATTTTCTTTTTGCACTGCAGCATAGAAGGAACGATTAATAACATCCCCCACAACCTCTTGGCGAATACTGCCGCCAAAACGCTGTTTTACCACAGACATTGGCACCTTCCCCTTGCGAAAACCGTTAATACGCACATTGAGAGAAGCTTCTTTTAAGCGCTTCTCAACTTCGGTTTCGACTTGCACAGCGGGTATGCCAACAGTAAGACGACGTTCTAGACCAGAAGTGGTTTCAAGAGAAACTTGCATGTCTGCCTCGCGAGATAGATGTGAGTCATTTTGATAGAGCCGCAAGCGCGACTCCGAGAAATTTAAATGGTGCGGACGGAGAGACTCGAACTCTCACACCTTGCGGCGCCAGAACCTAAACCTGGTGTGTCTACCAATTCCACCACGTCCGCGATGCTTCAAATAAACGAAGCGATTCTACTTGCAAGCTAACTGATTGATTTTTATGCGAATATTAAACTAACGCATCAGCCCTACGCTTGAAGGGTGCGAATTGTGCCATAGAGCAATGCACTGTTCAACCGCTAGAGGGATTTAGTATCGAAATACATTTAAAATTCAACGCTGGTCTCACGCTGACGCAGAACAAGTGCAATAAAACTTTCATGCCAGAAAGAAATTAGCGCCAAGTTGACCCGAGCAATATCAAAATTTGATTCAAGATTAATAGTTTTTATCAAAAGATCGTCGCTTTCAGGCTCGCGCGCAACGACTGCAGGCACCAACCAAAGCGATTCGTAGGATGTATATAATTGCCCTAACCAGGAGTTTGCATCTTGGCGTAAGCTAATAAGCTCTTCTGCTTCCGCGGGTTGTTTTTTTGCAGCATGAAACGCATTGATTAAATCATTTTCAGTTCTGATATTGGCACTATTTTTAAGCCAATAGGTTTCCGCGATTTCGCGTAAATAGTGATGATATGCACAAACTAAATGGAATGTTGCAGCTTCTTTGAGAGAGTCCAGGTGTATGGGTGTGATGGCAGCGTCATCGACACAATCAAGTAACGTTTTGGCTTGTGCCAACTTTTGATTGACGCGGGTTAGAGAGGGGTTGGGCATAAATATATGTCTGATGGGGCAACAAGAACTCCGGCACAGCCACTACAATACACCATATTAGGGTCGCAGAAGAAATGCCGAAGTTTATTTAATCAATTAAAACCTATTTTGCTGATACCTTCCATTTACCGCCTTCATAAAAAGCTTTCCAACCTGTGGCTTTACCATCCACTTCGGTTTGTACATATTGCTCTTTGGTTTTGCGACTGAAACGGATAATCGATTTAATACCATTGGGATCAGCCACTGGAGCTGATAACAAAAAATGGTATTTTGGATCAATTTTATCCTTCACAGTTAGCAATTCAGCGACTAAAGGTGCACGCGTTTCGCGATTCTTTGGAAATTGACTGGCGGCAAGGAATAAGCCTGCTGCCCCATCACGCAACACATAGTGATCATCAACTTTTTCGCAACGCAGATCAGCCATCACAATAGGATCAACTTTTGGCGGTGCAGCTTCACCACTTTTTAACAGCTTACGAGTATTTTTACATTCGTCATTGGTGCAACCAAAATATTTACCGAAGCGACCTGTTTTGAGCTGCATTTGACTGCCGCATTTATCACATTCGAGCGACGGGCCTTCATAACCCTTAAGCTTGTAAGTACCCTGCTCTACTTCATAGCCAGCGCAGTCAGGATTATTACCGCAAATATGCAACTTACGCGACTCATCCAGCAAATAAGAATCCATGGCTGAATTGCAAATTTTGCAGCGGTGCTTTGTGCGCAACTGCCTGGATTCGGCTTCTTCGTCAGCATCAGCATCTACGGCCTCATCGCCAGATACTAAATTCATAGTCTGCTTACAGCGCTCTTTTGGTGGCAATGCATAACCAGAGCAACCCAGGAAAACCCCTGTGCTGCCAGTGCGAATTTGCATGTGGCGGCCGCAGAGCGTGCAAGGTATATCAGTTTCCGTTGGGTCATTGGCACGCATACCCTTGACCGCACCAGACGCCAATTTCAGCTTTTTACTGAAACCAGCATAAAACTCATCGAGTACTTTGCGCCATTTTTTTCCGCCTTGAGCGACATCATCCAGCGACTCTTCCATATTGGCGGTGAAGCTGTAATCCATCAAATCATCGAAGCTTTCTACCAAACGCTCGGTGACAATATCACCCATTTTTTCAGCGTAAAAACGGCGATTTTCAATGCGTGCATAACCGCGATCTTGAATGGTAGAGATAATGGCTGCATAAGTAGATGGACGGCCAATGGCACGTTTCTCCAACTCTTTTACCAAGCTTGCTTCGCTGTAGCGAGCAGTCGGCTTGGTGAAATGTTGATTAGGATTAATTTTAATTAACGGTAAAACCTGTCCGACTTTCATATCCGGCAACACTACGTCTTCATCTTTCTTAACGACTTGAGGCAGTACCTTGGTAAAACCGTCGAAGCGCACCACGCGACCACGCGTACGCAATTCAAAGTCACCCGCATTAACCACCACACTGGTACTGGTGTATTCCGCAGGGCTCATTTGGCAAGCAACAAACTGTTGCCAGATCAACGTGTATAAACGCTCGGCATCGCGCTCCATAGCAGCCAGCTGATTGGGTAATACGCTTACATCTGAAGGGCGGATTGCTTCATGGGCCTCTTGTGCGCCTTCTTTGCTGGAGTAGAGGACGGGACTTTCAGGCAAGTAACGCTTGCCATAACTTTCAACAATGTAAATACGACAAGCTTCTACTGCATCTTTGCTCAGGTTCGTTGAGTCGGTACGCATGTAGGTGATATAGCCACCCTCATACAGACGCTGCGCCATCATCATGGTTTTTTTCACGCCAAAACCCAAACGGGTGCTGGCAGCTTGCTGCAACGTAGAGGTAATAAAAGGTGCTGAAGGCTTGGATTGTGTGGGTTTGTCTTCGCGGCTGGCAACTTTGTAGGTCGATGTCTGCAAGCTTTTTACTGCCGCCATCGCCTGAACTTCATTTACCGGCTTAAAAGCTTCGTCGCCTTGTTTTTTAACTTCAAAGGGAACATTTTCACCTTTGCTGGCTTGCAAGTCTGCAAACACCGTCCAGTATTCTTCCGGGATAAACGCCCGAATTTCACGCTCGCGTTCGACGACTAAACGCACCGCTACTGATTGCACACGCCCAGCCGACAAGCCACGCGCTACTTTTTCCCAGAGTAAAGGCGACACCATGTAGCCAACAACGCGATCCAAAAAGCGACGGGCTTGCTGGGCATCTACACGATTTTGGTCGATACGGCCTGGATTTTTAAACGCATTTTGAATTGCAGCTTGAGTGATTTCGTTAAACACCACACGTCGATAACGCTCTGAATCACCACCTATAGCCTCGCGCAAATGCCACGCAATGGCCTCTCCCTCTCTATCCAAGTCGGTTGCGAGATAGATGATGTCGGCTTTTTCAGCGAGCTTTTTTAACTCATCAACCACTTTTTCTTTACCGGGAAGAATTTCGTAGTGCGCTTCCCAGTTGTTGTCGGGGTCAATCCCCATGCGGTTAATCAGCTGGGTTTTGCCCTTCTTGGCTTGATATACCGCTTTATCTTCGGGAGACATTTTGCGCGTAGCTGCCGCTTGCTTGGCACGCTCTTTCGCATCAACGGGCTTTGCCCCACCGCTAGTGGGTAGGTCGCGTATATGACCGATACTAGATTTAACAATAAAATCATTGCCGAGATACTTGTTAATCGTCTTGGCTTTAGCGGGTGACTCTACAATAACTAAGGATTTTCCCATGGTTAGAATATCTTTCTCAGCGAATTAGGGGTTTGCAGGCGAGCAAAGAGTCGCCTAAGGTAGAGCAAGCATAGTCACAAGCTGACGATTTTGCCGCAAAGGTGCGCATATATAAGACTTGCAGCCGCAGGGGTCAAGTAAATGTTAAATCCAATAGTACTTAAAACGACTATTTCGACCTGAGTTGCAATGCATTCAGCACTTCCAGCAATTTAATAATTTGCTGCAACACCGGATCACCGCCGTGCTCTTGCCAATAGATACACACGCCCTTGCTACCCATGCTAACAGCTCGTACAGAGTCTGGCAGCGACGGCAAGTATGCTTCCAGAGCTGCTTGCTCAGCAGTTGTCGGGCGCAAATCACCATGCCATTCCCACCACTGTAAAAAATGCAGATCGTGCGCATAGCTGGTTCGCAATAAAAACCAATCGTCGTCTAAATGATGATCAGTTGGTGCAAAAAAATATACAGGAACTGGTGCAGGTTTTTCGATGTCAGTTGTTAGTTGTGGCAAATTTTTTACCGAAATTCGAATGCCCTTCGCAAAGGCTGTGGCACGCAAATTCTCTTTATTTTTTTGCGCAGGACTAGGACGCATCATCATCATCGGCCCAACAACTAAAGCGACAACGACAATCATAATGACAATAAACCACATAGTTTTTATTCCTATACAATTGGATAGACATTAGCTTTCTGTCTAAACTTTAGTAAACACTAATCTACATTTTAGAGGTTTTATTTATGAAACCATCAGCGTGTTTATATCACCATATTTTGGTGGGCGTAGATTTATCAGAAGAAGCTCCTTTAGTTCTCGAAAAAGCCGTCAAAATTGCACGAGCTTGTGGCGCGCAATTAAGTATTGCGCATGTGCTGGAACCTATCACCTTTGTCTATGGTGGTGACATGCCTTTAGACATATCTGAAGTGCAGGACCAACAAATTCAAAGAGCAGAAAAAACGCTGCAAACTCTCGCCCAAAATATTGATATGCCCATTCAACAAGAACATGTACTAGTAGGCCAACCAGCAGCCGAGTTACATTTTTTAGCGCAGCAACAAAGCGCAGATTTAATTATCGTCGGCAGTCATGGCCGCAAAGGTTTCGCGCTCTTATTGGGCTCAACACCTAACAGTGTTTTACACGGTGCAACATGTGATGTTTTGGCAGTTTTTGTTAGCAAGCAAGCAGAATAGTCACTACTTATTCTGCTTGCTGCATATCTTCCAGTTCAGCCCAACGCTCAAAATAATTCTCTAATTGCAATTCGGCTTGCGCTAAGGCCTGCAATTTTTCTTCTCTAGCTTTGAGTGCTTGAGAATAAAAATCTGTCGCTGATATTTGATTTTTCAATTCAGTAATTGACTGCTCAACACCTTCAATAAGTTTTGGCAAATCATCAAATTCTTTTTGCAATTTATAACTCAGTTTTTTCAAGCGAACTTGAGTTTTAACTTGGATATTAGCTTCCATTTTTTCTACAGGCACTGCTGCAGACTGCACAACATTTTTCGTGGCAACATTCATTTCTGGCGTGGATACTTCAGGCAAATCGGATTCCGTCCACTTACCACCTTGACGCAGCCAATCATCGTAACCACCCACATATTCAAGCACATTACCGCGCCCTTCAAAGGCAATAACGCTACTGACAATATTATTTAAGAAGGCGCGATCATGGCTTACCAGCAACACTGTACCCTGGTAATCCGTTAAAATTTCTTCGAGCAACTCCAGGGTTTCGACATCCAGGTCATTGGTAGGTTCATCGAGCACTAATAAATTGGCAGATTTACTAAATAGTTTTGCTAACAATACGCGATTACGCTCACCACCAGACAGCGCACGCAAAGGTGTACGCGCACGCTCACCACTGAATAAAAAATCACTTAAGTAAGAAAATATATGTTTTGATTTGCCATCAATTTCAATAAATTCACGACCTTCAGCAATATTGTCGACAGCACTTTGATTTAAATCCAGTTGATCCCGCAGTTGATCAAAATAAGCGACTGATAAATTGGTACCCAAGCGCACATTACCTTTTTGCGCTTGCAACTCACCCAGAATTAATTTAAGAACGGTACTTTTACCCGCACCATTTGCACCAACTAAACCAATGCGATCACCACGCACAATAGTGGTGGAAAAGTTCTCCACAATTTTTTTATTGCCCCAGGCATAAGATACATTGGTTAACTCTGCCACGAGCTTCCCGGAAGCTTCACCACTGGCTAAAGAAAAACTGGCTTTACCAATGACTTCACGGCGTTCTGAACGCACATTACGCAATTCTTTTAACGCACGTACGCGGCCTTCATTGCGAGTGCGGCGCGCTTTAATACCTTGACGAATCCACACTTCTTCTTCGGCAAGTCGCTTATCAAATAAATCGTTGTGACGTGCTTCTTCAGCCAATGCTTGTTCCCGATAAACCAAATAACTCGCGTAATCACCAGACCAATAACGTAAATTGCCACGATCTAATTCGACAATATGAGTGGCGAGATTTTGTAACAGCGAACGGTCATGGGTAATAAATACTAAAGCGCCATTAAAATTTAATAATTGTTTTTCTAACCAATCAATCGCGGCAATATCTAAATGGTTTGTCGGCTCATCAAGTAGCAATACGTCCGGATCTAACACCAGTGCGCGCGCCAAGGCCACACGGCGGCGCCAACCACCCGAAAGCTCACTCATAAATTTTTCAGCGGGCAAATCCAAACGCGTTAAAATCGATTCAACTTTTTGCTGCATTAGCCAACCATCGCGGGCTTCAATATCGTGTTGCAGTTTTTCCATGCGCGCCAGAATTTCATCCGTAAACTCCGTCCCGTGCGCGAGGTGATGATATTCACTCAATAAATCACCCAAACCCGGAAATGCACTCGCCACCAAGTCAAATACCAGCTGGTCATCTGCATCTGGCAAATCCTGCTCCAAACGCGCAATACGAACGCCATTTTGCAACACAACTTCGCCTTTATCTAAGTCAACTTCGCCGGCAATTACCTTTAATAAGCTGGATTTACCCGCGCCGTTGCGGCCAATCAAACATAAACGCTGGCCTTTTTCGACCACTAACTCAACACCGTCCAGAAGTACTTGCAGACCGTAACTTAAATAGGCTTTTTCAATTTTAATAAGAGACATAGAGAGGATTCTGTTAAGACCAGTTTTGCCCGATTTGGCAGGTTTTTTTGAGGGCGGCATCATACCTTTTTTTTGGAGATTAGCCTAAATTTACCGATAAATTCATGCTTTTAGTAAGTTAATTGCCACTTCACGGTTGAATCCGCCTATTTTATTTCTTCAACAAAATTAATTTAGTACCGCTCAACACATCATGCAGCATTCTTTGTTGCGGATGAAAAAATTTACACCAATAACCAAAACCTAACAGTAAAAAAGAAAGCATTGCCGCGAAGCTGCGAGTTACACATTGTTTATAACTCGCCAGCTGATTGGTTTGCGCATCTACCATTTTAAAGCGCCAAGTTTTCATCGCTAAAGTTTGGCCAAACCTGTGCCAAAAATAAACGTAAAAAAATACCAATACCGCTAGCCAACCAATGCTAATAACACTGCCCGACAATATATCCCACTGAATCCTGTGTCCTGCTTCTGGTCGCCCCTGTATTAGCACGCGCAAGCCCACCACTATGGCACCGTAAGCAATACTAATCGCCGCCAACAACAGGCTGTCATAAACCATTGCAGCAAAAATGCGAATCAAACTGGGAGATTGGTATTCAATAGGTGTCGTTGAAGCTTGTGATGTTTTCATGCGGCTCGCAATTAATGGCTGTAATGGATAAGCGAAGGGTTTTTCAAATCAGTACGCTGACCGATACCAATCACTCCGCGTCCTTGTAAGGTCGTTTCTTCGCGGCGTAAATAAATCGGCGTTTTATTCTCGGCACACACATAAGTGCCGTTAGTGGAATGGTCAATCAGTACATATTTCCCACGCCTGAATTCAATATGACAATGCTCACGCGAACACAGCTCCTCATCAAAAAAGAGATCTGCTTTATTAGCGTCGCGTCCAATGGCAAACGGAGTCTGAGCCGGTAACAAGGCGATAGTTTTCTCGCCATAAGTTAAGATCAACTGAAAATTGTCGACAAAGCGAGAAACCTCCTGCATCGGCATTACCTTAGTCGAAAAATCTTGCTGACCAGCTACTTCCCATGCAAGCCGATAGATAGTGGTTTTATGGTTCTCACCTTTGATATTAATACGATCAAACAACTGACACTGTTGCACCAGAGTACGGTTTAACTGATCTACCACTCCTTGGGTCAACACAATCTGATTTGCCCGGGCAATATGCGCCACATAAGCCGCATCGTTAACAGTATCGCCAAAGGCATCATTGGGAGTTACTACCGTATCGCCAAACGCAATGCCAATCCGAATTCCCAAACCTATATCGGCAAATTCCCGACTAGAGCGTTGTTGAATTGCAATAGCGGCTTCACAGGCTGAATTTGCAGTATCAAAACGCGCCATTATTTCATCGCCAATGGTTTTTACTACCGTCCCTTCACGCACAATAGTAGATGACGCCATAAAGCTTACAGCATTATCGACGAGGGCTTTGGCTTCTTGATTTCCCAAGTTCTTATAAAGTGCCGAGCTGCCAGAAACATCGGCAAACATAATGGCTTGCTGGGTATTTAGGTTGGACATAGACGCAGTAAAAGCTCTGGGATTAACAACACTAATTCTAACAGGCACTTGGGTTTAAAAAACATCGCCATAGAATTTAAGGTAAAAATAACAAGGCTTAGACGCTAGAAATGAAAATAGTTTATGGCCGACCTAACTTTTTATGTTTGTTGGCAGACAGATGAAAGTGTTTGCTCATAGATACACTTAACACCCTACTGTTACTCCTACATTACTTCCCTTTGCGCGTTTCATAGAGCCAATTAGCCATGAGTAAACCTATAAAATCTCAAAAGCGTGTCAGCCACCCACTTTACAGCCTGTTACCAAAGAAAATAGCCGGTTTTGATCAATTGGCTTCACTGGCATTGGATATGCGCTGGTCGTGCAGTCACGCCAGCGATTCTCTTGGGTGACATTGCAAACCTTAGCGCATGCTCCAATTGAAACAGCCAGCGATTTAGGTGCGCCAGCGGTTTGGATCGGGCTCTTATACCAGCAAGACTCGATTTATCGTAACGCCGGCATGTTCCACTAATGCCCTCTACAGAGTAAAATTAATTATCATTTCTACGCCATTACCATTAAAGGCGCAACAATCCATGCCTGAAAAATCTGCACTAATCAATGAAATACGCGACATGATATCGGAATGCGATATGTTCAACATGTTGCAGTCGACCGAATTGCAATTAGTGGCGAGTTATTTCAGTACCAGCAAAATCCCCAAAGGCAAGATCATTTTTCGGGAAGGTGACGCAGGCACATTTATGTGCATCATTAATCGCGGCAGCGTGACGGTATATAAAGCCAATGCTGAAAATAAAAATGTGCAGTTAGCAACTTTAACAAAAGGACGCAGCTTTGGTGAAATGGCGGTATTGGATGGTGAGCGGCGCTCTGCTATGTGCGGAACAGAAACAGAATGTGAGTTATTAATTTTATCGAAAGATTCACTGGATAAAATGTTAAATGACAATCCAAAAATTGCAGCCAAAGTAATTCGTATGATTGCGATATCTTTATCGCGAAGATTACGAATGGCTGATGGAAAATTGGTTAATACCTAAGTGTAATTTTCGAAAAGTATACATTCATTATTTTTTTTCATTTTTCATTCTCACATTAAAAATATCAATTGGGCAGAGAAATGAAACCCAATATTTCAATCGAAAATAATAAATAAACCAAGCTCGAAATCCTCATTTCTCTAAAACAATATGTATTAGAATGCGACAATGGTGGCACCCTCTCTAACAACATTACACACACCTATTTACTATACAATTTAGCAGCACAGACTAAGTTCCCGCTGTCTTATAACATTTCCTCAATTTGTGAATTCCACACCATTTGTAATTTTTTTTGAATGCTATTCTGGCTTTCTACTGAGAAATACATTTTTTGTCTTACTTTGATTTCTCCGTTTATTGAGTTTAAATAATATTTTCAGCCTTGGTGTTTCTGTAACTTTACGTATCAAATCGGTGCAGGTCGTCACTCAAACATTCATATTCTTTCTAGAGGAAGATATAAAATGACTATTAAAAACATTAAAATGTCACTCATGCTTTTGTGCCTTGCGGTTACCACAGCATTTTCAACTATTGCCAGCGCAACGCAAATCGATTTGTTAATTCTATATGATACTTACAGCAAAAATTATTTCAGTGGTGATCCAAACACCGCAATGATTAACTGGGTAAACCAAATTAACGCGGCCTATGCTGCTAGCCAGGTTGATATTCAATTGCGCTTGGTTGGCGTGCGTCTGAATGACGAAGTTGGCGCAGATCAAGGCGCAGTATTAGGCAACCTTCGCGTTAATAGTTCGGTCATTGCTTTGCGTGATCAGTTAGGTGCTGACTTTGTATCGCAAGTTCACCAAACCGGAAGTTGTGGTATCGGTTATGTTGCGGTCGATAAAAACTGGACATGGAACGTAGTGTCACCAGGCTGCGGCCCAATGACTATGGCGCATGAAATGGGCCACAACATGGGCTTAAACCATTCACGTCGCCAAGGCGATACTTCCGGTACTCGCTATAGATATGGCGTTGGTTACGGCGTCGATAGCTCATTTGTCACTATCATGGCTTACAGTCAGTCATTCAATAATGCACCACGTCAAAATCTTTTTTCCAACCCGAATATTACCTGTAAAGGTATGCCTTGCGGCGTTCCTGAAGGCCAGGATCAAGAAGCTTACGCTGCAAAAGCAATTGACAATGTTCGCGCTGAAATGGCTGGATTTCGCACCTCCACTACCGTCACTAGCGGCCCTGTTAAAGTTTATCAACATTGTAGTTACGGCGGTTATTCCGCTGGATTAACAGTAGGTACTTACACGTTAAGCCAACTGGTCGCGCTGGGCGTTAAAGATAATGATCTATCCTCACTCGAAGTTCCAAGTGGTTACAAGGTAACTCTTTATAGCGATGATAATTTTG
>JAYTSJ010000229.1:0-4245 GCA_043745725.1 Gammaproteobacteria bacterium | reverse complement strand
TTTGGCCTCAGGTAAACCATCCAGGCCACCGTAGTTACGGGTGTCGGTGCCATCAGCGGCAATGTAATTACCCTTGAGAATACCATCGAGTGCATCAGATAAGTCGAGTTGGTCGGCAGAAGGTTTTCCGCGCGTTAAATCGAGATTAAGCTTTTTGCCAAGAATGGTTTGGTAGTCAGCGGCGAGTTGGCTTTCCCATTGGTGTAATTGTTCCGGGGTTGCTTGATCCAGTTGCAAGATGATTTACCTCAATAGTGAGTGAACGAAAAAAATAAGTAAAATTAAACACCTCGCTACATGCGCCGAGGTATATTTTTTGTTACATAACAAAACAGTTAAGCGCTTGGTGTTGCGCTGGGTAATATTTTGTTGTTCGAAAAAATCATTATTTAACCACATAATAATTTCAGTGAATAGTTAATCAGATCTATGTGAACGCCTTAATCAATGTACTCAAATACCTTAACTACTTTTTGTACATTACTGGTATGGCTGACCATATTAGTAATGTGGTCAGCTTCAGCATGGGTGACTATGCCCATTAAGAAAACCGTTTTCATTTCAGTAATAATGCGTATGCGTTGGCTTTCAGTTTCCTTGTCGGCTAGTAGTTGAGTTTTTATGTTCGTGGTAATCCAAACATCAACACTGCGCTCGCCAAAATTTGTTGCTTCTCGTGCTGTTAATTCATTGTGAACTTCACGTACGGGGCTAAGTTGATAAACAGTATCGGCAACAATATTGCGTAATTCATTACTGGGTACTTGCCCGGTAAGTAATACTAAACCGTTAAAACTATCGATATTAATGTGAGCATGCTCAAGTTGTGGGTTAGCTTTTTTTATGTTGACGCGGGCGATAGTTTCAATTTCCTGATCGTTCAATTTTGCGCCCATAGTGCGTTGGTTGGCATTCATTTCAATGGGTTTGCTAGTAGTGACGTTAATGACTTCAGCGCAACCTGTAATGAGTAAGCTAATGCCAATAAATAAACTTACTATAGAAAAATGTTTGAGCATTGTTGAATCTCCGAATTAAGTTTACGAATTAAACATACGAATTGATTTGCACGATAATTAAGTCGCGCCGCCAAAAAGTTGTTGGTCAATTAAATCACACAAACAAAAAAGTGTGAGTAAGTGCACCTCATGAATACGTTGTTTGGCAGATACAGGAACGCGAAGTTCAATGTCTTGTGTATCTAATAGCACGGTTGCATCACCACCATCGCGACCTGTAAGTGCAATTACGCGCATGTTGCGGTCGTGTGCAGCACTAATCGCTTGTAATAAGTTACTTGCGTTGCCAGTGGTCGTGATTAATAACAAAATATCACCGGGTTGTCCTAGTGTGCGTATTTGTTTGGCGAAGATGTCATTAGTGTTGTCGCCAAAGCTAACAACATCTGTGCCTAAATTAAATGCTGGAAGACTGGGGCGCTCTTGCTCAAGACTATTAATGAAGCTAGCAGTAAAAATTTGCGCATGTGCTGCTGAAATGCCATTGCCGCAGGTAAGAACTTTTTTTTCATTGAGAAGTGCTTCAACGATTATGGTGCTAGCTTGCGCAATTAGAGGGGCAAGATTTTCACCCGCGTGCATTTTGGCTTCAATGCTTTCATGAAATAGCGTAATGACACGTTGATCCATAATTATTTATCTTTTAGTAATCACTTAAAAAGTTGAAAAAGCGTTTTTAATCCACTCTGGCTCACTGTCGCTATCGCTGAAGGCAACAACGTCAAAGCGACAATGGGCTGTTTCAGTAAGGTGTTGTTCTTGTAAATAACATTGTGCGGCTTTAATAATTTTTGCTTGTTTGCTAAAGGTAACACTTTCGCAGGCATTCGCAAATTGACTATGGCTACGCAGGCGTACTTCTACAAAAATAAGCTCTTTGTCATCCATCATTATTAAGTCTATTTCGCCTGGTTTGCAGCGATAATTTTTTAATCTTGTGGTCAAGCCTTGTTGTTGCAAAAATTGCTCGGCACGGGCTTCAGCTTGTGCTCCTAGCGTCACGGCATTTGTGCTTTTAGCGGCTGCATTTTTGTGTGGTGGTGGCTTTGCGCTGCGATTAAAAAACATCGGTTATTCGCCTTGTGTGTGATCATTGTCATCAACTACGGTAGCTATTGGTTCCGCTAACCCGTTAATAAACCGTGCCCAGATTTGCTCACGTTCAATGCGTCCATCAGCCAATAAATGTAGCGAGCCGGTTGCGCCATAGATCCGCATTTGTGGCGCTTGTTTGAGTTGTGATAAGCGTGGGTATAAATGAAAGGCATCGGCACCAAGTGCATGCAGGCGGCTATAAACTGCGGATGATTTGGTGTTTTGCATGATAGCGATTTTTTCTGGGTTGTTGTCATCAAACACCCACGGCAAGGTATTGAATATCACACCATTTAAGTCTTCATTATTCACCGCATCAACGTCGCCAGAGTAGATGTTACTGGTAGCGTAAGTGGGGATATTGTTTGCATAGTAAAACGCAAATGTTGGTTTTATTTGGCGGCCTTGGCTGGGTGTTACCGCCATGAAAATCATATCAACATCAGTGCGACGGCGCGGGGTAAATTCAAATTTTGTGCTCAGCTGTTGTTGCAATAAAATCATGCGCGCTTGACTGTCGTCAAGTGACAGTGCATTGCGGATGGCGCCGGAAAATTGATCTTGAGTGGTGAACATACTTTTACCAATAATCGTGCCGCCGAGTTTTAGCCATTCATCATTAAATGCTTGGGCAATACGTTCGCTCCATTCTTGGGTCGTCGTTACAATGAGCGCACGTTTAAGCCCATTTTGAATACCTTGGCGTGCTGCCTGGCGTGCTTCGTCTTCAACGGCTAAACCGAATTGATAAAAACCAGGAATAACTTGTGCCGGTTGAGCGTTGGGCTGTGTGTCATTGGTGGATAAATAATTAAGTGATAATAAGGGAACTGGTAATACACTAAGGCGACTGATTTGGTTTACATCCTCTTTATCGAGTGGGCCGATAACGAGATCAGAGCCATCTGCAACGGCTTGTTGATAGGCTGCTGTGGCGCCCTTGCTGGTGTCGTATTGGCGTACGCTGGGTGCCTGTTGTTTGCCGCCAAGAGAGTGATAGTAGGCTGCAAAAAATCCATCGCTTACAGCTTCACCCGCTTCGGCGAGGCGACCTTGTAGGGGCAGAAGTAGAGCAATTTTATGTGGCTGCTGGCTGACCAAGGTTTTCAGCAGGTTTAACTCTTTTGGTAGGTTGCCGTTTGCGGGATGGTTGGTCCATCGACTTAACCATTTGTTCAGTAAGGCTTGCTGGGTTTCTATATTGAGCGTGTTATTTTTACTGATCGCAGCCAAGCTGTACCAGCCTTGGGTTATGCCGCCAGCACCTTGAGTTGCATTTGTCTCTAAATCGGCGAGCGGAATGCTCATCAGCGTTTGCCAAAGTGCATCTTGATTGGTTTTGTTGGCCTTGTTGTTTGCCAGTAACGCAGAGAGACTAATTCGTTCGCTAACGGCTGCGTCTAATTGCCCGGTGCGTTGGAATGTTTGCGCGCGAACTTCACGAATGTTGGCTTCTTGCTGTGGCTCCAGTGCATTTAATTGTCGTTCAAGGCGGGTGTTGGTTAGAATGCGCCGTGCCGCATCAACCTCGCCACTAGTGAGATCAAGCAGTGCAACAATATAGCTATAGGTAACGAATGTAGAATCTGGTAATTTTGCCGGAGCTATCTTATTTGTAAGGTTATATGCCTTATCCAGTTCGCCTTGTTCAATATATATTTCTGCTGCCTTCAAGAGTAAATTTTCACGTTCTGGCGAGTTCTGTTGTTGCGCCTGGGCAAGTAAATCTTGCAGGCGTGAAGCTTTAATTTGAGATATTGCATCGCCCCGCCCTGCAGGATGAGGAGCGTTGCTGGTACAACTGCCCAGAAACAAAATTAGCAGCGTTACCAATGCATAATTCGTTGTTCGGTTTAGCATAACCTACAGCTCCTAAAACACAAAAAATGAGAAAATCTATGGCAAATTCCATCCCCCAAAATACTGGTACACAAGGGGGCGCAGAAAAGGGCACACTTTACGTTGTTGCCACGCCGATTGGTAATTTGGCGGACATGGTACCGCGAGCGATAGAAACACTACAAACTGTAGCTGTGATTGCAGCTGAAGATACGCGGCACAGTTCACGTTTACTTGCACATTTTGACATAAAAACACCGGCTATCGCTTATCACGATCATAGCGATGAACA
>JAYTSJ010000228.1:0-12274 GCA_043745725.1 Gammaproteobacteria bacterium | reverse complement strand
GACATTTGTAAAAGTTGTGCAGATGCCGCTGCATTTTCATCTGCCGTTTTCATTAATTTCACTTGCATTTCGTACTGGCGTGCGAGCGTTAAAATTTGCGTGAATTCACTCATCGCATTTACGTTGCTGCCTTCTAACATGCCACCCGCAACACGTACAGTTGCTGAAACTTCTGCCGTTAAACCATCGCGCTGACGAAACAAACCATCTGCACCTTTTTCAATATTTTTTAAATCCGGGTTAACTAATTTAAGTCGATTGGAATCCACCATGGTTTCCGCACCCTGCCCCAATGCAATAATGGAGATGGTGCCATCGGACCCTATTTCTATTTTGTCCAACGGGGGGAAATTAATGGGCCCTGAATTGCCAAGCACGGCTAAACCATTCGCGGTGCGCAAGGTGCCCGATGCATCAATACTGAGATTGCCTGCGCGCGTGTAAGCCTCGCTACCGTCGGGTGCTTGGACGGCAATAAAACCATTGCCATTAATCGCCATGTCTAACGGGTTACCAGTAGACATAATGGGGCCAGAGTCAAAATCGGCTGAGGGTGATTCGGTGAGCGCGTAAGCGCGTGTTGGTTGGCCTTCACCGTAGTAAACGCCCATGCTGCGCGACTGTTCAAAATCTGCTTTGAAGCCATTCGTGCTGATGTTCGCCATGTTGTTGGCGTGGCTAGTCTGCGACATCATGTTATTTTTGGCGCCGGTCATGGCGATATAAATGGCTCTGTCCACAATGCTTACTCCTGGAGTGAGGCCGCTAGTTTTTTGGCAGTGTTGCCGTTATGAGAGGTTTTGCAAGACGGGTGCCAAGTTGCTTACGGCCGTTCGCCGGTTTAGCTGCTAGCGCTAAGCCTTTGAAACAAAAAGATTAAATAATAGAATGCTAGTGGTGGTGAGCGGTGCAGAAATAGCTAGCGGCAAACAACTTCCGCTGTTTGCCGCTTGGGTGAGGTTAAGCCGCCGATTATTTAGGGCGCTATTACTTCGCAATACTACAATTTCAATGACAAGTTCAATCCTCTGCCATTACCTCAAGTTAATAATGGTTTGAGTTGTCGCATTAGCAGTCTCAATTGTTTTCGCGTTCGCCTGATAATTGCGTTGCGCAATAATCAGGTTTACCAACTCGGCAGAAAGATCAACATTGGATTCTTCCAAAGCTCCGGAAGTAATTGCACCAAGAGACGATGAGCCAGGCGCACCTATAACCGCGTCGCCAGTTTCAAAGGTTTGCGCCCACATGGTGTCGCCGATAGGTTTCAGGCCCTCAATATTATTGAATTTAGCTAGGGCTACTTGACCGAGTGTTTGCGCTTCGCCATTAGTGAAACGAGCAAACAGAATGCCTTTACTGTCCACATCCAAACCTGCTAAACGACCTGTCGCGTAACCGTTCTGGTTGAGGTTTTCCACCGCAAAAGCACTACCGAACTGAGTGGAGCCGCCCATATCAATCGCAAAGTTTGAACTTGCAGGAGGTTCTACCACGGGTGTGCTGCCACCTTGCAATACATTGAGTGGTGCTAAGGCACCGAGCGGTTTGCCGAGCGAATCTAGTGGAGTCCAATTCGAAATGAGCATTTTGTCGGTTAACGCCGCATTCAACGTACCGTCTGGAGAGAAGTAAACATTTTTAACGGCCATTGTAGGCAAGGTGTTAGCCGGTGAAGGTAGGCTAGGATCTGGATCGCCCACGTTTTGACCGTCAATTTGCACATAGACCTTCCAGTGATTTGGCGTGGTGGTTGGGTCATTTACGTCGTAATTTTGTTTTACAAAATAAGAGCGCATAACGTGAGAATTACCCAAACTATCGTAAACCGAAGCCGAAGTTGCATGGTTATAAGTTTTGGAATCTGTAGGGTTAAACGGATTAACAGTTACGGCAGTAAAGCTCGCAGGCGTGATAGGCGCAAATAAATTGCCCGAGGCCGGTGTGCTGCTGGTAATCGCAAAGCCAGAATCTATAACAACATTCAAGGTTCCACCGACAACGGCAGCATCCGTTAAATTAGTTACCGTTTGAGCTCCGGAGCTACTGCCGGTCACGCTTAAGTTGCCCGCGGCGCTTGGGCCAGCGAATGAAAAATTTAAATCGCCACCCACTTTAGAGACTATATCCAAATCACCGGCGCCGTTAACCACCGCGCTAACGCCAGCCAAAGTAGAGGTAGATAAAGCGTTAATTTGCGTTTGTAAACCCGCAAGTGTTGTGGCACTGAGGGTAACGCCATTTAAAACCAGATTTCCATTAGCATTACTGAACCCCGCAGCGGAGACAGTGGCTGCGGTAGATGCGGTTGCACTAATCCCAGACAAGGCATTGAGTTCTGAGGCCGTTTTAGCGGCCGGAGCACCCGCAGTACTTGTGTAGTTTACGACGGCTCCCTTTGGATCTTTTATAGTTAACGTTTGTGGTGCATAGCCATTGCTACTCGGTTTCACACCGAGAGTTGCAACACCTACTGCAGTGCCGTTTGAAACAAAACTAGAACCCGTAGTCTCAAGCACCTTTTGGTTTGCATCTAAATTAAACGCGGAATCCAGGCCTGTGGTTTGACGTGGTGCCTGAGTCGTAACATCAACTTTTAAATTGCTGATAATTCCATTCACATTCCCGGCAGCATCCGCTAAAAAGCCCTGCAGGTTTGCACCGGTACTGTTAACGATATTGCCATCTTTATCTAAACCAAAAGCACCCGCACGCGAAAAAGATCGACCATCACTGTTTTTCAACACAAAAAATCCTGCACCATTGACGGCTAAGTCCATTGTATTTTGCGTAAACTTTAAATTACCTTGACCAAATTGTTGACGCAATTTTAGTGTTGTTACTCCGCTTCCGGGGGTGTCCTGTCCACCTCCCAACAATGAACTACTGTAAACATCACCAAACTCAGCGCGTGAACTTTTAAAACCAATTGTGCCTGCGTTAGCAATATTATTTCCGGTGACTCTTAAATCAGTGTCGGCCGCGCGTATTCCGCTGAGTGCTGTATTGAATGACATGATCTACTCCTAATTAAGTGGTTAGTAACGCAACGTATAACTCGTTTCGCTACTAATTAAATTGTTTCACTTTGCTCATATCCACTGAACCCACACCGGCTAAGTTCAGTACTAAATTTCCATCACTGCCGAGCGTTACACTATTTACGTTGGCACTAAGATTGGTAGTTAGTTGTTGTGATTTACCACCTTGTTGAGCAAAAACAGCAAATGTATAAGTGTCTGGTGGCAGCGCTTTTGCGCCAGAATTCCACCTCAACAATTCACCATTAATCTCCATGTTGTGGCCATCAAAACGAAAATTTGTATCACCTGAAGCGGCTGCGCCGGCCGGAATCTGTGCGGCTAATGCACCGCTTGAATTGTAAATATTTATTTTTAATTCTGATGTTGCTGCAGGTAAATTTACACTGCCAGAAATAATTCCTTTATCTTCTAAAATACTCGTTTTACTTTCAACGCTCACTGAGCGCCCAACCAAAGAAGACGCCTGTAGTGCTTTATTGGACTGAAAACCACTACTAAAACTATTAAAATTTGTATTTAATTTTTCAATGCCTTGCACCGAGCTGAATTGTGCTAACTGAGCAACAAATTCAGAATTACTTTGTGGGCTGAGTGGATCTTGATTTTTCATTTGCGTAATCATTAATTCTAAAAAAGCATCTTGTCCCAACTCATTAGACTTTTTCTTAACCGGATTTTTCTTCGCGATATCAAGTTGATCCAGCGGCGTAGTGGCAGAAATTGCGTTCGCTATATTGCTCATTTTTTTCCCCTTACTTTAAAACGTTGTGCTTATGTGTTTCATTGCACCAAAATACTATTGGCCTAAAGTAAGAACACGTTGCACCATTTGTTTGGCGGAGTTCATGACTTCAACATTCATTTGAAACGAACGTGAAGCAGACATCATATTCGTCATTTCTTCTACCACATTCACATTTGGGTAATAAACATAACCATCTTTATCGGCCTTTGGGTGTGTAGGTTCATAACGGCGATCCAGCGGTGCATTACTTTCGACAATGCCTAATACTTGCACGCCAGCATTGGCTTCACCTTCGTTAGTCGCTCGATCACCACTCAAGGATTGCTGCATGGCTTGGCGTTGAATAGCAGCAAAAACTGGCTGACGACTACGGTACACTTGATCGACACTCGAGCTCGCCGATTGCGCATTCGCCAAATTGCTCGCGGTAGTATTTAAACGCAAACTCTGTGCGTTCATGCCGGTGCCTGCTATGTCAAAAATATTTCCCAGTGCCATGATTTTTCTCGCTAAGGTAAAAACATTTACAAAATTAAATGACTCATTTTTAACAAATCGCCAAGGCTTTAATACTAATCACCACGAATGGCTGTTCTCAAACCTTGAAATTTACTGTTTAAAAATTGAAAGCTAGCCTGAAACGCTAAAGCATTTTTCATGTATTCTGCATGCTCAATTTGGTCTTCAACAGTGTTGCCATCAATTGATGGTTGTTGTGGGGTGCGATACAACACATCCGCATCTTCACCAAACATCGCACTCGCAGCGATATGGCGATCATTAGTCATTTGCGCGCTGAAATAAGGGATTTCACTCGTTTTTTGATTCAACATTTGTTTAAAATCCAAATCCCGTGCTTTGTAGTTAGGCGTATCGATATTCGCCAAATTACTCGCCAACACTGCTGCACGCTGACCGCGTACACGCAACGCTGATTCATGGATGCCTAATGCTGACTCGAATGAAATTGACATAACTTTTTACCTATTCGCTACCTATTAGTGCTGCCTAATGATTTTCGCCGAACGGCAAGATCGCATTGTTGAATAAACATTTGCAACGCTTGTGCCAAGGCCACGAAAAAACATAACACGTTGTTTTAGCTAGTTTTTTTATACACTAAACAGACGATAAAAGCGGCAATAACAGTGGCGGCAAAACAAAGCGGCAAGGCTTTACCGCCAACAACAGTAAAACGGCAGCTCCCGGAAGAGATAACTTCTCACAATCCAAATCTTTCACACCAATAGAGGCCAGCATGCAACTAAACAATCTTCACCATGTAGCGATTATTTGTTCCGATTACGTTCGCTCAAAACATTTTTATTCAGTAACGCTGGGTTTGCGTGTAGTAGCAGAAGCCTATCGTGCCGAACGACAATCCTATAAGTTAGATTTAGCCTTACCCGATGGCACCCAACTTGAACTATTCTCCTTCCCCACTCCACCCGCACGCCCATCGCAACCAGAAGCCTGCGGTTTACGTCACCTCGCTTTTGGAGTAACGGATGTCGCAGAAACCAAACACGAACTTGAAAGCAAAGGCATAGCGGTAGAGCCAATTCGCATAGACGAATACACCGGCAAAAAATTTACATTTTTTAAGGATCCGGATGGGCTGCCGCTGGAGTTATATGAAGTGAAGAGTTTTTTTTAAAATAGCTGGGTTTGAAATAGCGGAGAAAGAAATATTCAAAACGAAATTTACACAGCATTTTGTGTGCAAACTTTTAGAGTGCCTTATAGAGTATACCGGGGTCGCAACGTACCATCTCAAATAAATCTGCTGCGCCAGCCAAGCCTTCTGAAGAGCCTAAATATAAAATTCCTTGAGGCTTTAATGAGGTGTGAATTTTTTGCAGTATTTGTCGCTTTAAATCTGCATTAAAATAAATCAGCACGTTGCGACAAAACACTATATCGAACTTACCTAATGCGGCATAAGAATCCATTAGGTTAATGGGACGAAAATCAATTCTATCGCGTAACAATGGCTTTATTCGCCAATTTGCATCTTGAGTTTTGTCAAAAAAACGTTCGAGCCTCTCATTAGAAAGACCGCGCGTGACTGATAATTTATCGTATTCACCCTTACGGGCTTGCTCTAATATCGTGGCCGATAAATCAGTAGCCACTATTTGTATTGGTCGCATTAAGGCGCCCATATTTTTTTGGCGATATTCCTCCACCATCATACTAATAGAATAAGGTTCTTGTCCTGAAGAGCAAGCAGCAGACCAAATACGCACCGGGCCTAACATTTTATTACTGCCAGACATAAACTGCGGGAAAAGTGTATTTTTTAAATAGTCATAGGGATAAACATCACGAAACCAAAAAGTTTCATTGGTGGTCATCGCATCAATTACATCATCTTTTAATTTACGATTGCTACCAGACTTTAAAGTGCGAATTAAGTCTGTAAAGCTGGTAATTTTATTATCATCCATTAACCGACGCATTCGGTTAGTAACCAAATATTGTTTGTTGTCACCCAGAGATATGCCGCAGGCATCCTCTAGAAACTGCCGGAAATGATCAAACTCCACTTTATCAACATTATCGCGCTCAGCCAATTTAGCAAATAAGTTAGCATTAATATTAGGATCTTTATTAGTCATATTTGCTCGATAGCATTACTACATGGCTCATGGAAGAGAGCATTTTTTGACAAACAAAAAACATCTCGCTACACGTCTGTGGGTGGAAGTAAATTTTCACCCGTGATAGCTAATACACGGTCATTAACACGACGAGCTAACTCATCCGGATGAAATTTTGCTAAGAAGTCATCAGCACCTACTTTTCTTACCATTGCCTCATTGAATACACCGCTAAGAGATGTATGTAAAATAATGTGTAATTTTTTAAGTAAAGGATGATTGCGTACCTCAGCGGTAAATGTGTAGCCATCCATTTCTGGCATTTCAATATCGCAGATAATCATGACTAACTCTTCATAAGGATTTTTTCCTTCCTTAATCAAATCCAGTAGATAATGAAGTGCTTCTTGACCATCTTTTTTGATAGTAGTCTGGATACCCATGCCTTCAACAACACGTTGAATCTGTTTACGTGCGATGGTTGAATCGTCCACTATTAATACATGTTTTTGTACTACTTTTTCCGCAATTCCTTCGCTCACAACACCTTCGCTCACCTGCTCTTTTGCAGGCGAAACTTCAGCGAGAATTTTTTCTACATCAATGATTTCTACCAGCTGGCCATCCACCTGTGTAACCGCCGTAAGATAATGCTCTTTGCCAGCGCCTTTGGGTGGTGGATGAATATCGCCCCAATTCATGTTCACAATACGTTCAACCGAACGTACGAGAAAGCCCTGCGCAGTTCGATTATATTCAGTGATAATCACAAAACAACTTTCAATATCGGGTAACTCTTTACGGCCAATCGCTAAATTCATATCCATAATGGGTATGGTGCCACCACGAATATGGGCCACGCCACGCACAACTCTATTGCGTCCAGGAATAGCGTTTAATGATGGACACTGCAGAACTTCTTTAACTTTAAAAACATTAATGCCATACATCTGTTGACCACCCAGACGAAATAGCAAAAGCTCTAATCTATTCTGCCCAACCAATTGTGTGCGTTGGTTGACGCTATCCATTACACCGGCCATGCAGCACACCTCTATAGTCGTTTTAGTTCGTTGACCTAGCCCACGCACGACAAAGCAAAAGCAGAAGGAAAGGCAGACGGCATAGTCTTTGCATTTATTCTTGGTACAAGTTTTACAGCAGCCATAACGCCTGAAAACCGTCACTCTTTAAACAGATAGTCAGTAGCAGGTTGATTAATAGCTACTTTCTACATCTACTTTAATGAGAATAGGACAAATTATGAAATTTCGTAGTTTTTATAGAGTTTTCTTTTCTTTGGAGAACAACATACGTCAAGACATTCTAAAAAGTCTTGGCAACTTGGCATTGGTCATATTCGGCTTGAACCCAGACAACGTACAAGCACAGTCGGAGATAGAAAATATTCAACAACTTCGTATCAACATTGCCCAATTCTTAACGGCTGAATATCGCAGCACTGACGCGGCCAAAGTGGATATAAAAGTAGGCGCATTAGATTCACGTTTGCGTTTAACTCAGTGCGACCAACCACTTGCACTAAACCTGCAAGATGCCAGCAATAACGGTGGCAATATCAATGTTCAAGTAGTTTGTTCCGGCACATCGCGCTGGACAATTTTAGTACCTGCACAGGCAATTGTTTTCCGTCCTATGGCAGTTGCTAGCCGTAATTTACAACGCGGCGAAGTCATCAGCACAGAGGATGTCGGTGTTGAAGTATTGGATGTGAGCCAATATCGCCAAGGTTATAGCAGCAAACCCGAAGATATTATTGGCAAAGAGTTGAGATACCCGGTCAACAAAGGCGATGCTTTTCGTAGCTCAGCGCTGGATACCCAACTAGCGATAAAGCGTGGAGATGACGTTAGCGTAGAAGCAATAGCCGGCACTATTCGAGTAGTTACGACCGGCACTGCCGTTAGCGATGGCCGCATAGGCCAACAAATTAAGATTAAAAACAACCAATCTGCACGAATCCTCAGCGCTAAAGTATTAGGCCCTGGCAGAGTTCAAAGTATTTTATAAAAAGCTCAAAGTATTTTATAAGCAGATATCTCTTTTTAATAAGCATCAGGAAGATATATGAAGGCCCAAAGAATTAACCACCATAAATTGAAAATGATTACTAAAGTTCTTCGGCTACTGGCCGACAACCCAAGGAGAGGGAATTTTTTATCACTCTCTCAAACACATAGCAATCGTTGGGGAACGACATCATGGTCATAGATACAAACAACATTAATTCAGCTGGCAGCGCTCGTAGTCGCAATGCAACACCAGTAACTGCCAACAATGCCAAAGCTCCTGCCGTGGCACCTGAAACTGTGGTGCCCAGCAGTAAAGATAATGTGGTACTCAGCCCGGAAGCACAAAACCTGTCACGCTTACAGGCCAAAATTAACCTGCTACCCGATGTCAATTTAGAGCGTGTAGCGTCTATCAAGCAAGCCATTGCTGAAGGCCGTTTTGAGTTTAATGCTGAGCGCATTGCTGAAAATATGCTCAGACAAGACGAGTTGTTAAACTAATTCATTCCGGCTGCTACCCCAACAGCAGCCAGATTTATTCAGCCCAGTGAGGTTGCTATGTCTCTGCCTTTTAATACCGAGTCGCGCCCTGGCGCGGCAGTAAACACCCCGGAACTGAATATCGGCTATCTAGGTGATATGTACGTTCAGGACTCTACCGCAGTTAATCAATTGAAAGATCTACTCTTGTGTGAACGCGAATTGATGGAGCAACGCAAGCACGAAGGGCTCCAGGAAATAGTTACGCAAAAAGATCAGCTGCTTGAAACTCTCACATTTAACGCCAAACAACGCGAGCAACTCCTGCGCGCCGCCGGATTAGAAACAACTTTGGCAGGCTGGGAACAACTTCTATTGCGCTCCCCATCAACGCATACATTAATTGCTAGCTGGCAAACACTGACTGCAGATTTCATTGAGTGCCAAAAAGCCAATGAAATTAATGGCCGGATGATTAACCGCTCCAAACAAACCCTGACGCATTTACTAAACCTTATTCGCGGGCAAGTAGCAGTGCCATCGCTTTACACTCAAAAAGGCGCAACAATAAATCACAGTAGTTCGCACACAATGGTCAAAGCTTAAGTAAATAAAGCGCGCCCAAATATAACCTGCGGATAACCCAGAGCTAACTAGAGCTAAATAGAGCTAAATAGAATCGCTAGGCGAATTTAGTTTCTTTAAGCAGTGGCTTAAAACTAGCTTTTATTTCCCGCTACTTCCCGTTTCCCGTTGTGGTTAAAGTGTCCGCAATATGTCAAAATCTCCGCAACGCCTGAACCAGCACACCGTTATTTTATAGGGAGTTAATATTGAACATTTCACCGCGGTTTATAGCACTGGTTAGAGTTAGCGTTAAGCAACCTGCACAATATTTATTGAACCACGCAATTAAAGGATTAACCGAAGAATGATTAAAACTAGCTCCTCGCAAAAAAACAATTCAAAAAAACTCTACATTGCTGGCATGGGTATGATCACGCCTGTAGGTGGTAATGTGGCTATGACGGCTGCGGCGGTTAATGCAGCAATCAGTGCGTATAAAGGTTCTGCTTTTACTACTGCTTCTGGTAAGCAGATCACCATGGCACGCGTGCCCGATGAAATTTTTGCGGAATTTGAGGGCGACCTTGATGAGGGCGAGCGCTTTAACCCGCTCCATGATCGTGTGGTAAAAATGGCCATTCTTGCGTTGCGTGAAGCTTGTGCGCAAAGTGCCACAGAGCAAGCAGTACCCTTAATTTTGGCGATGCCGGAAATTAAAGGCGACAGCGAAGGTTTAAGTTCTTATGTAAAAAACCTCACCACTAACCTCACCCCTTGGCTTGACCCTGCAATGAGCCGCAGCATCCATTCTGGGCGTGCGAGCGGTATGGAGGCGATAGATTTTATCTTTCAGTATCTTTACAACACCCAATACCCTTATGTGCTCGTAGGCGGAAGCGACAGCCACGAAGACTCCTCGCGCTTAATGCCGTTAGATAAAGACAAAAGATTATTAACGGTAGGCGCACCAGATACATTTGCCCCCGGCGAAGCCGCAAGCTTTTTACTGTTAACGCCACACCTTGAATTAGCGCAGCAACGCAGTGGGCAAGTCATTGCACTCTGCGCCCCCGGAATTAGCGATGAAACCGGCCATCTTTTTAGTGAAGAACCTTATCGCGGAGATGGTTTAGATCAAGCCTTTAAAAAAGCCCTTATCAACCAACCTGAAAACACGATTCACAGTATCTACAGCAGTATGAATGGCGAAAACCATTGGGCGAAAGAATTTGGCGTAGCGCAAATTCGCAATCGAAAATACTTTCAAGATCCTGTAAAAATTCAACACCCAGCAGATTGTTATGGCGATTTAGGTTCAGCCACCGCCACAACTCTAATTGCCTTAGCTGCAGAACACTTATTTAAAAGTACTAAAGCCCAAGCGCATTTGGTTTACAGCTCATCCGATACCGCCAAACGCGGTGCGATTGTGGTTGAAAAATTAAATGCGGCCGCACAAATTTCATAGGATTTTTCATAGGAGAATAAAATGACTCAATTAGGCGAGAGCGTCGCGGTAACGACTGTTCCAGAAGAGAAAAAAGAAGAATCCACCAAAGAAAAATTAAAAATTCGTTTTTCGCTTTTTTTTGATGGCACTTTGAATAACCGCAGCAATATCGCAGAGCGCGAACAATTTGAAACCGGCACCACTACCAAAACCTACAAATCGCACGGTGATGGCGGCAATAACAGCTATGACAATGGCCGTACCAATATCGCCATCATGGAGCCTCATATTGAAGAGGTTCAAGATCCCTATGATTTTGCCTTTAAAATTTATATAGAAGGGCAAGGTACTTTTAATACCGGGGATGAAAAGGAGCGTGGTTTTCTTGATGGCAAATCCGGTGACACCACGCTAGGTTATGCAGGTGGTTCCGGCGCCTCTGGTGTTGCTAAACGCGCCAAAAAAGGTTACCAAAAAGCCATGTTACAGCTTAATGAGTTTCTAGCTAAAAACGATCCGAAAAACTTTGAAATAGAAAAAGTGGATATCGATGTATTTGGTTTTAGCCGTGGTGCAGCGACCGCACGCTACGCTATTGCACTGATGTTGGAAGATGAAGGTCGGCCGCTAAAAGATCACCTTGAAGGCAAACGCTACACCTCGCTGACTAAAGAAACCGTCGAAGTAAAATTCGCCGGTCTGTATGACACAGTGGTATCAGTCAATGGCAGCCAGTACAGCTACTGGGCCGATAACAAACTCAAACAACAGTCCGTTAAGTTGGCCAAAAAAACCCTGCACCTGGCTGCTGCCGAAGAGCACCGGGTAGATTTCCCACTACACCACATAAAAAGCGCAAAGGATGCAGGCACGGGTAAGGAATATTTTTTACCCGGCGTACATTCGGATGTGGGCGGTAGTTACAATCTGGCGAATGAAGCGTTACTGGATGATAACGCGCCAGAAAATGCAACCAGCACCTACAAAACGATTATCGCCAAAGGCACTATCGATGCGATGAATGCCAAAAAAACCTCGTTGGTTTATAGTGGCGCCTATACGCTAAGTCAGCTAGAGGTGGACGAAAATTCACAAGGGGTTATGGGCTTTTTTACCAAAGCCAAGTTAGTGGCCACGAAGACCCTCACCGGCAAGCAATTTATGCGCGCCAGCAGTGAAGTGGATAGGTTAATGAATATCGGCTTGCTGAGTTCACTGGAAATTGACAAAGCCAATCTTATTGCGCAGGGCTGGTATACCGTAGAAGAAATTGAAATAGCCACCAAAAAGCTTGTTACCGCGGCGGCGGGCGCAGTGGTGGGCGGTTTGGTAGGGGGCGTTGCAGGGGCGAA
>JAYTSJ010000227.1:0-5958 GCA_043745725.1 Gammaproteobacteria bacterium | reverse complement strand
GGTTACTACCAAAATATGAGTACTAGCGTCATATGTCGCTGAGGTCACCGTAGGTGAAGTGACATTACTCACAGTAATGCCATTCCCGGTCAAATCAGCTGAAGCAGTTGCTGTTGAATCCCAGTTGGCAGCACCGGCCAGGTTGAACGTGGTAGTGTCGACTGCCGAAGTACCATTTTTATTCAGAATACCATTAATGTTAATTTTGTCTGCCGCATTGAGCGTGACAGAAAAAGCAGTGGCACTAGATGCAGTGACGTTGGCGCTGGTTAGAGTATATGAGCCACCTTGACCGGTCATCGAGAGTTTGGAAACATCAATGGTATCGCCAGTCGTCATGGCAGTGCCGGTGACAGCAAGTACACCCGTGCTAGCATCGTAGGTGGCGCTGGTAAGGTTGGCGAGAGAATAGCTAGTATTAACCGTACCACTACCGTTATAAATTTTGTTCACGGCTGCGGGCGAAGAGAATCCGCTGTTCGAGCCACTATTAACTACGCTGCCGATTGAGCCGCTCGCTCCCGCATTACCGGTCATTGCTGTGTAGTTTCCGCTGGTGATTTGTACGGTGCCGCCAGCATTCCAAATGGCCCCTACACCTAGCCCTCCCACACCTGCGTGGTTTCCTGCGCCACCGCCACCACCACCACCACCACCACCTGCACCCACATTATTACTAATGATCGACGTTCCTATCACTACGATAGAGCCGGTACTGGCGTTGTAAATGCCTCCAGCAGCAGCAGCACCCACTTTTCCGGTAGCATCCCATCCAGAGCCGCCACCGCCACCAGCAACTTTAAGTGTACCGCTAGTCGCGAGAGCGCCGTCACCTCCATTGGAATAACCTGAGGTTCCAATACCGCCAGCACCTCCGGTACTTGCGCCGCCCCGTCCTCCCATTTTTCCAATATTTGAGTTATACCCCGCGCCGCGCCCTCCAGCTCCAGCGCTGCCGGTTGTGTATCCATTGATCCCCCCAATGTATGCATATGTGCTCGCGCTACCTCCTGTAGCTCCTGTACCTTGACTTCCACCATTTATCAATGGTCCGCCACCGCCACCGCCACCGCCGATGTTGCTCCCAGCTACACCGCCGCCGCCGCCACCACCCGCCGCACCATTGGCGGTTATGTTGGTATTATTCAAGGTCAGCGTGCCTGCGTTAGATATGCCAGCACCAAGAGCGTCTGCACCCACCGTTGGCGCCGTTCCCCCATTGCCACCAACGCCTGAAATAGAACCGTGGGTGATTACCAGGCCGTCGAGAGTTACTGTATTCCCTGAAGAGATAGTCAGTACTCGACTGGTGTAATTGGCGTCGATAGTGACATCGGCAGTGCCGTTGTTATCCAGGTCGCCATCAATAGTTAGATTTTTGGAAATTGTCAGTTGGCCAGATGAAAGAGTTACGGTCATCCCTGCGTTAAAGGTAATCGTGTCACCGGAAGTTGCTGCTGTTATCTGGTTGCGTAGTGTGCCGGCACCACTGTCGCCATTGCTCGTAACGGTAATGGTGGAAAGATCGTAGCTATAAGCTGCTTCTGCTGATGTTGATAGCACCGAAGCGGCTTCGATGCTGCCAGTAGTGATTTCAAGATTCCAATCGCCATGGCTGCCTGTACGGTTGTCGGAAGCAGCAATATCGCGTCCGGTCAAATTCGCGAGTGAGTGTACGAAAGTTAGACCTGTATCGCCTTTGGCCGTATTACAGGCGTAAATCAAAATGTCACCACCGGCTTGAATATCCTTGCCGATAGTGGCCAGCTGGTCGGCATGGCTAGCGAGGTTGTCATTACTGAGATAGGTGTTGCCTAGCCACAAATCACCAGAACTACCCTCGGCAATAATCTGTACTGATGTAGCACCGGGGTGAGCATCCAAGTAATTGGCCATTTGGGTCAGGCCATCGGAATCGCGGCTTAGGTGGACAATTTCTGTGCCGGGAGCAACGTCAGTTAAGAGCTTGTCACTATCTACAACGCGGCTATCGACAAATACCACGGAATGATTCTGACTGATTTCAATATTAGGTTGTGCAATCGCCACAGGAACAGTTGCTTCGTGCGGTGTTTCAACAGGTTTGGCCGCTTCAATATTATGGTGTTCAGCTACAGCATTATGCGCAGCATCAATCGCTGTAGCGAGCGCAGCACCATCGAACATGATGCGTGGCTCAAGCGCTCGAATCATCGATTGTGGTGGCGTTGTCTTGTAGGCTTTGCCATTCAAAGTTGGACGAGGGCTACTAATTTTATTCCACCACATAATGTTTTCCTGCGCTAAAAATTAATTCGCGATTTGATAGGTTTTTTATCAGGCTTGATGATTCACTAGCGATACGGGTTTAGCTGTTTTTTCTTCTGCTTTCATACGAATAACATTGGCGGCACTTTGCGGTTCGTCCTGCCAAAAATTTAAACTTGAATATTGGGTAAATAAATCCGGAGGCAAAACAGTTGTACGACTTTGAGCCGAAACTTGCGGTCTTACTTTATGTAAACCAGCAAGCCCAAGTGCCTGATCAAATTCAGGCGCGTCATATTGCACATTATTAAAATCATGCTCATACCAGGGCTCGCCAATAAAGTCATAGACAAGACGCAGTACTTTTTCTGGCGATTGAGCGAGTAAATCGTATTCAACAAGAAGGAGAGAGTTTGCATGTTCACTGTAATAAGCATCTTTCAGTGCAGCCCATGCAAATCCCACTAAACGGTTGCGTTGTGCCAGCGTATCAACGCGGCTATACACAGTATTGCGCTCAGTATCGTCATTAAATAATTTGGTATTTTCAAAAGGGTTTGAGCGATAAAGTCGCTCGATACTATCCATCACCCAGGCAACATTGCGCACACAGGCAATGACTTTGGCTTGGGGAAATAAATCCATTACTGCCGGTAACTTGGAGCACCAGAGACGGTTAGTATCAAAAATAATATCTTTGTTGGATTCATCTGCGTAGTAGCTTTCAAATAAACCTCTCAGTAATCGACGACGCTGAGTTTGATCAATGGTTGAGCCGAATTCGCTACCGGCACTAAATTGATTAACCATACCGGTAAAAAGTGTACCAACAGGACTGGTCATACCCGCATGAAAACGCGGATTTTGTCGGAGCAAAGCTGCTAGCAACGTTGAGCCAGAGCGCGGTAAACCTGAAATGAAATGATGTTTATTCAACGTAAGTTTCCATAACAAAATATTTAATTTACTGTCGTTATAATCGAGGCAATCCATGCCTCGCATTGCTTCATCTTTCGTAGCTCTTTTATTAATTGCGTGAAGGGAAAATCCCATTCAAAGCGATAATGAAGTTTGTTCCAAGGTAAGGGTTGCGTATTGGTAATGGCTGGCTACCGCCTGTTGTTGCCACAGTAACATTTACGGTTTGTGGATTAGTGATAGCCACAGGACTCGCCAACGTATCAGACCAAATAGATGCACTTCCCGGCCCAGCGCCAGAAGCGGCTAGAACACTATTGGTTGATGAAGGGACATTTAGCGGATTACTTGAAGTGCCGCCTACTGAGAGGGATGCAGTACCCGTTGCAACATGCGTATGTGCAGGCATTTGCGTCTGCAATATAGTGACATTCTCCGTGCCAGAAACTTCACCTTGGATAATATTCGTTAAACCAGGGCCTTGCCCCATACCTACCGGGCCGCGGCTGCGATAATCCGGTAAGCCGAAGGTCTGTACTCCATCGCCGCCAAAAGTAGTACCCAGTAGCGCAAACAAAGCACTATTCTGGGCAATCGACATCAATTGGCCATTACACAAAGCCCAACCCTGAGGATTAAAATTAAATCCCACCATGCGAATTTCGCCTAAAAATGGATCACTCATTACACTCTCCTATTGATTGCTGATTGATTAGTTGCTTTAAAGTTGTTGTCGCTATAAACGGCTGGAGTCGAAATATTTTGCAAGGATGAATTTTTTACTGGCAAATCTTAACCGGCAACGTATTCACAACTTCGGTAAGACATTAGGGTGAAGTAAATAGCTCTGTATAGATTCGTCGACAGCTTAGTTAATAGGCTTGGTTGAACATGAAAAAAACCGACTGTCATTTTTATCATTCTGTTTCCTTTATAGTTATAGTTTTTTATTAATCCCAATTCGCACTTCAGAAGTGTAGACCAACTATTATTGATCGCAAACTTTCAGGCTTAATGCAAATTAACGCGCCAAAAAAAACAATAACGATTATTTGTATTTAATAATCAAACCCTATATAAGGACACATAAATACGCAAAAAACGAAAATGAGTCAGCTTTTTATGCCGAAAGATTTAACCAAAACTCTACAACTTCGCCCGACACTTGATGCAGATCTTTCTTTTTTATTATCACTCTATGCCAGCACACGCGCTCGCGAATTCTCGACACTGAATTGGACTGATGAACAAAAAAAGTTTTTTATTCATTCCCAGTTTCAACTTCAGCATCACTATTATCAGCAACAATTTCACTCAGCACAATTTCACGTTATTACAGCAAATAGCCAAGATGTTGGACGTTTATATTATTGTTGGGAAAATAACGACTTACGCTTGATTGATATTGCACTATTACCTGAGTACCAAAATCAGGGATTTGGTGGCATGCTGATACGCGAACTTATGGCACAGGTTTCTGAACGAAATGGCAGCATCTTGCTCCATGTAGAATTGACTAACCCGGCACGCAATTGGTATTTGCAGTTAGGTTTTATAGCAGGTACTGATGACTGTATTTATCAGAAGATGGAATGGAGTTCCGCACGCAATGCACCTTTAAAAATGCAGATTAAATAAAATGACAACGATACAAACTAGCCCTATTAAAAGAAATAGCCACAAACCCGTTATTGTTTGGTTTACTGGCTTATCAGGCTCAGGAAAATCATCCACTGCAAATGCTGTAGCAGAAAAATTATCTGACGCTGGCGCTAAGGTCATTCATCTCGATGGCGATCAAATTCGACGTGGCTTATCTTCTGACTTAGGTTTTAGCAACCAGGATCGTTCGGAAAATATTCGTCGTATTGCTGAGGTGGCCAAACTACTGCTTGCAGCTGGGCAAATCGTTTTAGTGTCTGCGATATCGCCATTTCAGGCAGATCGACAGCTAGCGCGAAGTGCCGTTAGCAAAGGAGAATTTATTGAAGTTTATATGAGCGCCGAATTATCAATCTGCGAACAACGCGACACTAAAAACTTATATCAAAAAGCGCGACTGGGACTGATCAAAAAATTTACCGGTATTGACTCGGCTTACGAAGCGCCGCAAAACCCTGAAATTACGATTGACTCTACGGAGTTATGCCTGGCTGATGCCTGTGAAAAGGTGATGGCGACTTTAACAAGGCTCAAGATCCTTTCAGCTTCCATGGCATAAATCCCTTCGTTCTCCTTTTTTCTCCGTCCCCTTTTTTCGCGTAGTTGGGATCAGAGCAAAATTAAAATGTAATTTTTTGCTCTAACCAAAATTATCCTGAGTAAATTCAGATGACCGTTCTCCCCGAGTGCGAAACTCGTCTTCTAAATTAATTTTTAATTTACTTCCAAATAGTTTTTGAAAAATTCCATAATTTACTTAAATTGACATTTATTTCAATACATTCCAGTGTCGTAAAACGGCCAAAACCAGACATTCAACCCTTACAAGTAGGTTGGGCAGCAATGCCCAACACTGTAATAATTAATTAAAAGTATAAATAGAAAATTTATGCTAACAAAAAAATATTTCTATGCTTTTGACTTGTAATGTTGGGCATTATTGCCCAACCTACGTGCTGAGTGCTTGCTTGCCAAGATGCGCACCTGCAAAGAGCGGGCATGAAAATTTTTTATCGTTAGAAAACTGTCCGATATATATACCCAAAGCGTTTTAGAATTAGGCATAACCAAATCCTTCAAAACCACCGCCAAGCAAAGCCGTTAGATTTTCTTTATGGCAAGCGATGCCTC
>JAYTSJ010000226.1:0-9255 GCA_043745725.1 Gammaproteobacteria bacterium | reverse complement strand
CTGAGGTTGCTGGGTAAATCCTTGGTTTTCACGCCAGGATTTAAGGAGTGCCTAAATGGGCTCTCTTGGGGTCTTACCGTTACAAAACAGCATCTGCGGATACCTGTTTTTATTATAGCGAGGTAGAAAGTATTCGCGAGTTTTATGTTAGTTTTTTATGCCACATCAATTGCACTTGTTAGACTGATTTTATATGAACGTATTAAAGTGATTGCAAAAGCCACTAAACTTTGGTGAAGGACTATTTTCCGGGTAGCCTTACGTTTTGGCAAATCGCCTAGCTAATCTCATGTACCGCTACAATCGCAAAAAACATATACACATTTCGCGCCGCTGAAAATGCCCGATAGCAGCCCAAAGCATTCAAATGCTTTACTGCCATTGCCGCTAGTTCCCAGGCAAAATATTCATCTGCTTCAAAGGCCTTTTCTTCACCAAACACGACTAAATCCGTTATCTCTTCCAATTCTTTAATGCGTAGTGATTGTTCTTTTAGCACAGGTTTAATGGATTCATATGCCCAAGCCCACTTCCATGTATTGGCGCCGGGTGAATAGCTGCCAATATCAACGATATCGGCGGTTAGCACCAGCCTATCGTCTGCGTTAAAAAACTGCAGCTTGGCTTGCTCATCGTTTTCAAACATCCAACGTTTATGTTTGCCTAAACCATAAGTCTTGGTTAGTAGCGCTTGCTTGGTTGTAAGCTCATCATTGGCAGAGGTTAAGAATATTTCAAATTCATCATCATTCATGAGTTCACCATTTGAGTTTGTAATGCGCATGGGTTTTATGGGGCGTGACTATATAGATTTTGTGGGGGTTTTTCTATTGTTGATCTTTAACTTCCACAAATCTCTCCCCATTCCCCAATAATGGAAAATACAACGCTGTTTTAATTTCGGTTTCCCCTAAAGCAGCGAAACACTCTCTATATCTTATAAGCTGAGTTTTGTAGGCTGCTATTTCTTGCACAATAAAATCTGCAACTGATTGTCCGTTGCTGGGTTCACTGCTCTTATAATCAATAATCCAGCGAATGTCATCTGCAATAAAAGTGCGGTCAATAATATTTTCGCGCAATTTTAAATCTATGTGATTGCCTTGCTTATGGGTGATGGCGAGTTCGCTGGCGCTTTGTGAGTGTGAGTTAGTCAATAACCATTCGCCATGCTGATCATTTAGGGTGTTGTGAACTGCCTGGGTTATTTTTTGGATTGCTTGCGTAATTTCATCTGCGTGCCAGCCATTTTGCTTTAAATAAATTTGCCAAAAAAGTTGTTGAGTTGGTAGCCATTTTTGCACATCAATAGCGCTGGCTAAGCCCACTAAATTTTGCAGGGCGCGGTGAATCAGTGTTCCTGTATGGCGCGCGAGCTTAGCGCTGCGAGTTTCGGCTGAAGGAATATTTTCTTCATCGCTGACTTCTTTGCCGCGATATATTTTTAAAATTGCATTGTCAGCTAAAATGGGGGCTTGCCATTCAGGTTTTAAGCGTAGCAATTGTTGTAAGCCTGGGCGTGCAAATTCATAGTTATTTTTTGTTTGTGTCAATGATGCAAGCTGAATAGTTTTTGCCTGAGCCTGTACATTGGGCCAAATACTATTTAACAGAGATTTGCCGGGCGGATTTTTCCAAATGCCGCTTTTAAATTGCATCAGTTCTAACTGCTTGGGTTCTGATTGCCCGGGTTCTAGCTGTGCGGATTCTGATTGCGCTGGTTCTGACTGAGCGGTTTCATTCTGCGCAAGGCAGGCGAAAAGATATAATTTTTTAATAGCGCGAGTGCAGCCCACATAAAACAAACGCGTAGCTTCGTAATGCAATTGCAATGCAGATTCTTTTTTGATGTAAGCGTAAAGCGCATCTTTTTCGCCACCCACGGGCGCTAGTGGGCCGAGTAGTAGTTGACGTTCACCGTGATGGTTTAAGCGTTCGCGCCAGAGCATTAATTGCTGGCCATCGCTGGGTGAAAGTTTGTGCAAGCGCGGAATTATAACGTGGTCAAATTCCAGGCCTTTGGATTTGTGCATTGTCATGACTTGTAATTTTGCATCTGCATTGTGGCGCGGTGCCGCGTAAAGTTTTCCCACGGCGCGAGTAAATGCTTGCCAGTCGCTAATGCTGCCGCCTTGTTGATGTTGTTCGAGCAGTGCAAAAAAATTTGGGATGTCATTAATATCTTGCGCATCCAATAATGTTGCCGGACCGCCCAGCCCGAGCCAGATACCTTCCAGCCATTGGCGTAATGGTTTGCGTTGACGTGTTGCTAATGCTGGCTGAATAACCTTAATAAATCGTGCAAGGGCTTGTTGCGCTGCGCTACTTAAACCGGCAATTTTTTCGAATCCTAAAATCTGTTGCCAAATAATGGAAAAGCCAGTTTGTATTGACCCTGCGGAGGCTTTTACGCGTGGATTTAATTCTTTGAGATCTGCATTAACGATTTTATGTAAATCGATTAAATCCAATCCGCACCAGGGTGCGCGCAAAATTGCCAGCCATGCAATACGATCGCTTGGGTCGAGCAGGGCGCGAGTGAGGCTGGTGAGATCTATGATTGCCATCCGCTGGGAAAGGCTGTCGATATCCGTAGCTTGCCAGCTCAAACCGAGGCGACTCATGGCGGGAAAAATTTGTTGTAAATGATTGCGACCGCGAGCCAGTAGCGCGACAGAATCATCGGGATTTTTCGTACGCAATTCTTTTATTAAACGCGCAACTGCTTCTGCTTCTTGCAACTCGGCCAGGTATTTGTTGCCACTGCTATTGTCATCGTCATAACTTGGTTCGCGCGGTTCGCTTTGTTCTTTGCCTTCTCTTTGCTCTCTTGCTTCACTTTGTTTTTCGTCGGCTTTGCTAAACGGACTTAAATAAAGTTCAACTGCAGCGCTTGCCAATTCGGGTTTGAATGCGTTGGACGCGGAGTATTTCACTGCACCGCGGCTGATATCGTCAGCAACGGGAAAAGCGCTTTGGAATTGTTCATTGACCCAACTAACCAGGCCGCTTTGCGAGCGAAAGTTGACGGTGAGATCGAGTTTTTCCAGGGGCAGGTTGCCAATGCCTTGCTGGCGCGCCTCTAAAAAAATACCTACGTTTGCATTGCGAAAGCTGTAACAGCTTTGCATGCCGTCGCCGACAATAAATAAACTGCGGCCGTCACCCGCTTCCCAGCCGGCGGTGAGTTTCTGCAAGAGTTCAAGCTGAGTGCTGGCCGTGTCCTGAAATTCGTCTACTAAAATGTGGCGAATACGGTAGTCCAGCTGCAGGGCTATATCGGTCGGTGAATCTTCAAAGCCGAGTGCGGTGAGTGCGGCTTGGCTTACGGCGGTAAAATCGGTTTCGCCGACCTGGGCAAAAACTACATCTAACCCGGCCGCTAAACGCGGCAATAAGCGCGTGAGGCAATCGAGCAATGCCCACTGGCTGTCATCATAGTGGCTCGGCGGCAGGTTGCGCAGTTCGTTGATGATGTCTGCCGCATCGGGATGCAGCTCGACCAGAGCGCCGGTCATTTCGCCAAAGCGATTTTTATAGGCGGCGCTAGCTTTGTTTTCTTTGGCTGCAGGAAAGCCTTCATTTTTGGTAAGGCTTTTACGAAAGGTGCCGCCACCAGTAAGCAATAATTGGGCGATAGCGAGCCATTGCTGTTGCGCGCTTAAGTCCGTTGGGGGTAGGCCGGTGATGCCGTGCAGGCTGGCAATCAGGGAGTCTGGTGCGGATGTTTGTAAATTACTTGCAGCCCAATCGGCAATAGCGGCCAGCTCGCTGCCGTGGAGCTGCAATAGCTGTGCTGCGGCCTTAAGGCTATCGCCGATAATGTCTTGCAATACTGATTCTAAATAGGCGCGGGCGTCGCTGGCTTTCGCCTGAAAAACCACACCCAGCCATTGGTCACGTTTGGCAAGCAATGCCATCAACAGGCTTTCCAGGGCTTGTAGATTATTGTCCAAATGCTCCAGCAGGCGAGTGAGATCAGCGCGCACGGCAGATTCTGATTCCAGCTCGGCTAGCAATTGATGAACCGCCTGGCGATAGGCGGCCTCGGCATCATTGCCCGGTTTAGGCTGGCTGCCAAAACCGCTGGCGATTGGCAATTGCCGGCTAATGGCGCTGCATAGGCTGTCGATGGTTTGTACGCGCAAACGCTGTGGGCATTGCAATAAATTCCATCCGTGAGCATGATCCTGGGCGAGTACAGCTTGTGCTAATTCCCATGTGAGCAAATCATGGGAGTTGTCGGGTTTTGGTTGCTCTCTGGCTTGCCATAAGGCTTGCAGTACACGGTTTTGCATTTCACCTGCGGCTTTGCGCGTGAAGGTAATGGCGAGCACTTCTTCTGGGTTTTCGCACAGGCTCAAAAGTTTGAGTAAGCGTTGGGTGAGCAAACCCGTTTTACCGGAGCCGGCGGGGGCACTGACCGCGAAGGATCGGGTTGGATCGAGAGCTGCCTGGCGAGCTAAATAGTCGAGGGGCTGATTCATGACTTAGCCGCCTTTGATGAGATAACTGCCTGTGATGATGTAACCGACAGTGATGACGTAACCGACCGTGATGATGTAACTTGAACGTGCGTGGCGGCAAATTGTGCGAGCGCGTCGGCATCGGCCAAACGCGTTAACGGCGCTAAATCGCTGGCATAATCTTGCGCATAGATATCTTTAAAATCCACTCGGGCATCGCCCGCTATAAAATCTTCGGCGAGTTGTTGTAGTTGTGCTTGCCACACTTCTAATTGCAGCGGCCAGCTATCAGCGGGTTTAATTCCTGCTTGATTCAAGCTGGTGTCGTGTAGCTCGCCAAGGCCATCCCACTGCTGTATTTTACGATTAATTTGCGCAAAACTAATGGCGGCAATATCTTCGCGGGTGACGGCATAGAGCGGCAGTTGTGGTTCACTTAAACGCTCACCTTGCCAGGATTTTGCGCTGGCATTACCGGTTTTATAATCGATTAATAATTTGTCGCCATTACTAAATTGATCGATGCGATCACTGCGCAAACGAAGTGATAAGCCGGCAAATTCAATTGTTTGTTCCTCTTCAATCGCAATCACCGCAAAGTTCGGACGTTCGCGTTCGCTGTTCAACCATTCGCACAATAATTTGCTAAGACGCTGTTGTTCAAGTTCGCAATAAACTTTACCGAGCTGGCGTGGATTGCGGGCTTGGGCTTTGCCAATAATTTCTTGCGTAATTTTATTGACTAACGCTTGTAAGGCGAGATCATCCCGCGCTGCTAAACCTGCAGAGTTTTTTAGCTCGCGCCAAATATCGGCAAGGGAATCATGCAGCAAGTTGCCGCGTTCTGCGGCTGAAAAACCCATCACCGGCTCGTCCGGGTTTTGCGCGCCCAAACGCAAACGCATAAATGCTTCAAACGGGCAGGCCGCTTGATATTTAAATAAACTGCTGCCGCCGCGAATCGGTTCGTGGCTGCCGAGCATGGGGCCTTGCGCATCATGGATAATTTCCAGTTGCGAAAAGTTTTGTAAGTGTTGGTAATAGTTTTCCAGATCAGAAAATTTTTCCTGCAAAATATTTTCCAAATTCGTGAGCGGAATCTCGCGAATCAATGCACTTGGGCGCAGTTCGCCTTCGCCTGAATTGGCACTATCGCCGCAGGCACTGCTAAAAATAACGTGCTGTGCAGATTGGCGATAGCGCTGGGTTAAGCCTTGAGCGATTTCCAATTCACGTGCAGCGCTGGAGTGGGGCATTAGATGTTCGCGTTGTAAGTGCAAGGGTAGTAGTGGGTTAGGGCTGGGCACTGGAGGCCATTGATTATCGCTTAAACCCATCACCCATAGATGACTGAATTGCAATCCGGCGGCTTCAAGTGCGCCGAGAATTTGAATGGGGGAATCCGGTGTCTGCGCTTGAAACGGTGTTTTGTCGGCCAGCTCGCGTAAGTAGCGGCAAGCCTGGGTGTAGCTGATGACTGAGCTGTGATTGTCGACGCAGGCAAATTGATCGCGTACTTCAAACCATTGGTTGAGTTGTTGATATTCTTGCGAATCCAAACGCCGCGTTCCCGGCCAATTCATCAAACCTAACAGCTGATCAAACAGATTCAACCATTCGCGCGCCGATTTATTATCAAAGCGGCGACGCAATAAATTTCCCACAGCTTCAAAACGATGACTTAATCCGGCGCTAATTAACGCGGGAATTTTTGTTTCCAATTGGCTCGCACAATAACGTAAGTCGCTGGTATTAATGGTGAGACGCTCAAGCTTGCGCAATTGTAAAATTAATTGCGCGCGCGCTACAGTTTCTAGTTGTTCATCGCCCCAAAATGGCGATTGCAATAAATTGCAAAGTTGTTCTAGCGGCCAATCATTATCTTGCAAGCGTAAAATTTCGAACAAGCTGTGAATTAACGGTGTTGTGCCGAGCGGTGTTCCGGCAGAAAAGTTAAACGGCAAGGTATAACGCGGTACGTTGGGCAGAAGCGAATAAGGTTCAAATACTTCAGTAAAAATTCGCTCAACTTGATCGCGACACTGGCCCAGATTGGGTACGACTATGCCAATTAATGCAGACTCAGGGGCTTGCGTTAATTGCACTTTACTCCACAAAGCCGCTGCGCGAATCTCATCCTCAGTATTGTTTGCTTGGGTGCGAATTATGTTGGTGTGCTTTGCAGTTTGATTGGGCAAGCGAATTAAATTTTGCGCAGCTGAATCTAAAATAGTTTGCATCAAGGGTGGCAAATCATCAAAGCCTTCGAGATAAATTTCAGTGAACGCGGGCAAATCCCCTTGCTGAAAAGCCTGTGCGATTAATGCGTAACTTGATTCTCGCGTAATATAATGTTGCAACTTCAGGGAGCAATTAAATTCGCGCATCCAACCTGAAAATTGCGCACTGTTGCTATTCGTGTCGGTAAAAAAATCTGTTAAAAAACTATCCTGCAAACACCAAAGCTCGAGGTTTTTTAGCGCACTATCTGCTTGTTGTGTCAAAGGTTTTGGTTGCAATAAAGTTGCACCTAATGCGGAATTTTTAATCGTCGCCTCCCAAAGCATTTGGCGCTGTAAGGGGCTGGTGATAGTGACGCAAGAATAACTGACACCTTGATTTTGCAAAGCCTCCCACTGGGTTTCCAGCCATTGACTTAAACTTTGAATATTAGGTTTCAGCCAGGCCTGTGCAGTTTGCTGCAGAGCAAATGCGCGGAGTAAATGGTTCCGCAAGCGATTGTTGGGTACAAGAATCAACGCGTTTTTTGCAAGCGCGGGGGCGAGTGATTCTAGGGAGAGGTAGGTGGCGGTCATTCGGGCTTCCAAAAATAATATAATTTTAAAAAACTAATATAACTCTAAAAGTTAATATAATTTTAAAGCTAGCCAATTTTCGTGGCGTTAGTTCGTACCTTTCCCCAAGGCCCCGTAATTGCGAAAGTCATTCCCGGCGTTTGAATATTGACAAAGAATGTTGATCCATCGGGCGAGAAGCAGGCGCCGCAAAATTCGCCTTTTTGTTTTTGTGGGTTCATCGCAATAGTATAAATTTTTCCTTCAGGCGTTATTCCGCGTAAATAATTGAAATCATCTGCTGCGGTTGAATAGCTGTCCTCGCAAATAATTAAATCACCCCAGGGGGCTATGGTTAAATTATCCGGGGCTTCGAGCACTGCGCGATCTGTTGCTTCGAAAAATAAATCCAGGGTGGCGGGATGCTCTTGCTCGCGTGTTGTGCCTTCATGGGGGCTGGGTTGGTAGCGCCATAATTGGCCAATTTTTTTGTTGCCACCCGTGGTTGCTGAGAAAAAAACTTCACGCTTTTTGTTTTTTCGCAATGCAAATGAAATGCCTTCACAGCGCGCAAAAATTGCTGCCCCTTTAGCTTCACCTCTTGTACTAAGATCACCATCGGGTGAGGTTACGTCGTCAAGATCTACCCATTTACAATTCATTGTTTGGTGTACCGCAATGGTGCTAGCTTTTTTCTGTTCGATATCTTCTTGCCAATTACGTGTAATTGTCGCCGCTTGATCAATAATAACCAGTGCTTGCAATCGACCACCTGCTGCGAGCACTTTAGGTTGATTGGGTATAAAACGATAAAATATTCCACGCTCATAGTCTTCAGTCATGTACACAATACCGGTGGTAATATCTATAGCGCAGGCTTCGTGCTTAAAACGCCCCATTGCTGTTAAGGGAATGGCTTCGACTAAACCGGTAGCGGTGGACGGTACTTCAAAAACAAAACCATGATTTTTGCCAAACCCCTGACTTAATCCATCTTTGGTTTCTTCACAGCTGAGCCACGAACCCCAAGGTGTAGCGCCACCGGCGCAATTGTCGACAGTACCAATTAGGCTTAGAAACGAATGCTCAAGGTTACCAGTGCGGTGATCAAAGAGAAGATTGGTAGTGCCGCCATTCGCTGGCATTTCATTGTTAAAAAAATCGTATGCTTTGGTGCCTACAAATTTTCGCGCGAGCGTAAGGTCACCGTTAAAAGCATCCGTTTTCATGATCTTCGGGTGCAATTCATGATTGCGAATTAATAAACTTTGATGCGGTTTACCTTTTACTGGGAAGGCGGCCATTCCATCCGGCCTGTAAGGCGTTATTAATCCATCGCTCATGCGTTCACCACTGCGCGAAATAATTTTGTAACTAAAACCTGCAGGTAAATTAAGAGTTCCTGCGGGGTCATTAATTAATGTTCCAAATTTATCAATGCCGTTTATGGGGTCTATGCTATAACTTTGTGCCTGGCTAGGAAGGTGACGAAATGCACCTAAAGCAAGCGCCGCCGCACCGGTATTTTTTAAAAAGTGACGACGCGAAAGTCCCATAGCATTTTCCAAATTATGCAGGCTTTATATGAAAAAGGCTCCGACACTGTCATGTGTAGGAGCCTTGTTATCTAATATTTTTTAAAGGGTTATTCGTTACCGCTCAATAGCCGTAACAAGCTTGTAAATAAATTAACGATAGAAAGAAATAAAGTTGTGGTTGCCAAAATATAATTAGTTTCGCCGCCATGAATAATTTCGCTGGTTTGGTAAAGAATTATCCCCGACATCAGCAGTACTATGCCTGCAGACCAAGCCAATGTTAGCGCAGAAAATTGATATCCGAAAAAAGATGCAATGATTAAAAATGCCATCACTGCCAGCATTAACATCATGCCAGCCGCTATAAATCCACTGAGAAAATTGAAATTTTTACGCGTGGTTAAAACATAAGCAGAAAGGCCAATAAATACTGCAGCCGTACCACCTAAGGCTTGC
>JAYTSJ010000225.1:0-13280 GCA_043745725.1 Gammaproteobacteria bacterium | reverse complement strand
AACGCTTTACCTGTGCATATGCACAAACAATTAGTCCATTTTGTCGAACCTCAATCTCAAGGTTAAATATTGTTATGTCTGAAACTGATAATGCCCTTTCACTATGGACTTTAGTTAGCGACGCAAGTTTGCTGGTGAAGATTGTTATGCTGATTTTATTTTGTGCCTCAATGGTTTCCTGGGTCATGATTTTTCAGCGCGCCTTTTATCAAAGTAAGGCGAAAACAGCTTTTGATTATTTTGAAAAACAATTTTGGTCGGGTATAGATTTAAACCAACTCTATCGTCAGGGTAATGGTCGTAACGAATCAGTGGAAGGTATTGAAAATATTTTTCGCGCAGGCTTCAAAGAGTTTACTCGCTTACGTCAACAAGCCGGCGCAGATTCAGAGGCTATTATGGAGGGTAGCCAGCGTGCTATGCGCGTGGCACTTGCGCGCGAAGAAGAAAAGCTTGATGAAAATTTACCATTTCTTGCCAGCGTTGCATCAGTCAGCCCTTATATAGGTTTGTTCGGTACTGTGTGGGGAATTATGAATTCGTTCCGCGGTTTGGCACATGTTCAACAAACTACGCTGGCGGCAGTTGCTCCTGGGATTTCTGAAGCCTTGGTTGCAACGGCAATGGGTCTGTTTGCGGCAATACCTGCAGTCCTGGCTTACAACAAATTTTCTGCGCGATCGGAAGCGCTTAGTAATAGTTACCAAACGTTTGCAGAAGAGTTCTCTACAATTCTGCACCGACAAGTTCATAGTAAATAATCGTTCAAGGTTTCGCGACCGCGAACTAGATGCATGAATTAGATGATGGCGTTGAGTTGTTAAAATATTATGGCTGAATTTAAAGCAAAAATTAAAAAAAAGCCCATGGCTGACATCAATGTAGTGCCATACATTGATGTTATGTTGGTGCTATTGATTGTATTTATGGTGGCTGCACCTATGATGTCGCAAGGTGTTAAAGTTGAATTGCCAAAAGCTGCGGCAGAGCCGATAGATACTAAAGATCAAGAACCGATTAATGTTTCGGTTAAAAAAGATGGTACTTATTATATTGATTTAGGGGGTGACCCCGAGAAGCCACGTAAGCTTGCTGAAGTAAAATCTATCGTGAGTAAAGTGCTTAGCCAAAAGCCCAACACGCTGGTGTTTGTGCAAGGGGATCGCAGTGTTCAATACGGTGTCATTGTTACGCTGATGAGTGAATTAAAAGGTGCGGGTGCATCATCTGTTGGTTTAATCACTGATCCGCCCGCACACTAGGTGCTCTTTACAGGTTTCTGGTTAGTATGAAGTTAGCAAGATTATTTTCACTGCCGGTGTTTCTCAGTGTATTTCTACACGCTGCGCTTTTGGTATTTATTATTGTTAAATTTGATTTTTTTAAAAAAGAGGTTGAACCCTATCAACCACATTTTGTCACAGCTACATTAATTGATCTTACCTCTAAGACTAAACCCGCACCACAACAACCAAAAGAACAAATTTTAGATGGCAAGAAAAACCCTGAATTAAAACAAATAAAACAACAGCAAGAGCAAGAGCATCAGGAAGCGGAAGCTAAAGCGCAGGATGAAAAAGTACAAGAGCAAAAGGAAAAAGCTGAAGCTGAAACCAAAGTGCGCGATGAGAAGTTGAAGTTAGAAAAGGCTAAAAAAGAAGCCGATGAAAAATCCAAAGCTGAGAAACAGAAAAAGCTGGAAGAAGAACAGCAGCAAAAATTAGAGCAAGATAAAAAGAAAAAGCGTGATCAGCAAGCGAAAGACGCACAAAAAGCACTTGATGCCGCCATGCAAAAAGAGGATCAAATGCTGAGTGATCACGTTGACGATGTGAATGTTAATACGAAAAGTTATGATCAAATGATTGGCGAGCGTGTTGCGCAAAATTGGAGCCGCCCCCCTTCTGCTGTAAAAGGTATGGTGGCTATATTGGAAATTAGAATGCTACCTACCGGACAAGTTGTTGGTGTAAGTGTCACAAAAAGCAGTGGCGATTCTGCTTTTGATCGCTCTGCTGAGCAAGCAGTAAAAAAAGTTGATCGTTTTGAAGAAGTTAAAAATATTCCACCTGATATTTTTGAGAAAAGATATCGCCAATTTACCTTTACTTTTAATCCTGAGGATTTACGTCGGTGAAACGTTTTTTATTGTTAACCCTATTTTTTGTAACTGGCTTTGCGCAAGCTCAGTTAACGAACATAACCATTACCCACGGTGTCGATAACCCTACACGAATAGCAATTGTGCCGTTTAATTATGTAGGCCCTGCATTGCCGGAAGACATCCCGGAAATCATTCGCAATGATTTAAATTTTAGCGGGCAGTTTGAATCCATCCCCGTTGAAAAAATGATTTCATATCCGCAAAGTGAAGCGCAAATTCAATATCGCGATTGGAAGATGATTAATGCTGAATTTTTATTAATAGGCGATATTACTCAGCAGGCGGGTCGCTATTTTGCCAACTTCGAATTGTTTGACGTTGTACAACAAAAACGTGTGCTATCGCGTAGCGTGCCTATTGAAGGCGGTGAAACACAGTTGCGCGACATTGCGCATCGCATCAGCGATAAAGCTTACGAAACTATTACTGGAATTCGCGGTATTTTTTCTACTAAAATTATTTATGTCGAGGCATTCCAAAAACCTGCAAAGTGGCAGTTAATGTTGTCCGATGTTGACGGAGCTCGGTCGCGCGTATTGTTAGATTCCAAGCGTATTATTTTATCCCCGGTCTGGTCACCTGAGGGAACTCGTGTAGCTTACGTATCTTATGAAGTTGATGATCGTCCCTCAATTTTTGTGCAAAATTTAAGCACCGGGCGTCGCGAGCAAGTGACTAATTTCCACGGCTTGAATGGCGCGCCGGCGTGGTCTCCTGACGGACAAAATTTAGCGATGGTGTTATCAAAAGATGGTAACCCGGAAATATATACTTTGAATTTGACGTCGATGGCATTAACACGAGTGACTAATCATTTTGCAATTGATACAGAGCCTTCATGGACCAACGATGGCTTGGGTATATTTTTCACATCTAATCGTGGAGTAAAGCCACAAATTTATAAAGTAACACTTGCAAGCGGGCAAACAGAGCGTGTAACCTTCGACGGCGAGTATAACGCTCGCGGTCGCGTCTCACCCGATGGTAAAAGTTTGGTAATGGTTCATCAGCGTGATGGTTGTTGTTTAATCGCCGCTCTAGACATTAAATCAGGCAATTTACGCATTCTAACCGAGACAAATTTAGACGAATCGCCTACTATAGCGCCCAACGGCGCAATGCTCATGTATGCGACGAGTTTTGGTAATAAAGGTATCTTGGGAGCAGTCTCGTTAGATGCCCGTACCAAAGTTCGATTGCCGTCAAAACAAGGTGATGTACGTGAACCCGCGTGGTCACCGTTTTTTTAAACTTTTTTTTCACAACTATAGATCTACTAATTGATTGGAGTAACACACATGATTTCTAAAGCAATAAAACAAGGTTTAACATTCGCAGTTGTAATGGCTTTCTTGGTTGGCTGTTCAAGCAGCGATAAAGCAAAAAAACAACCTCCAGTTGTTACTGCACCACAACCAGTAGTTGAGGCTCCAGTTAAAGCTCCTGAAGTTCAAGTTGCTAATGTTGTTTACTTTGAATTCGACAAGTATGACCTGACTCCAGCATCTCGTGCAATATTGTTGGCTCACGCTGAAAAACTGAAAGGCGCGTCAATGGCTGTGCGTTTGGAAGGTCACGCTGATGAGCGCGGTTCACGTGAATACAACATGGCTTTGGGCGAAAAACGTGCTCACGCTGTACGTGATTTCCTAGTGTTGCAAGGTGTTAAAGCTGCATCTTTGGAATCAGTGAGCTATGGTGAAGAGCGTCCAGTTGCTACTGGTCACGAAGAAACTTCTTGGTCTCAAAACCGTCGTGTAGAAGTTAAGTACTAAGAGTCTTGCCCGTATGTTGAAATATCTGTTTGCTGTTGTCCTTTTTATAATTCAAGGTTTAACAGCTCCAGTCGTGGCAGCACAAGTACGGGTTGTTGATTCATCACCCCAGAGCGTACGCTCTGGGGTGAATCGTCAACAAGAATCTATTGAACAAAAAACTGAAGCCTATAACCAGATTCAGTCTCTCCAGCAAGAAGTCTCCGAATTACGTTCACTGCTTGAAGAACAAGGGCATGAACTTTCCCGCTTAAAACAACTGCAATTAGATAACTATGTCGATCTTGATCGCCGTGTTGCCATATTGAGCGGTGCTACTAAAACGCCATCTACAGAGTCACCTTCTGTTGTGGATGCTGTTAATTCTGTGTCAGCAACTCCTGTTACGAATGTTTCTGCCAGTGGCCTTAGTGAAGCTGATGAATATAAAGCAGCTTACGATTTGTTGCGCCAACGCCAAGTTGATGCTTCTTTGTTAGCGTTTAAAGAATATTTAAAAAAATACCCTAGTGGTGATTTTGCTGGTAATAGCTGCTATTGGTTAGGTGAAATTTTCCTACTTAAAAATCAATTACCGCAAGCACGTGAATGGTTTGCAAAATTAATTGAAGGTTTTCCTAATAGCAATAAAGTTCCTGATGCCAAATTTAAGTTGGGCAAGGTTTATCATTTAATGGGTGATAAAATTCATGCTAAAGCATTGCTGAATGAAGCGGCTGCAGGTTCTGGTGATGCTGCACGTCTTGCAACTCAATATCTTAAAGATAATTTTTAATTAGTTATTCCTCTTCTCGCATTTTCCAGACTCATTTTTTTAAGCGCACTTATTTTACTTTTATGTAAAATTCATGGGTTTATATTGCGCATTCTCGATTTATCCGCCAAGTTTTCGTTCATTAAATTAATATTTTATTAGTTGATTCGCGTTTCTCTTCTCTCCATACTGCCGGTTTTATTTAGGCCATATAGTCGGTTTTACGGAGAAGTTGATGCAAATTTCAGCAAATAAAGTAGTCAGTTTTCACTATAATCTTATTGATGTTCAAGGCAATACGCTCGAGTCTTCCCACAATGCTGAACCAACAGTTTACTTGCATGGGCACAGTAATCTGTTGGCTGCTTTAGAAGAAGCTATGCTCGGTAAATCCACCGGCGAAAAAATCAGCATTACACTTAACCCTGAGCAGGCCTATGGTGAGCGACGTGACGGTGCTACCCAGCGTATTCCCATTAAACACTTGCACGAATATTCAGCGCAAAAAAATAAATTAAAGGTTGGTGCTGTCGTTCGCGTAAATACACCTAATGGCCCATGGGAAGCCATTGTATTAAAGGTAGGTAAATTCAATGTGGACATTGACAGTAATCATCCTCTAGCAGGAAAAACACTCACATTTGATATTGAGATAGTCAATGTTCGTGATGCTACTGCGGATGAATTGGCGCACGGTCATGCGCATGGGGTGGGTGGACATCATCACGACTAGTATTCAATATCTCCTCAAGTTAATAATATTCCATGGCATTTTAGAAATAGGGGCTTCGTAAACGGAGCCCACGGTTATACTCTGCAAAAAGTTATAAAGTAATTTTGGTTAGACTAAAGTGGTTTTGACAGTAGTTTGTTGACAAAAATAGACGTTTTTGAAGCACTCTCGCGGTTCTATGGGCTACACTTATCTTCAAAGTGTTGTTTTGCGCGCCTAGCTCATTAGTAAATTTAGGCGAAAATAAGTTAACTAACAGTAGAGATTTAGTTGTGGGTAGATTGATTCTTTTCATTTGTTGCGCAGGCTTTGCTATCGCTGGTCGATGCTTGGCGGAAGATGCTGTCAATACTGAACAGAATAATACGGGTAATTCGAGCAGCATTATTGATTTTGAAAAACAAGTGAGGGGAATGGCAGAGCGAACAGCTGCGGCAGAAAGGGCCAGGAAAGAACAAGCGCGGCTCGCGGCTACCCGTAATGTAAGGGGCAGCACAATGCAGCCACTTAAAGTGTTTAGGTATCAGAAAAATGGTACCGTGATGTTTGCCGACAGCGCTCCCTTTAAAACTCCCTACCAAATGATTGTTTATAATAGCTGTTACGCCTGTAGCCTAAGCTCAAATATTGATTGGCTAAGCACAAGGCTTTATATGAATGAGTTTACTGACACGATTAACCAAGCTGCCATTTTATACAATGTCGATGTTGCCTATATTCGTGCTGTTATCCATGCCGAATCTGCTTTTAACCCACTTGCACGTTCACGCAAAGGGGCAATGGGGTTGATGCAATTAATGCCTGCTACCGCACAAGATATGGGCGTTAGAAATGCCTCGGATCCACAGCAGAATATTCAGGGTGGAGTTAAATACCTCGCAAGCCTGCTGCGAACTTTTGATGGTGATCAAAACCGTGCTACTGCTGCTTATAATGCAGGACCAAATGCAGTAACCCGCTATAATGGAATCCCACCTTACGAAGAAACACAAACCTATGTTAAACGAGTGAATATCCTTAAGCAGCGTTATAAAAGTCAGATGGTATTGGCAAATAAATAAGGATCGGACTATTTTTTCTTGACATCATTTTGACTTGTAGTAACGGGAGCACTTTCATTTTCTGAATGTTCTTCCGGGTTACCAACAATATAATCATAAATACTTACTGCTTTTTCTGACGTATTATTATAAATATTGTGTAGTGCTCTACTTGCGCCGATTTTGCTGTCTGGTGTTCCATTGCACCAAGACCCTTTAAAGTATTGATAAAACGAACGTGCATAATACTTTTGCTCCGCTGGGTAGTTGTTTGCCAATAAATTCGTTTTCAGTTCTTCGCTTAATATCTTGTCGCATTCGCACGCATATTTCCCCTTTTCTGCATAGCACATATCATGACGCATACAGCTAGCGTCTAGCTCATCAATGGGCAACGCTGCGGTACTCATATTTTTTGGATGATCAGGTCCGCACCAATTTCCGTATACCCCAAAACTAGTTACACTCATATTGGATTGGGTAGGCTGTGAAGCACAGCTAGTGAGTACAACAAGTAGAGCGAGGGCTAAGCATGGTTTCATTATGATATTCCAGAAATAGTGCATATTGAACGTTTTATGATGTTAGTAGGGTTTGGCGCATTATTGTCATTTTACACAGTTATTTTACTTTTGAGTGTTGATAGATAAATACACTGGTGACAAGAATGTCAATTTTTAAGAATGTAGAGAAATATTATTCAAGGATTGTTAGGTCTTTTCGAAATTTAAAAATGTTGCGATTAAAATTTATTGCACCTGTCCTTAATTAATTTTGTAATGCATTTGCTTCATTATTATCTGCCTGATATCGCATGCGGTGGTTTTTATCTGCAATAAAAATTTATTTTTTCACCTAATGTGTACTTATCGCTTCAATTTTCTTGCTAAAGAGAAGACTTTTTTTTTATTGTTGATAATTTAAGCAAAGAAATCGTGAATTCTAGACCTATTGTATTGGAATAGTTTTTTTTTTGAGCATAATGGAATGGCGGCGAAAGTTTGTTTTTATGGTTTGTCGTCTGATTCATCATGTTGGCGCGTAAAGCATTTTGTGTAATTTTTTACTTGTCCAGTCGTCTATAAATCGAAATTAATATTTTCAGTGAGGTTCAAAATGTTGTCTACTGCCTTGCAAGTCCAAGAAAAATTTCGCAGTGAAAGTGATTATTATAGTATTGCTGCTAAGGGCCCTATGTTAGATAGGGTGTATTCTATGCGCTATAGAAGTTATAGTGCGAAGGATTATATTGAGAAAAACTCATCGCATAAATTTATGGATGAATACGATGCCAAGCCAAATTGCACATCTTTTTTAACTTATTATAAAGACAAAGCTTTTGGTTCGGTGCGGACATGTTCATTTAATCCAGAGCTGAACAATATAGTTCCGGTGATGGAGGTGTTTGGTAAAGAAATAGATGAAAGTATTGGCTATGGCTCAACATTTATTGAAGCCAATAAACTTGTTATAGATCCTAGCTTTCAAGATAAGGCTGGAGTAGTTGCAAGGTTAAATGTATATGAAAATATTGTGAATTCTATTGTTGCGCATGATGCTAAATATTTAGTGGCGGGTATAAGAACAGAACACATTAAGTTTTATAAATTTCTTCATTTTGAAATACTGTCTGAAGAAAGATCATACCCCCATTTAAGCTTTAAAACTGTATTAGCGATATGTCCCGATGTTAATGCGTTTCGAGATAAAATATACAGTAGAACTCGTCGGAGTGAGGTTGTGAATGGTTCATTACTTAGTAACGTGTCTGGTTGATTTTTTTGTTGTCTTTTTAGCCTTATCTAAACGGAATAATTCTGCTGCTAAAGCCTTGGCATTAACAGCTTTTAGTATAGGCTTATGGTCGATGGAACTATTTCTATTGACTGTTGTGAAGGACCTCCCAACGTTAACATTGTTGTTTCATCTGACAAGGTGGGGGATGTTTTTTATTGCGCCCTCTATAGCTTTTTTGGTATGGCGTTTAATTGGAGGTGGAACTCGATTATTTTTGTATGCAGTCGTTGTTCCTAATTTCATTTTTAGTGCAAGTTTAGCTCTCGCAAATTTATTGTTTTTCCCTTCCGTGCTGGTACCAGCTATTGGTGGTTATTTACCTAAGGTTGATAATATTTTTTATCTGTTTGCCGGGAGCTTTTTGTTGTGCTTGTTAGCCACTATATCCTTTGGGGCCGCTAAATTTAAATCGGCAACACATAGAGAAAAGCAAAGAATTAGATGGTTGTTAATGACTGTGATGCTAATTTTGATCATGGGTTTGGTTAGTATTTATTTGGTGAAATACAGTTTTTATTTAAAACTTGTGGGCGCTGTAGCCAACATCGTCTTTATCAGTTTGCTTTTTTACGCGACTATTCAAAATAATCTTATGGATGTTCGCTCTGCAATTGGCGTCACAATGGCAAGGGCTGCAATTTTAGCGGCCATCGTTTGGTCTTATTTTTATGTAATTGAATTTATGGGTGACAGTTCCAACTCAATAGGTGGAGCTGCTGTGATGATTGTTTTTGTAGTCGCCGTTTTGGAGCTGTATCCGCGGCTGTTAAAATGGGTTTTACCTAACGCTAAAAAAATACTCGTTAAACATGGTTATGAATTTGATCAAGTAAAAGAGGACACTGAAAGAGCTCTCAACCATACTATGAACATTGCCACTATGTTCGAAGTGCTGGATCATCTCTTTTTAAAAATTATTAGAGTGCATCATTATAAAGTGCTAGTAGTTGAGTCGGATGTAACGCTGAATACCAATCACGAGCGTGATGGCTCTAATAATCTGCCATTTGATTTTGTTGTAGAGGATTACAGTTTGGTTGGCTACTGCATGCAGAATAGCAATTTAAATATGGCAGATGAAATGCCAGATGCCATCAAGCATGAAATGGAAAAACAGCAAGCTGCTTTATGTTTTTCCGTGATGTCGAATAAGAAAATATTGGCCGTTGTACTTGTCGGCCCGTCCTCGGATCTTTCCTATTATCGTTATGATGACATCAAAGTATTTGAATGGCTTGGGCGTGAGCTAGGGCAGGTATTGAAACGTTTAATTCGTCTTGACGACATGCAAGATCAACTGGGTGAGGCTAAAAAAACACTGTCCATGCTAGGTATGATGAGCCATTATCATCACGATATTAAAGCGCCATTTGCCATTATTGATGGTGTGTTTTCTAACGATATGTACGACCGTGATAAACAGAAAGATATCGTATTGGCGCAGGTTGAGCGGGGCTCCAGGCTTATTGCTACTATGGCAAGTATTTTGGGGGGTAAGCGTCGGCGGCGAGTTCAGCCATGTGCGTTAGAAACATTGGTGAAGGATTGTCTTTTTGTTTTTGAAACGTCTATTGATAAAGTGGAATATGAATTAGCTGATGTTCCAAACATAGCCGGTGATGCGGAAGACTTAAAAATTCTATTTATTAATTTAATTAAAAATGCCTCCGAGGCGCGCCGTGGTCATGAAGAAATTATTCTTAAAGTAAAATCCTGGGTGGAGGAAGCCTGTGTTTGTTTTTCCATTAAGGATAATGGTGTTGGCATGAGTAAACAACAATTGGCCAACTTGTGGGAGCAAGATTATAGCGCCAAAGAATTTGGTAATGGCATAGGCATGCAAGCCATCAAACGTATTGCAGACGAGCATAGTGCGCGAATTGAAGTACATAGCGAGGTTGGCAATGGAACCGAATTTATTTTTCGTTTCCCCTCGGTGTTAATAGCGGATGAAGATAAAAGTGTTGGTGGTGCCAAAGATGAGCTTGCTGAAAGGCGGGCAGTTTATACCGTTGAAACTAAAAATATTCATTAGCAATCTGATTAAGTTTTTCATGGGCACGCTTCTATGAAGCGTGCCCGGATCGAAAGTTATCTAATAAAAGAAAGTTATCTAATAAAAATTGTATTTAACTGTGAGTCCATAAAGACGGGGTGGATCGTAATAGCCTCTGGGTACACCTAAAAATGAAACTGAACGTGTTCGCAAGTTGGTTTCGTTGGTCAGGTTTTTAACCCATAATGAAATGTCCCAATTGTCACCAGCCTTTATACCTAATCGGCTATTGGCAATATCATGGTGTTCGATAGCATTGGCTGGTTTGTTATCAGGGTTAGAAAAATAGTTGCCGCTGTAACCGTAATCAATGTGTCCGTAAAAGAACAAATTATTGGCGAAGGGATGTTGATAGTCGAGTGCTACGTAATACGTGTGTTCAGGTGCAAAAGGTAGGGAATTATTATCGTAGTTAATGCCTAGTCCGCCGCCATTTTTAAATTCATCAAATTTTGCCTGCGTAAATGCCGCGTTGAAGCTGAAATTAAGATGGGTATAGAGTTCTACGTTGGCATCCAACTCGAGCCCTTGGCTGGTGACCTTTCCCGCATTCGTGAGCGATAAAAGAGTACCGCCCGCTTTCGTTGTTATAAATTGAAATACTTGAAAGTCGCGAAATTTTGTGGAAAAAGCTGCAGTGTTAAGTGTGAGATGATTATTAAAGAGTGTAGATTTAAGCCCTAGCTCATAGTTAATGGCATATTCTGGATTAAATTGAAAATTTTCTAATGTGCTGAGAAAGTCCGCATTCCAACCACCACTTCGATAGCCACGTGCAATGGCACTATAAATTAATACATCAGGCGTGACGTGATAATTGAGTCCTACTCTAGGTAAAAACTCGTTATAGGTTTTATTTTCGAGCACATGATTAACGTTAATGAAAAGTTTGGTGGTGTCGACGCTGCTGTAATCCAGATCTTTAGTTTCATGAATATAACGAATTCCACCTGTGGCTTCCCAAGTATCGGTAAAGCGCCAGTTGCCATTGCTATAAGCTGAGTAAGATCTTACCCCCGCTGAAGATGGTGTTGTTACCGAGGTATTTGCTTTTCCGGGAAAGTTAATGCCGAGGTTTGCGCTTCTTTGTGTAGAAATATCCTGATCTAATAAATACACACCCACAACATAGTCAGTTGCTTCACCTTGTGGGGATACCAGGCGAAATTCCTGGCTTAGTTGTTTATTATCTTCATCAAATAAACTGGTTGCTATATCGAGCGGTGAATAATCTTCTTCACTGAGCTCGCTAAATTCAGCTTTACGAATACCAGTAATAGAAACCCACTGATAATTTTGCGGCGTGAAATAATTGGCAGTAATGGTGGTGCCTTTGAGTTTGCGTTGTTCAAATTCATCAGCATTGTGGGCTACGTTATACGGCGCTGGTGCAAGTGTGAAGCCATTAAATTTGCCGTTGGCCAATGCTTCTGCATTGGTGGATGGAGTATCGTCATTTAAATAATCGAAGCCAACATCAAGAGTAAGGTTTTCAATTCCTACGTAGTGGAATTTTAATTTTGCGGTATCTCTATCGCTACCTTCCAGGTCTCGATCCAAGGTAATGTTGTGGATAAAACCATCTTGCTTGGTGGAGCCGACGAGTAGGCTGGCGTACAAATCTGAGGTGATAGGTAAATTAAGTTTGCCGGTTAATGAACGCAGATTAAAGTTACCGACATCAGAGAGTAGTTCAGCGGAAAATTTGTCACTGGGTGTTTGAGTAATAATATTGATAGCGCCCACAATTGCATTGGCGCCGGATAATGTCCCCTGCGGCCCCCTCAATACCTCAATACGTTCTACGTCTAACAGGCTTTGATCAAATGTGGATGAGCGGCCCGTAAGCACACCATCGACATAAACAACGACGCGTGCATTGCTACCTATATTGCGAGAGTATGCTCCAACTCCGCGAATGGCTATTTCACCGCGTGTATTTCTACCGCCTGTGCCAAAATTTATATTGGGAATTGCGTATTCCGTATCGGTTAATGAACTGGCGCCAATGTTGGCAATAAAATCTTTGTTGTAAACCCCTATGGCAATGGGCACTGATTGAACATTTTCTTCACGCATTTGCGCGGTGACTGTGACTTCTTCAATAGTGGGCGAGGGTGATGTTTCTTGCGCCATAATGGCTGAGCTGGAAACAATCGTAAGAGAAAGACATGAGTAGTAATAAATAATGTGCCTGGTTCTGCGTTGTTTTTTTTTGTGCATATTAAAGTCACTTTTTTTAAGGATATTTTTTACTTTGGCATCTTAGTCATTATTCGTATGTAATCTCAATATATTTTGAAAGTTTTCCAGCTTTAGTGGTTTTTCAAGGAAATTATCGAAGCCTAGTTCCAGTAAGTCATTGCGCTTGTTACCTATCGGCATGCTAGTAAGCCCAATTATTATTACCTCAGCTCTGATAATTTGGCGTAGTGCAGTAGTTGCTTCTACGCCATTCATTTTTGGCATCTGTAGGTCCATCAAGATCAAGTCATAGTGCTGCTGTTTGCATTTGCTGATGGCTTCAAACCCATTATTGGCGCAATCAACCTGATATTTTGGCGTGAGTAAACGTAAGCCAATATCCTGGTGAATTGCTTCATCTTCGACTAAAAGGATATTTTTTATTTTTAGGGTGCGTAACGGTTTAAGGTTTTCTGGTGAATTCTTAAAGAGTGAGTTGGTGTCTGCTGTGTTGGCATTGAAATTATTGCTTTCAAGCAAGTTGGATAAGAGTCTAATTTTTTTTTGTACGATCCCAAGGTTGTTTTTAATGACATTGGGGGAGTTGATTAATGCAGCGACAATTTTTTCATTATCGAGTAATAATTCATGATTAGGTTGAGAGTTTTGTAGTGCTGTGATCAGTTGGGGTAAGTACTCCATGAGAAGGTTGGCATTCATTTGTGTTATGAGTAGTGGGGTGGCGATATCGTGTAGCAACTGCTCTGGGTTTTCCTG
>JAYTSJ010000224.1:0-7188 GCA_043745725.1 Gammaproteobacteria bacterium | reverse complement strand
GACATGGGTACAGGTCTTGCGGATAATTTGGGTGAAGGCCAAGCGACTGGCGCTGAATGGCGTACAGCACCACTGTGGAGCGTAGGTTTGTCTCCATGTGTCACTGGTGGTGTTACAGGCCCGGACAATACTGATGGCCTTCCTTATGGTGTTGATGGCCATAAAGTATGTACTCCAGATGCAAGCTATCTTCATGATGGCCGTGCACGCACCATTGATGAAGCAATTCGTTGGCACGGTGGCGAGGGCTTAAAAGCAGAACAAGCTTATGAAGCTCTCTCAGCAAGTGACAAAGATGCATTAGTGAAGTTTGTAAATTCGCTTTAATATTTGCAATGTTTTAACTCTTAAGGGGGTCACGAAAGTGACTCCTTTTTTTATGAGCGCTAGAAATTAATTGCAATTTATATGTATTTAATTTCTTGCTGTAATTGCCCAACAAAAAAGGCTTACAGAGTTGATTCTGTAAGCCTTTGATAGAGCTCAATTTGGTTGTTAATTGAGCAGCGAGGCTTTCTTGGAGAGATTTAACCTTAATTGCTCATTTTGGAAAGTGTTTGTCGTCTTTTGCAATAATTTGTATTTTTGCATTTTTGCAAACTTCTGCTAGAATCGCCGTTTCCAAAAATAACAATTTTCTTTGGCGTGGATTTTACACATGGATTTTATGGACACTGGTCTTCATTGCCTCATTCTCGTTAGCCGCTTTCACCAATTACCTGCCGATGCCGCACAATTAGAGCATCAGTTTGGGGTTACGGGTGCGCCATTCAATGAGATGCTTATCTTAAGAGCAGCCAAGGCGCTCACTCTAAAAGCTAAATTACTGGAAACACCTCTCGCTAAATTAGAGCAAGCGGCGCTACCTGCTATTGTTAAAACAGTGGATGGCCATTACATCATCTTAGCGCGTGTTGCTGTTGAAGATGGCGTGTTGCAAAAAGTACTTATTCAAGATCCGCGTGAACAAGCTCCACAAACACTTGACGCGGAAGCCTTCGCCGCTCTTTATTCCGGCCAATTAATTCTGTTAACGCGCCGCACGAATCTTAAAGAAAGTTTACAGCAAAAATTTGATATCTCTTGGTTCATCCCTTCGCTGGTTAAATACCGCAAGCTCTTTGGCGAAGTTTTACTCGCGTCTTTATTTATTCAACTCTTTGCTTTAGTTACGCCGCTCTTCTTTCAAGTGATTATGGATAAGGTGCTCGTGCATCGCGGTTTTAGTACGCTGGATGTCATTGCCTTTGGATTTTTCGTCGTTGCTATTTTTGAAGCCTTGCTCGGCGGCATTCGCAATTACATTATGTCCCACTCCACAAATCGCGTGGATGTTGAGCTCGGTGCACGCTTATTTAATCATTTAATGGCTTTGCCGATTAGTTATTTTGAGTCGCGTCAAGTGGGGCAAAGTGTAGTGCGTGTGCGTGAGCTAGATACCATTCGCAATTTTATTACTGGCACGGCACTAACATTGGTGTTGGATTTAATGTTCACGGTCGTGTTCTTTGCCGTGATGTATTACTACAGTCCACTGTTATTTATGGTAGTAGCGCTCAGTATTCCTTGCTATGTTTTACTCTCTGTTTTTATTACGCCGATTCTGCGCCATCGATTAAATGAAAAATTTAAACACGGTGCGGTGAATACTTCTTTTTTAACTGAAGCGATTACTGGCGTACAAACGGTAAAAGCCATGGCGTTAGAGCCACAAATGCAGCGCAAGTGGGAAGATCAGTTAGCTAATTATGTAACGGCTTCTTTTCGCAGCCAAAACCTCGGCAATGTTGCAAATCAAATTGCGGGTTTGATTAATAAATTAATGACGCTCGGTATTATTTGGTGGGGCGCACATTTGGTTATCAGTAATGATATAACCGTTGGGCAATTGGTGGCGTTCAATATGTTAGCAGGTCGTGTCAGCGGCCCCATTTTAAAAATTGTTCAGCTCTGGCAAGATTTTCAGCAAGCGGGAATTTCTATTGCACGCCTTGCGGATATCTTAAATACACCGCGCGAGCCCGGTTACAATCCGAATCGCTCAACGCTGCCGTCTATTCAAGGTAATGTGACGTTTGAAAATGTGCGCTTCCGTTATCGTCACGATACCCCATCCATATTGGATGAATTCAATCTCAACGTAAAACCAGGGGAAATCATTGGCATTGTCGGTCGCTCAGGTTCAGGCAAAAGTACGCTCACAAAATTAGTGCAACGTTTGTATGTGCCCGAAGCCGGTCGTGTATTAGTGGACGGTGTTGATTTATCTTTGGTGGAAACCGCATGGTTACGCCGCAATATCGGTGTCGTATTGCAAGAGAATTTTTTATTCAGCCAAACCGTGCGTGAAAATATTGCGCTCGTAAATCCAGCTGCGCCGATGGAGGATATTCTTCGCGTTGCAGAACTTGCCGGTGCCCACGAATTTATTGTGGATTTACCTGAAGGTTACGATAGCCAAGTGGGTGAACAAGGTTGTAATTTATCAGGTGGGCAACGTCAGCGTCTTGCGATTGCACGCGCGCTATTAACCAACCCGCGTATTTTAATTTTTGATGAGGCTACCAGCGCGTTGGATTATGAATCTGAACGCATTATTCAAGACAATATGATGGAAATTTGTAAAGGCCGAACCGTCTTTATTATTGCGCATCGGTTAACCACGGTAAGGCATTGCGATCGTATTATTGTGATGAACAAAGGTAAAATTATTGAGCAAGGCGATCATGATAATTTGCTTGCGCAACAAGGTTACTACGCACAACTGCATGGCTATCAAAATTATACTCCAGTAAAAAAACAGAATTATGCCTCTTCGCAATTAACAGCAATTACAACGGATGCAGGCCTAATCTAATGAAAGATTTTATGTACCGTTTACTGGATGCCTGGCGTGATCGGGCCACATTGGGCGACGCTTCCAAACAACAAAAACTCGTAGAGTTTTATCCGGCTGCCTTAGAAATTCAAGAAACGCCACCGCACCCACTGGCGCGTTGGCTGGCAATAAGCTTGGTCGCATTATTTGCTATTACAGTTATCTGGGCATATTTTGGTCATGTGGACGTTGTTGCCAGTGCTGAAGGTAAAATTATTCCCAGCGCGCGCGTAAAAATAATTCAACCGCTCAGCAAAGGCTTTGTAAAAGTCATTCATGTAAAAGAAGGCCAATACGTAAGGCAAGGTGATGCGTTAATAGAGTTGGATCGTACGGTTACCGCCGCTGACAATGAGCGAATGGAAAAAGAATTGCGTACCGCTATTTTAGATTTAGCCAGTGCCAAAGCACTTTACAAACTATTAACCACAGAAAAATTTGCAGAAATATCATCCAATTTAATTCAATTGGATATTCCCAAAGATTCTGCCTTGCCAGCAATTACTCTCAGTGATAGTGAAACTCATATTCGCCAACAAATGGTGTGGGAGCAGTGGCATCAATACCGCGCGCAACTAGGTGGTTTACAAGGTGCCTTGCAACGTGTGAATGCAGAATTAACGTTTAGCCAGGAAACCATTAAAAAATTGCAACAAACTTTACCGCTCATTACCAAGCGCGCTGAAGCTGTGGGTAGCCTTTATCAAAAACACATGGCATCAGAATCGGAATTTTTAGATTTAGAGCAACAGCGTATTGAGCGCGTGCAAGATCTCGCGGCAGAAACCCAAAAATCCCAACAAGCAACAGCGGGTATAAGCGAAGCAGAGCAACAAATTAAAGCACTTAAATCGGATAGCTTTAATAAAACCCTCACACAAATATCCGACAATACCAACAAAGTGAATGGGCTTCGTCAAGAGTTTATTAAAGCGAAAGATATAGATGCAAAGCAAATTCTCTATGCGCCTGTGTCTGGCTATGTGCAAGAGCTCAGCATCAATACTATTGGTGGTGTAGTTACCGATGCGCAAAAACTCATGATCATAGTGCCGAAAGAAGAAGCGCTAGAGGTTGAAGTGAAAATGCAAAATGATGATATTGGTTTTGTGGAAAAGGGCATGCCTGCTGAAATTAAAATTCATACCTTTCCCTTTACCAAGTATGGCCTTGTGGATGCTACTGTTAGCAATATTTCTGACGATGCAGTCATTGATGAAAAGCTTGGTCTTATTTACACTATGCATTTGGTGATGAAGAAAAATACCATTCAGGTAGGTGACAAGCTTGTTAAGTTAACGCCGGGCATGGCAGTCACGGCAGAAGTAAAAACCGACAAACGACGTGTAATAGAATATTTCTTGGCGCCGCTGTTAAAATACAAACAAGAAAGTATTAGGGAAAGGTAAAATGTTTTTTTCTGAATTGTTTAATGCTATTTTTTTTTATGTTCGCTGCATAAAAGCTTCTAAAGCTTGCTTGCCTTTCATAATAGTGTGGTGTTTATTCTCAAATGCTCTTTGTGCTGCAGAAGTGTATAAATACGAAGATGAGCATGGTCGATGGCAGTTTACAGATAAAAAACTAACGCAAACAAGCGCTGAGGTTGTCGATTTTTAAAATACCAATATTGCCACAAAGTCTGACGATGCTTATGCGCTAATAGACGAAAGGATAGGGAAGTTTAAGGCTAAGTATTCCGTTCAGATTCATTATAAATATAATCGAACAGAAGATTTTCCTGCTGCATGGCTTCTAGAGCCGATAAATTCACGCGGTGAGCAAATTGCATTTAGTGAAATTGACAGGCTTATCTCTATTAGTGAAAAATTTGTATCTGCATACCCCATAAAAATTATAGTAAATAATCTTAAAGATATCTATTTATTTGGCAGCTTGTCTGTGTATGGCAAACAATATGGGGCGTCAAATAATTTAACGGGTTTATATATTACAAGTACGGGTGAGAAAAATGGATTTTCGGATATGTTTTTGTCGGCTCGGTTTCATTCAGAGTTTTCTAGCATTTTAATGCGAAACTATAAGTTTTCTGAAGTTGAGTGGGTGAAGTTGAATCCTGGTAATTTTGCTTATTCTGGAAATGGAGTGGAAGTGTTAGGTCAGGATAATTTGTTGGGCTATACCAATGAACTTTTAGATAAGGGTTTTTTGGTTGCGTACTCAAAAAGTAGTTTGGAGAACGATGTTAACATAATAGCGTCTTGGCTTTTCACTCAGCCTCAACAGTTAAAAAATTTCTGCATGGTTCATGAAAAAATAAAACTGAAAACAGAGCTGGCAGTTAAATTCTATAAATCAATTGGTGTCGATATTGCGTGGTCATTATGAGGTTGATATTGGCGCTCAAAAAAAGCGTTGATAAAAAGTCAAATTTGAGCTTGATTACTATTTTTTTGGAGGTAGACTTTTGAATGAGTAATGCATTGTTGAAACCTAAAGCAATTGATGCTTCCAGTGAAAGCTCAAATGATTTTATCTTTGAGTGCAATCATCCTGGAAAGCCGCTTGTAATTTCTTTCTCTTACGCGCACTGGGATGCAGCTACTACCTTTGATTTTTTCGGGCGCCTGAAAAAAATTGAAGGTCAGCTTAATGAACCATTCAATCGCATTTATCTCCGTGATCCAAAATCACGTTGGTACCATTACGGAGTAGATGGGCTCGGCAACAATATTGATGAAGTTGTAACCAGTCTGAAAAGTAGTATTGGTAAATTGCAACCCAGTGAGGTAATTACCATTGGCCAAAGTATGGGTGCTTACGCTGCATTGATTTTTGGTGCCTTATTGGAAGCAGATAAAGTCATTGCCTTTGCTCCTCTAGCATTTATTGATAGTGAAATGCTCGAATCCTATAGCGATCATAGGTATCTAACCGTATTAAAAGAAGTTTGTAAGAGTGAATTGAAAGCAAAATATCTAGATGTGGTATCACTATACAAAAAATGTCATCGTCAACCAAAAGTGCATGTGATATTCGGCACACAAGGTGGTAACACTAACGAAGAAACCGTGCAGTTAGATGCGATGCATGCATTCAAGTTGCAGCAAATTACAAGCTGCAAGCTGCATCCTTATCCAGAAACTAATCATTTGGTGGTGAAGCATTTATCTGAAATGGGAAAAATAGATGTCCTTCTGCTTGATCTGATGTTTGGTGTGCGCCTTGTTTATGCAACTGATGAGAAAAAAATCGATTACGGGTGGTATAAATGGATATTCGACAATTTACTGGCTGGTTGCACGAAAGAGTCGCTCATAAAAAATCTTACATTAATTGATGTGACTGAAAAGGCAACAATTATAAATGCCATTAATGACGCAGAAAGTAATGGTTATTTTCTTGCCGCCAAAGAGATGAAAAAAACACTTGAAAAAAGAAATTGGCTGCTAAGCACTTGCGATCAATTAGCTTCGTTAGACAAAAGATATTCAAGTTGTGTTGAGCGGCGTGCAGTGCCAGAATTTAACGTATTTGTAAGTGATTATTATAGTAAACATTTACCTGTTGTGTTAACTGGTGGGATTGATAAATGGCCAGCATTAGAGAAATGGAGTCCTGATTATTTACAAAACAATTTTGGGGCCGCTGATGTTGAAATACAATTGGGGCGAGAGGCAGATCCTCTTTATGAAAGAAATTCTTTCTCTCATAAAAAAATCATCAAAATGTCTGAATTTGTAAAAATGATTACGGATATCGAAACCAGCAATGATTTTTATATGACGGCGAATAATGGCGCCAATAACTTAGAGGGCTTGTCGACATTATTTGATGACGTGGATGATTTTGGGAATGGTTATAGAGAGTTAGATACAATTAAAAGCCGAAATTTATTGTGGGTTGGTCCTAAGGGGACTTACACACCTATGCATCATGATCTTATTAACAATATGCTCGTACAGGTTTATGGTAGAAAAAAAGTGACATTGATCCCAGTATTTCAAGTGCCACTTATGTATAACGATATCGGTGTGTATAGCGCTGCAAATTTTCCAGCGGTCGATACTGTTAAATATCCCTTGGCAGGAAAGATAACACCTATTGAGGTCGAAATAGGTCCTGGCGATGCGTTGTTTATACCTATTGGTTGGTGGCACAGTGTTGAGTCATTAAGTGTTTCGATAAGTCTTACATTTAATAATTTTAATGTAGTGAATTCATTTTTTAGTGACTATCCGAGATAGTTTCTTAAAGAAATCGTATTTTGTAATCGTAAATGTTTTTTAATTAGTCAAACGTAGGTCATTAAAAATGAAATATAAAATATTGATTTTTTTAATGCTTTG
>JAYTSJ010000223.1:0-4486 GCA_043745725.1 Gammaproteobacteria bacterium | reverse complement strand
TGAGGATGCCCCAGATTCAGTAACATAGTGCAATGAGATAATGGCAGTGGTGGGGAAATAGGCGTAGCGCAACTGCTCATTAGGCTCATACAACATATCTCCCAAGCGCATTGGCACCAGTTCCAGGCACACAGATAAACGCTCAAGTTCTTCTTTGGGTAGTGCCGCTAACAGATAATTTTGTTGTGGGCTGTCCGGTGACTGTCCAGCGAGCATTTTAGAGGCTAGTTGCATTGCCATCCTGTACATCATGGTTTACATCACGATTTGCGAAATGCATTTCTTTACATTCAATACCAATACCGCGGTAGCCAATAAAGCGGCTGGATTGGTTAAACATGGGTTCGCCACTCACGCGATAATGTTGTTGCGTGCCGTCTGCATTTACGCGGCTAAAAGCGAAATCAAGAAACGGTTGACGTGCTGCTATGCGCTCTTGCAGTAATTTGCGTTCGGCTTGATTCCAGCCCGACTCTGCAAGGGCATTTGTATTGTTGACTAAGTTATCGACTTTAATACCGAGCATCTCTAGTACCGGGCCAGATACTTTGGTGAAGCTGTCGTTCTCATCCTGTTCCCAATACCAGTCCGATGCCAATTCAGTGAGACTGCGGAAACGCGCTTCACTTTCGCGCAGTTCAGCGGTGCGCTCGGCGACAGTTTCTTCCAATAACTTGTTGTAATTTTCTAGCTTTTTATACAACAAGCGAACTTCCAGCATGTTGTGAATTCGCGTTTTTACCTCGACCAAATCAAATGGTTTGCTGATGAAATCTTTAGCTCCCGCATTTAATGCACGCAATTTGTGACCTGGCTGTGCGGTTAAGACAATAACCGGCAAGTAGCTATCACTAGCCTTGGTTTTGAGACTTTCCATTACCTGAAAGCCATCCATCATCGGCATTTGCAAGTCGAGTAAAATTAAATCAAACACATGTTCCCGGTGTAAGTCGCACACCTCTAGCGGATTCAATGTGGAGCTAACATGTGTGTAACCAGCCTCATTGAGCAATTGCTCAAGTAACTGCACGTTGGATATCTGATCATCCACTATCAGGATGCTGGCCTTGAAAATGTCTTCGGCAGTGAGTCTCATATTGTTTATTTTTTCCTGTTAATCAATTTGGGCGTACTAGCTAAAACGAACACAATTAGTAAGTAAAACTATTGCTAAAAACCCACTGCATTGAGTGGTGGTTCTGGTGTGGTTGTGTCAGAAAGTTTCAATGCTATATCCAGTGTCTGCATAAATTCATTCACTTTAATGGGTTTAGTCAGATAGCGGAAAAAGCCCGCTTGCAGGCCTTTTTCAATGTCACGCGGAATAGCATTTGCGCTTAAAGCCACGACCGGGATGTGAGCAGTCATCAGGTCTTCCCGCAGCAATTTTAGTGCTTCAATGCCGCTGATGCCGGGTAAATTAATATCCATTAAAATCAGGTTAGGTTGTGCGCCGCGAGCGAGTGCTACACCACTGTGACCATCGCGAGCTGTGAGTAAATGAATGTCTGGTCGCCGCGCTATAAGATCTTCAACCAGCATTAGGTTGGCGGGATTATCTTCCACATAAAGCAGGGTGTAGATGGAATCGTTTTGCAATTGTGGCTGCAAAATAAAGACAGGTTCGGATTCATTTGCGACAGTGATGTTGTTGGCAGTCAAATTCATTTCAATCCAAAATGTACTGCCTTTACCCACAGTACTTTCCAAACCAATAGCCCCACCCATTAGCTCAATCAAGCGTTTTGTCATCACCAAACCAATGCCGGTGCCTTCCTCAGTGTTAGATTCCTGGCCAAGACGATTAAAGGGCTGAAATAGCTGCTCGATTTTGTCTGGCGATAAGCCTTCACCCGTGTCTTCGACGGTAATACGTAAGCGCCCAGGGCTATGTTCCTGGCAGGTTAATACCACTGTGCCGTCAATTTTATTGTACTTAATCGCGTTGGAAAGCAGATTGATGAGTACTTGTTTAACCCGCGTATGGTCGGCAAATACTGAGTACAAAATGTCAAATTGTGGAAAGCTAACCTTGATGCCACGCTTTTGTGCCTGCGGTTCAATCATGGTTTCACATTCGTGCATAACGTCCGCGAGTGATACTGGTTCCATGGAAAGTGAAAGCTTGCCCGATTCGATTAACGCGAGATCGAGGATTTCATTTATCAGATCCAACAAGTACCAGCCGGCTTGTAAAATTTGATCGAGGCTACGCTTTTGGATGGGTGACGGAGCGGGGTTTCCCGAGTCAATTAATTGCGCAAAACCTAAAATCGCACTTAGTGGCGTGCGCAATTCATGGCTCATACTGGATAGGAAATCAGATTTGGCGAGGTTAGCTTTTTCGGCTACTGACTTGGCTGCTTCAAGTTCAACGTTGTTCTCCTCCAGTACTCTGTCCAGAAGTTTACGTTCGGTGATGTCACGCGCGGCGGCAAACACCCCTTGTAAAACTCGGTCGCGGTCATAGAAGGTGGTCGCGTTATAGGAGACTTCTGTTTCTTTTCCATCGCGAGTGCGGGCCGTGAGTTCGTAGTTGGTGACCTTGTTTTCACTGAGTACACGTTTAATGCCTGCTTCAGCGCGCTCCGGGTCGGTAAAATAATTTTTGAAGGGGGCACCAATGAGCTCGTCGCGGGTGCAGCCAGTGAGTTCTTCCATTTGTCGATTAACGTCGCTAATGATCCCGGCAGGGTCAGTTGTCATAAGCGCGTCTATGTTGGATTCGATTAGTGAACGGGTGTAAAACTGCTGGTCTCGCAAGCGTTGGTCGAGCTTTTTCTGCTCCGCTTCAACTTGTTTGCGCGCCGTGTTATCTGTGCCGATCAGGAGGTAGCCGATAATTAAATTCTGCGCATCACGCAGCGCCGTAACCGATACCACAGCAGGAAAGCGGGTGCCGTCTTTACGGATGTAAGTCAGCTCGTAAATGTCCTCGATACCGCGAGAGGCCTTAAATACTAATGCTTCAAAGCCCGGTGTAATAGTGGTTTCCAGCTCGGTGCTGAGGGTTGTTGCACGCAGGATCACTTCTTTCGGGTCTGAAATATCTGCCGGCGTGATTTTATTCATCACCTCCACTGCTTCATAACCCAGCATGCGCTCAGCGCCCACGTTGAAAATCTGAATCACGCCCTTGGCATCGGTTGCGATACTGGAGAAGTTGGCGCTATTAAAAATTGCGCTTTGCAAGGCTCCCGCTTTAAGCAATGCCTCTTCTGCCTGTTTGCGCGCGGTGTTATCCGTGCCGATCAGCAAGTAGCCGATAATGGTTTCATTCGCATCGCGTAACGCCGTAACTGACACTACTGCAGGAAAGCGGCTGCCATCTTTACGAATGTAGGTCAGCTCGTAAATATCCTCAATACCGCGTGAAGCTTTAAACACCAAGGCTTCAAAGCCGGGTGTAATGGTAGTATCTAACTCGGTACTTAAGGTGGTAGCGCGCTGGATAACTTCTTTTGGATCCGAAATGTCTGCCGGTGTAATCTTGTTCATTACCTCAGATGCCGTATAACCCAGCATGCGCTCAGCGCCCACGTTAAAAATTTGTATTACACCCCTGGCGTCGGTCGCGATGCTGGAAAAGTTGGCGCTGTTAAAAATGGCGCGCTGCAAAGCGCCTTCTTCAAGTAGCGTCTCTTCTCTGTCCTTTACGATAGCGTAAGCTTGCTTGAGCTGTTGATTCATTTCCTCTTGCGTATCCAATAACCGTTTGGTTTCGCCATGAACGATATTCTTGAGTTGCTGTTGATTATTGTTATTAATGAAATACATAAACGCGAAAGCAAAGAGCAGTACAAACAAGCTGGCAAAAATGATGATGGCAAAAAGGTGGCGCATTTGCGATTGAAAAGCTACGTCATATTGCTTAAGCGCGGCGTCTTCTATCTGAGTCAAAGAGTCCATATGGCTGCGAATGGAATCCATCTGACGCTTACCTTCTGTGCCACGAATGTCTGCAATAACAGCGGTCAGTTCACTGTTCCGCGACAGTGCTATAAGTCGGCCCATCTCATCTAATTGGGCTGTTATTAACGGTGTAATGGCAATTATGTGCTGTTGCGCGGCCGGGATAAATGTCAGCTGGCGCAATTCTTCCAGCTGGCCTGGAATGCTGTCATGCACAGCCAAATAAGGTTGTAAAAAGGCTTCGTCACCCGTTAACAGAAAACCGCGCTCACCGGTTTCCGCATCTTTTAAGGATGACATTAGTTGTTGCGCATGGTTTAGGTTTATAAATGTATGCTGACGCATTTGCGCGGCATCTTTCAATTGCCCGAAAAATGTAAACAAGGTTGCAATACTGAGTACCACCAGCAGTACCACACTGCCAAACCAAACAGTAAATTTCGCGTTATTTTTCATTAAGAATTAATGCTCAATTTGGGCAACTTGTGATTGTCGCGGTGTTTTAGGTGCCAGTCTGTGTGTTGACACACATAGGCTTTTTTAGCGCAGCTGTTAACTGCTTGCTCGTGTTTCT
>JAYTSJ010000222.1:0-35511 GCA_043745725.1 Gammaproteobacteria bacterium | reverse complement strand
ACGCGTCGAACTGCAATTTTTCGCAGTAAATGTTTTTCTTCTGTGCTGAGTGATCTGGCGTCATATTTCATCCATGCATTTTACAGGATATTTTTATGTGATGGTATTCTTATATTACGCCTCGTTAGTAAGTGGCTTTTTTTATGTTCACTCTTAACACCTAAGATTTAGGCAGACAACAATCGTTAGATCAACTGATCCAATCGCTGGAGGATAACTTTTTCAATATTACTGCGCTCCAAGCCTGAATGGGATGGCAAACGATCTAAATGAATACGGTGTAAATGCAGACAGGGCGTTGAAGCATCAAGCTCACGCAAGTCACCTTTCATTAACACCGGCAAAAAAGGTTTAGAGGGCTCGCATTGCTGTTGCACTACTTTCAACCCCATTTGTAGCGGAATAGTACGATACTTAATGGGGCCACGCTTAAAGGGGATTCGTAAAAACAAAGTGGGCTTTTCTTTAAATGTACCGGGAATAATAGTCATTCCAGTTGCAGTGACCGCCGCATCGCCAATTCCGTTAAAGGTATCGTGTGGCGCATAAGGATTGGGTAGAATAACTAACTTACGCGCTTCTTCACGGGGAAAAAATATATTGTAATTGGTATAAAGCTGCGCAACTGAGTTAGAAAACACACAAAGTTTGTTCTCAAAGCCGAGAACAAAATCAATTGCTCGCTGCCGCTGATTAAACGCGTCTAAATCCCAAACTAAATCATTATTTTCTGCGGTATTAGTCACGAATTACTCTCAATGAATATTCAACTCTGTCGCATAAGGATGTTATGTTTAGTGTAGTCAATGCATTGAAATATACACCAATCTTAACACCTAGCATTAACGTAAAAAGTTAATGCTCGCGGGTCGACCGAAAAACAACATCCGGATGACGTTCTATTGTAAGTGATAAATTTACACGTGAAGGCGCTAAATAGGTTAAATGACCACCACCATCAAGAGCTAAATTATCATTGCACTTACGATTAAACTCTTCCAGCTTTTTTGCGTCGCTGCAATCACACCAACGCGCAGTGGTTACATTGACAGCTTCGTAAATTGCTTCCACTTTATATTCATCTTTCAAACGATAAGCTACCACTTCAAATTGCAGTACGCCGACAGCCCCTACAACAATATCATTATTATTAAGAGGGAAAAACACTTGCGTTGAACCTTCTTCTGAAAGCTGTTGCAAACCTTTTTGTAGCTGTTTCATTTTGAGCGGATCTTTCAGGCGGATACGGCGAAATAATTCCGGCGCGAAATGTGGAATACCCGTGAACTTTAAATTTTCACCTTCCGTAAAAGTGTCACCAATTTGAATAGTGCCATGATTATGCAGGCCAATGATATCACCGGCCAATGCTTCTTCTACGGTACTGCGATCGCCAGCCATAAAAGTCACTGCGTCGGCAATTTTGATATCTTTACCCAAGCGTACATGACGCACTTTCATCCCCTGTTGATAAACACCAGAGCAAACACGCATAAATGCTATGCGGTCACGATGCTTAGGATCCATATTCGCTTGAATTTTAAAAATAAAACCACTGAATTTTTCTTCATTAGCTTCAACGACTCGCACCTGCGCATCGCGACTTTGCGGTGTTGGCGCCCACTCCACAAAACCATCCAACATTTCGCGCACACCGAAATTGCCAAGCGCCGTGCCAAAAAATACCGGAGTCATACGCCCAGCTAAATATTCATTTAAATCGAACTGATTTGTAGCTCCGCGCACGAAATCAATTTCTGCACGCACATCACTAGCATAAGACCCCAGTAGCTTAGTGGCTTCTTCACTCTGTAAACCTTTAATTTGAATATCATCGGGAATAGTGTGCCCCATACCCTGTTGATAGACATGAATAGTATCTGTGTAAAAATTGTATACCCCAACAAACTCTTTACCACTTCCCAGCGGCCAATTAATGGGTGCAGCAGCAATTTTTAATACACTTTCAATTTCATCAAGTAGCTCGATGGCGCCGCGACTTTCGCGATCCATTTTATTAATAAACGTTAAAATGGGCGTATCGCGCAAACGACATACTTCCATTAATTTAATTGTGCGATCTTCAACGCCCTTTGCACAATCGATCATCATTAACACCGAATCAACAGCAGTCAGCGTGCGATAAGTATCTTCAGAGAAATCTTCGTGACCAGGAGTATCAAGTAAATTAACGACACGCCCCTTGTAAGGAAACTGCATAACGGAAGAAGTTACCGAAATACCACGCTCTTGCTCCATCGTCATCCAGTCAGATTTAGCATGGGGGCCACGCTTACCTTTTACAGAACCTGCAATTTGAATTGCATTGCCCCAGAGTAACAACTTTTCTGTAACCGTAGTCTTACCCGCATCAGGGTGAGAAATAATGGCAAAAGTACGGCGCTTAGCCAATTCAGTTTTTAAATTAATCATAGCGTTAAAGTTGTTCTTAATTAGGATGTCAAAAAAGGCGGCGATTATAGCTTAGTCAGCTACGAAGATGTTGTTCTGGTAACGCCGGCATATGTTTGATGTGGCAACGAATCCACCACCATGCCCAAACGCCAATGACTATATTGGTTACCGCTGTCGCGATAAATACGCCTTTTGCCTGCCAGAATAATTGGCACACATACGCGAGGGGAAGATAAATATAAATCACACGACCTGCAGATAAAATCATCGCAGGCCAAGGCCGCCCTAAACCGTTAAAAGCAGCATTAACCGACATCAAGATCCCGTAAGCACCATAGCTAATAGGTGTAATTAAAAAATAACTTGCTGCAATGATAATAACTTCGCGGTGGCCACCAAATACACTAACAATCGCCTCACCAAAAAACCAAAGCAAAATAGCTAACACCAAGCCCAGCAACAAACTAAAACGCGTAAGTACATCGATTGCTTCACTCAGGCGATTAAACTTATTCGCTCCACTATTTTGCCCAAAGAATGGGCCGATAACACCCGATAGGGCATAAAAAATAATTAGCATGAGCGGCTCAATACGCATAGCAATACCTAACCCGGCAACGGCATCAGTGCCATAAGCTGCCATCATTCGCACAATCAAGGCGCTTGCAAATGGAATGATGACATTTGCACATACGGCTGGTATGCCAACATACACAATTATTTTCCACGACAAACACAAGCTGTCCCAACCTACAAATGGGTTCACCCACAAATTAACTCGCCAACGTAAAATATAGACAGTAACAATTAACTGACACAAGCGCGTAAAAAGTGTTGCCATAGCCGCGCCCTGCAACCCCAATGCCGGTATTGGGCCAAAGCCGAAGTAAAAATCCACGTTCTTAGAACGTGGATTTGATTTCCCCCTAGAAGGGGGTAAGAGGTCAGCCCTCGTAGATGGCTGACTAAGTTGTCCCACACTGAATTAAATTAATTTAAAATTTTCTGGATCATGTTTCTTATCTTGCTCATCTTGATATTTTACGTACTTGCGTACCATCTCTCCACTAAGACCAACCATATCAACACAATATCCATTCGCCCAAAAATGGTGACCCCAATAAGGCTTCGATGTCAAATACGGAAACCTTGAAAAAAGACGCAATGCCGTTTTACCTTTTAACATACCCATTAACGCTGAAATCGGAATTTTAGGCGACACCTTCACCAACAAATGCACATGATCCACCTGCACATTTAATTCTACAATTTCACAACCCAATCGACCGCAATTATGTGCAAACAATTATGCGCATCCTGAGCAACTGGACCTTTTAAAACTTTGTACCGATATTTCGGTGTCCGTATGATGTGGTACTGGCAATACCACACCACATGAGATAACTTACCAAATCGACTCATGTTAATTCCTCGTTGATGTTGTGGGGACAACTCAACTTGGTTTTAGCATGGGTTTTCTAATCGTGACAGGCGGAGCCTATCACTGATGACCACGTCCATAGGACGTGGTTTTCTACGCTATCAATAAAGCTTTCCTAGTGAACAGCACCAAGACTTATCACTCATATGCTTACCTTATGTTGCAAGCAACCCACTCAAAAACCACAAAATCAGTGGGAAAGTTACAGAATAATAAAGACGTTTCATTTGCTGGAGAGCCCCTATGCATCAGGCAGTATTTAATTTTCACGATGTTGTTTTACTAATGACCGCTATTTTATGTACATTTTTTGCGTTGTTATTGCTCATTACCAATCCACCCCACAATGTTAGTAATTACTTTCTAGCAGCTTTTCTAATCACTCATGCATGCATCCCATTAAATGAGCTTATTCTATGGGGAGCCACCTTCAAGATACTTATTCGTGAAAACGCACCACAGCTAAACTTTATTTTCGGTTTTTCCTATTACCTTGATGCAGCTTTACTTTATTTCTATGTTAAGTCATTAGTGTTTCGCGATTTTCAGCTACTCAGGAAAGATGCCATTCATTTATTGCCGCTAGGTGTATACGCCCTATTTATGCTGTTAGCTTTTTATCGCCAACCTCTAACAGTGCAAATTGATTGGGTTACCAATGAAACATTTACCTATAGTCGCGGCTATGTAAGCCTGGAGCTTGTATGCAAAATAATGCGGATGTTTTACTGCATTGCCTGTTTACAATTAATTTTAAAATATAAAGATATCCTCAAGGCTACACGTTCTAATATTGAAAAAATTGATGTCCTCTGGCTTAAATTATTGGTCATTGGATTTTTAATTGTAACCATAATGGAAACCTTGCTCAGCCTTTCGAAAATGGTGGGGGTTTTTTTCGATTACGAATTTCAACATTACGATTTTAATATTTATGAAATAATTGGTCTCAGCAGTTATTACGCGCTGTTTATATTGGTAAGCACACTAGTGTTTACCAGCATGCGTTACTTTGTTAACTTTGAAACCATAAAACAAAAAGATAAGGACTTACTCAAAAAACCACCGCAAGAAAAGTTACTCAATCCGTCATTAGCAGAAAATATTATGCAGATGATGCGCACAAAAAAGCCGCATCTACAGCCTGATATAACCTTGGAAATTTTGGCTGAGACATTAGAGATGTCGGCCAAAGATTTATCTATGCTTATTAATCGCCATTTTAATAAAAATTTTTGGGAGTTTATTAATGACTATCGAATTGAAGAAGCCAAACAACTTTTAATTTCGAGCAAACATGAATCTAAAACTATTACCGATATTTATTTAGAAGTTGGCTTCAATAGTAAATCGGTTTTCAACACTTTTTTCAAAAAGCTTGTTGGCATGACACCTTCGGATTATCGGCAAAGCGCACTAAAAACCAAACGTCCTTAATAATTTTCACAACATCTGCACAAAAAAAATCCCCCGCAACTCATTCATTGCGGGGGATTTTAAAGAGCAGTAACTAATATAGCTTGTAACTCTATTTACTTATTGCGCTGGGTAGTCAGTTACACGTGGTGTGTTAACTGCAACACCGGAAGCAGTTGCACCGCCAGTATTGTTGATCACGTTTTGAATGCCACCATTTGCAGTTAAGTTGACAGTCACCATGTGATGGAACTTAACATTAGCGGTATTTGGCACTTCAATCGCGTGTGACAAGAACACATTAGGCGATAGGAACACTGCATAAATCCCTAAACCCCAAGCTTCGTGGTTAGAGACTGAGTCAGCCACTTTATAAGAGGCCCAACCATTCATGCCTGCACCACTGGTATACACATCTTGTGTTGGTGGATCGTAGGGAATTTCAGATTGATAGAAGTAAGTTCTACCATTGTTACCATTCCATAACACTTGGTATTGTTGGAAATGCTCAACAAACAAGCCATAGGCCGTTACGTTATTGCCATTAACCACAAAACCATTGAGCGAGGTGTTTGAGTTCCAACCGGCACCATCACCGTGATCCGCACGCCAAATCCAGGTGTGATCAACAAGGGTATCATTGCTATTTATTTGCATTGCAACGGTTGCCTTTGCAACGCCAGCGCCACCTACACGAATAAATACATCAATAACTTCACTTGGGTTAGATGCGTGGCTTGCATTGCTGCCTGCTTGACCGATCTCAACCAATACGGGTGAGTTATTGACACCGGCGTCTACCAACATATGCGCAACGGTTACGCCATCAACATCTGCAACAGATAAAGCCGCTTTACCGGTTGTTGGGTGCAATGTTGGGAAGCCGATACCAAGAACAATAGTATTCGCGTGAGTTACCTGGATGGTATCCGTCAAGTCGTACACACCGGGGGTCAATAACAAGTGCTTGCCTTGTGCCAAAGCTGCGTTGATAGTTGCAGCAGTATCTACACCTGAATGCGCAAGGTAGAACTGATCCAATGGAATTGAAGTGCCAGCTTGTTGGTTGTTCGCCCATGAAATACCAGCGCTATTGGTGCGCAAGGCAGGTACAAAGACTTCATAATTGTTGCCATTCAAATAAATGAAGGGCTTCTCGCGAACGATAGGTGTGGTATTTACAACAGTATTTGCCTGTGCTGGCCATTGGCCAGTAGGAACATTATTGGGGATACCCACAAACACCTGGTTCCACAATTGGCCCGCAAAACTACCCCATTGTGAATTGCGTGAAATCCATTGTTGTTGTGACCAACAGTCTACAGCGCCATCAACCACCGAGTCTGCCATCCAACCACCACTTGCCCAACCATAATCGGCTGACAGGCGGATGCCGTTCAATACATGCATACGGCGGAATGGTACTGCTTGTGAAACGCCCCAACGCATAACATCATTTTGAGTGACGCTAAAGTTTTCTACACCTCTCCAGAAGTTTTGCGTTGCGTTGTTATTAGGCAACACAGCTTCAGAACGCACGCTAGCAATTTTGACTTGGTCCGGGAATGCACCCAAGCCCATAATGTGAGTGAAGAAACCAACAGGAATATCTATGTTATAGGTGCCAGGTTTAAACATCATTGCAGTACGAGGAGTACCGAACTGGTTGTTTTGTTGCACCGCGAAAATCGCATTAACCTTGGCTTGTATATCTGCCGTGGGCATAGACGGATCAAAAATTAATACATTGGAACCGAAATCAAGAGCACCTGTTGACGATGATGATTTGATGGATGAAGAAGTCGTCGCCACTGAAGATGGTGCAGAAGATGAAGATGGTGCAGAAGACGAAGTCATCGCAACCGACGATGCCGAACTCGCAAGCGTGGTAACACTTACCGCTACACATGGTGGAGATGCTCCAAACTCGTTAACTGCTACCACCATGAAAGAATAAGTGGTGCTGGAGCTCAAGCCACCAACTGATGCACTTGTTCCAACGACTGACTGGATTTGCACAGTATCTTTCAAGATTCGGTAGCCAGAAATAGTGCAATTGGGGATTGCGGGAGACGCATCCCAGTTAATGACCGCACTACTCGCAGTGATACCGCTAGCCCTTAGGTTAGTAGGTATATTAGGCATCGAATTACACACAGCTATCGATGACGCTGACGATGAAGACGGCGCTGGTTTAGATGAAGAAGACAGCGCAGGCTTAGAGGAAGACGAAGTTGTCACCGCAGATGAAGAAGGTGCAGGCTTGGACGAAGATGAAGTTGTCACGATTGAAGAAGATGCCAGCTTGGAAGACGATGAAGACGTCCCGTAAGTACCATACACCTGGAACTCCCATAGCGAGTAGCCATAACCAATCGCGCGAGCAATTCCATTCATACGAACATATCGACCAGATCCAGACACGTTCAAGTCATCGATTCCGCCATCACCATTGGTAATGTTCAGAATAGTAGTCCAAGTCGTTGCATTATTAGATACCTGAATTTGATAAGCCTTACCAAAAGCAGTTTCCCAATTTAATACTACGCGATTGATTGTGGCTGTAGATCCCAGATCAACATAAATCCACTCAGCATCAGTAAAATTACTACCCCAGCGTGTTGTGGTTGTATTGCCATCAAACGCACTTGCAGGGGTCCATGGACCTTCTTGAGAAGAAGCGACTGCAGGTTTACCCTGTGAGAGCAGAGTTTGAGCAGAAGCAAAACCTGGAAGTGCAAACATGGCAGTCAGCGTTATAAACGCAAACCATCGGAACAAAAGTTTAAGTAGCATGTTGAAATTCTCCTAAAAGTTATTTTTATTTAAAGGTATGTATTTTTACGTAAAAACAAGATTTTCAAAGCAAGGTCAGGTTGCATTGCCACCTGAAATACGCATTACTGAATAACGTCATATCGACATATATTTGAATTGCGTGGAGGGATAGTAGGAGGCAGCAGCAGCATAGTCGTCCGAAAGACAGCATCGAACGAAATTTAATGTGTACGAATAATTTAAAGCACGAGTACTAATTAAAAATCATTACTGATATTTACGCGGATGTGGGCTTTAGTAGCAAATATGTTTTCAAAGTGTTTGTAAAACATTTCCGGGCGATCACGCATTACAAACCATCAGCATATCGCATTAAAAATTACAATTAAAAAATTCCGATTAATCTTTATTATTTCATTCACCCACAATAAAAAAGCCCCCTAACCAATCGGCTTAGGGGGCTTTTTTATTGAAAAAAATAATTAAATCCTAATCATTCGTAATTTCTTGAAACTCTAAATATCTATCTCGAGTTTAACAAATGAATAACGAGTAACTAGATAACCGTGCAAATTACCGCTGCCATTAAGCAATGACAGCGGTAAATTTATCAATGATAACTAACTACATTAACCGGAATAGTTGAAGTACCCTGTGCGGTAGCTCCGGTAGTGTTGATAACGTTGATGATAGTTCCTACACCGCCAAGAGATACGGTGAGTAAATCATGCATCTTGACGCCTGCATTTTCCGGCACCTCGAATCCACGAGCGGCCGCATTACTTGGATTCACGTTGAAGTAACAGTAGCTACCCATACCCCAACCTTCATGAGTGGTAACATTGTTGGCTATTTTATAAGCCGCATAGCCGTTACCTGTACCGCTATTCCATGAGGTTGTGTCTGGCGCGTCATAAGGCATTTCGTTTTGGAAGAAAATAGTCTTGCCATTTTCGCCATTCCAAATCACCTCATACTTTTGGTAGTGCTCAACAAACAGGCCAGTGGCCAGCACGTTGCTGCCATTCACTATCACGCCTGTGTCGGCGGTATTGATAGTCCAACCCGTTGCAGAAACACCATGGTCAGCACGCCACGCCCAGATGTGGTCAACGATGGTATAGCTGCTGTTAACGATCAGGCTAGTAGTCGCCTTGCCAGATACTGCACCGCCAATGCGGAAGTACACATCTTGTACAGTCGTTGGATTGGCAGAATGGTTCGTTGTAGAACCGGCAACTCCCACGGTCAATAAGGCTGGACTATTCACCGTACCGGCATCAAACAAAATTCCAGCGATACGTACACCATCCACATCAGCAACAGACATAGCATTAACACCGTTGTCAGGTACCAATGTTGGGAAACCCAAGCCCATAACCACAGTGTTAGCTCTGCTGATATTGAGTGTGGCGCTGAGATGGTAGGTTCCAGGTGTTAAGAACAAGTTGAGACCCTGAGACAATGCAGTGTTAAGTGTCGCTGTACTATCAGTAGGCTTAGCAACATAGAATTGACTCATAGGTAGAGATGTACCCGCCGTAGCACCATTCGCCCAACTAGCACCTGAGGCATTAGTGCGTAACGCAGGCAGAAACACGCGATATTTACCAGTGCCATCGATATAAAGATAAGGCTTGTCGCGCGAAACAGGCGTTGTTCCGAGGGTTGTATAGACCTGAGCAGGATTCCATATAGCAGCGAACGCTTGTGCTGGAGCACCAGCAACACCGGAGAATACCGTGTTCCATACACCGCCAGTCCAGGAGCCAACGTTGCTGTCGCGGGTATACCACTGCTGTTGTGAGCCAGTACTAACTGTGCCATCGATTTTACTGTCGGCAATATAGCCACCGCTGGCGTAACCTTGACCAACGTCCTGATTCGAAGGACCCATAGTCAGATTGCCCTTTATATGTACGCGACGCATAGGTGCTGCTTGAGAAACAGCCCAGCGATCGGTTCCACCATTAGGTACAACTGACAGGTTTTCAGCTGAACGCCAGAAGTTTTGCGTGGCGTTAGCTGTATCGCCAGCGTTCCAACCGGCATCGACATTAATGGCGCCCTGAAGTGTTACGTCGTCCGGGTTTTGGCCCAAACCAGCAACAGCAGTGTAGAAGCCAAGGTTAATAAACCCATTATAGGTACCTGGTTTAAATAAGAAAACGTAGCGTTGACTACCAAATTGCGCAGTAGGGCTTACCAGTTGCGCATTAAATGCCGCGTCCACACTTGCTTGAACAGTACCAGCATTGGTTGAGTCAAAAATGGTCACGTTGGGACCGAAATTGGGTATATCTGAAGTGGCTAAAGTGCTGCTTAATGATGAGGATAAACTACTCGAACTTGATGAGTTACTTGAGGAGCTGGTTACGAAAGACCCATAGACCTTCAGCTCATAAATGGAATAGCCCCAATTATTACCGGCACTACGGACGGTGCCATAAATACGCACGTAACGATAGCTGCCAATAACCGGATTGGTATCGGTGCGGTTACCAAAAACACCACCAGTACGGGCAGTCAAAGTAGTCCAGGTGGTATTGTTGGTTGAGCCTTGCACTTCATAGGTTGCCGCGTTGGCCGCTTCCCAATCGATCACAACGCTGGTAAGTGCGGCTGTTGCACCAAGGTCAACACTGATCCAGCTGGGGTCGGCCGCATGAGCTGATTCCCAGCGCGTACTCGCATTACCGTCCACCGCGTTGGCCGCAGCTTGTAGCTCCGTGCTCGCGGCAGTAGTACGACCCAAGGCCAAATTCGTGTTTGCAGCGATGCTGGACGCAGGGGTACTAGATGCTGGAGTGCTGCTAGCCACTACTGCTCCGCCGTAAACTTTCAACGACCAAATGGAATAACCCCAGGCATTGCCCACGCTGCGCGCCGTGCCGTACATACGCACATAGCGATAGTTACCGGTAACGGCATTGGTATCCGTACGATTACCAAAGACACCGCCAGTTCTAGTTGACAAGGTCACCCACGTAGATCCATTGGTAGAACCCTGAACTTGATAGTTCGCAGCATTTGCCGCTTCCCAATCAATGACTACGCTGGTCAAAGCGTATAGAGCACCGAGATCGACACTTAGCCACGATGGATCAGTGGCTAGGGCAGACTCCCAACGGGTGCCAGCATTACCATCAACGGCATTAGCCGCAGGTTGCAACGCCGTACTTGCACTAGCAACTTTATTTAAAGCAAGATCCACTTGCGCATAAAGATTGCCACTCGTGAGCAATACTAACGCGCAAATTATTTGAAAAAATCGCATTATCGTTATTTTAGACATGATGATCTCCGCTTGCCCTGCATCATCAAACAATCATTATTATAACTATCCTCCTTCTTAGGTACATGTAGGGAGGAACTACAGCGGGATGAAGTTCAATGTTAAGAGCTGTGTTAAAGGAATGTAATGAATCAGTGTCGGGGCTTGATGAAACATTCGACGCCAACTAATCGTTATTATTAGTGAACAACTATTACTGCATGCTCTCTAAATTGAGCACGCGCAAATCATTACATAACAAGACGAATTACTTACCCCACTAAACACCAATAACAAACATGGGATGAAACACAAAAAAGGTGGGACATGAAGATGGCGCAAGAACCCACAAAAAATGTTCAAGCAAGGAGTGAAGGCTGCGCGAATAATCGCACGAAAAACAAACGCCTTAGCAGAAATAATTAAAATTTAAAAAAACTTATGGAGAAAATAAATAATTTTTTTGTCGCCGAAATATTCATTTCAGTTTAATTGTTTTGGTGCACAGTCACCCTAAAACTACCTAAGGCTTATGTGGTTTCGCTAAATAATCGTGGCTTTGCATCTCCAGCAAACGACTTATGGTTCTCTGAAACTCAAAATTTAATTTTCCCTCAGAATAAAGTTTTGCCAGGGGTAACGCAGCCGAAAGCACTAATTTAATTTGGTGATCATAAAACTCATCCACTAAACTAATAAATCGCCGCGCTTGATCATCATTAATGCGTCCCATGCCGGGTACGTTACTGATAAACACCGAGTGATATTCTTTAGCGAGCTCAATGTAATCAATTTGTGAACGTGGGCCATCGCAAATTGCATCAAAATCAAACCAGACAACTCCATCCGCCAAATAACGCGTTTGAATTGGGCGGCCTTCAATCACCACCGCAATATTTTGACGCTCATCTGTCAATGACGCTAACAAACTACGGAAGCCTTTTTGCAGGTTTTGATCTGCTGCTGCATCCAGCGGTGAGTGATACAACTCGGCCTGTTCCAGCGCACGCAAACGATAATCCACACCGCCATCCACATTGATCACTTGCGTATTTTTTTTAAGTAACTCTATGAGCGGTAAAAAACGCGCACGCTGCAAACCATCTTTATACAAGTTATCCGGAATAATATTGGATGTGGCCACGAGCACAACACCACGCTGAAATAACTCAGACATCAGTGTTCCGAGAATCATTGCATCGGCAATATCAGACACAAAAAACTCATCGAAGCAAATAATATGAGTTTCACTGCTAATGATATCCGCCACTTTTTGTAACGGATTTTTTTGATGGCCTAACTTTTCTAGCTCCCCGTGCACGCGCCGCATAAAACGATGAAAGTGTATGCGCATTTTTTTTTGAAATGGCAAGCTTTCATAAAAGTTATCCATAAGATAAGTTTTACCACGCCCTACTCCACCCCAAAAATACAGACCCACAATGGGGACTTTAGTAGAACGACCAAAAAAAAATTTAATTAACCTGCGAATACCGATTGTTTGTTGCTGATCTTGCCAATGCGCAATCAATTGTAAATAGAGACGCTGTAAATGTTCAACAGCATGCGCCTGTGCAGCATCATGACGGAAATCAGTGCGCTGTAAATCGCGCTGGTAGCGTTCGACGGGAGATAAATTCATAGCAGTGGTTATTTTATACCAATAATTAAAGTTTAATCTGAGTTAATACTTTTTCAGTAAGATCAGCTTTTAACGTCGACAAACAACCGTGAAAAAAATGTCCTGCAGCGGGATAGCGAATTAATGCCACCGCCCCCTCAAGTCCAGCTACCCACGCATAAACTCCATTGGCATTAACGAGCTCATCTTGATCGCCCTGCACTATACAAACAGGTGCAGTAAATTTACCGTTACGATCATAAGCGTAACGCTCCACTGGCGGTGCTACCAAGGTTAAATGCACGAGGCCATCAACGTAATAACTAGCACGTGCAGCGATAGAGGAACCAAAAGAAAAACCTGCCAATAATATCGCATAATCCGGTAATGTATTTTTAACCCAGTGAATGACTGCGAATAAATCATCTAGCTCACCCACAGAATTATCAAACACTCCTTCGCTTTTGCCCACACCACGAAAATTAAAGCGCAATACTTGAATGCCAATATCGCGATATGTACGCAATAAAGTGGTGACTACTTTATTATCCATAGTGCCACCCTGTTGTGGGTGCGGATGACAAATAATCACTAACAGATGTTTGCCCGCTAACAGACCTTCAGCAAATGTTAATGTAGCATCCACATTTGTTAATGCAGCTTCTAATTCGCCAACGGGGCCAGCAATGGTTAGTTTTGTTTCTTTTTTATCCAAAAGCATTTTTTTAGTCGATATAATGTGAAAGTTTAAAGGCGACAGGCAATTTTTTTACCTACCAATTTTAACATTAGGCTTATACTGTAAAGGTAAACTTTTAAGAATCCTACTTTTTGCGTTTTACCCGTTGCGCCTTACAGATATGATTCTATCTTTCTCGACATAGTTAAGGAGACTTTTGTGTTCTCACTCAGCACTCTTGTTTTTACCGGATTCTTTTTTTTACTTTGTGGTACTGCATTGGGTGCATTTTTACTCCATGTATTCCGCTCCACTATTTATAGCCGTGAACTTGAACAACGCCTGCATCAAGCAGAAAGCGCGCTGCAAAGTTATCAACGCGATGTGGCCGAGTCATTTGCGCAAGCGGCGCCACTCATTCAAAACTTGAGCCAAAGCTACCGCGAAGTGCATGAGCATTTAACCAGTAGCGCCTTAAAATTAGCCACACCGGAAATTAGCCGTAAAATATTAGACGCAGCTAATGCCAATTTGATCGCTACTAAAACCAGCTACGTCAACGCACAAAACATCCAGCCTCCACGCGATTGGGCGCCTAAAGATGCTGGTAGCAAGGGTACCTTAAGCGCAGACTATGGTTTACGCGACGACGAACCCAGCTACCCTGCGCACCCCACTGAAACGCCGGATGATTACGACTTTGATGGTGCCGCCAAACGTTACTAGTGACGCACACAGAAAATATTAGCAGCAAACCCCGCTTAGACGGGGTGTTTAATAAAAACCCTGTAAATTTGAGCTCACCCTATGAAATTACAACGTCTGCTGCAATATGTAGGATGGCCAGTGGCAGCAGGCATCATAATTGCGCTTTTATCGCTCATACTTTTTCCGCAATTGCGAGCTCAACATAATTCATTAGCAACTACCTCTTACGGCTCCGGCCCGGTTTCTTACGCTGATGCCGTAAGTCACGCTGCACCGGCCGTCGTAAATATCTACACTGAAAAGAAAGTGTTACAACGCGCGCCTGGTTATTACAACAATCCTTACTATCGTCATTTTTATAATAATTCCAATACCCCGCTACAAGAACGCATGCAAAAAACACTGGGATCTGGCGTTATTGTTGACGACAGGGGTTTAATTCTAACCAACAACCATGTCATTAATGGCGCTGATAAAATTCAAGTATTGCTTTACGACGGCCGCGTTACCTCAGCGGAGCTAGTAGGTATTGATGCTGAAAATGATATTGCCGTATTAAAAATCAAACTCGACAAACTGTTCGCCATCAATGTAGATCAACCTAACAACATTCGCGTTGGCGATGTAGTACTTGCCATTGGCAATCCATTTGGTGTTGGCCAAAGTGTTAGCCAGGGAATTGTAAGTGCCACCGGGCGTTGGAATTTAGGCATAAATGATACCGAAAACTTTATTCAAACTGACGCTGCGATTAACCCAGGCAATTCTGGTGGCGCCTTGATTGATGCACGCGGCAATTTAATAGGCATTAATACCGCACAATTAGATGAAACTACCGCAGCATCTGTAGGTATTAGTTTTGCTGTACCGGCAGAGATTGCTATGAAATCGCTAAAACAAATCGTTGAGTTTGGCGAAGTCAGGCGTATTTGGCTGGGAATATCCGCCGAGCAATTAAGCACTAAAGGCGTTGAGGTTTACGGCACCGGAGGAATGATTGTAACCGGTATAGAGCCCAACGCACCTGCCGACAAGGCGGGCCTAAAACCCAATGATGTGATTACTCACATCAATGGCATAGCGGTAACTGACGGGCACACAGTAAAAAATTTAGTTGCGGACATCGAGCTAGGGAGTGAAATAAAAATTCGCATTTTGCGTGAGGGTAAAGTGCTGGAGTTAATCGCCGTCGCAAAAATGCAACCGAGTAACCATACACAAACGTAAAGAATAACAATTTATTTAATTCGATATTCCGCAGACCGCGCATGCGCTTCTAAATGCTCACTGCGTGCCAATACGGAAGCTACTTTTGATAACTCCGACGCCCCGGCTGGCGAGCACATAATAATCGAACTGCGTTTCTGGAAATCGTAAACGCCTAATGGCGATGAAAAACGCGCAGTGCCCGATGTAGGCAATACGTGATTAGGCCCAGCGCAATAATCGCCTAATGCTTCAGGTGTGTGGCGCCCCATAAAGATCGCGCCGGCATGTCGAACTTGCGGCAATAGGTTTTCCGGGTCTGCTACTGACAACTCCAGATGTTCCGGCGCTATACGGTTGCTGACTGCAATTGCCTGAGCTATATCCTTCACCAAAATCAATGCACCGCGATTTTTAATCGACACTTCAGCAATCGCCTGGCGTGAAAGTGTTGGCAGTAAACGTTGCATGGTCATCTCCACTTTATCCAAATAATCTGCATCAGGGCACAGCAAAATTGATTGTGCTTGCTCGTCATGCTCGGCTTGACTAAACAAGTCCATCGCAATCCAGTCGGGATCAGTTAGGCCATCGCAAATCACTAATATTTCAGAAGGCCCAGCAATCATATCAATCGCAACTTGACCAAAAACCGCACGTTTTGCAGTAGCGACATAGATGTTGCCAGGGCCAACAATTTTATCGACTTTGGTAATGGTTTCTGTCCCAAAAGCTAAAGCAGCAACAGCTTGAGCCCCACCGATGGTGATTACACGATCAACACCAGCAATTGCGGCAGCGGCGAGCACCATCGGGCTTAGCTCGCCATCAGGTGCCGGAACAACCATGGTTAATTCGTTTACACCTGCGACTTTCGCTGGAATGGCGTTCATCAAAACCGATGATGGATAAGATGCTTTGCCACCAGGGACATACAAGCCAACGCGCTCCATAGCGCTAATTTGTTGGCCCAGCACTGTGCCATCAGCTTCTGTATAACGCCAGGAAGACTGCAGTTGATGCTGATGATAAGTGCGAATGCGCTCGGCAGCAGTTTCCAATGCCCGATGCTGTTCTGACGTGATTTGGGTGAGCGCAGCTTGCAACTGTTCACCAGTAATAAACAACTCAGCCATACGTTGTACATTACGACGATCAAAGCGATTAGTGTATTCAATGACTGCAGCATCACCGCGAGTTTTAACCTGCTGCAAAATGTCATCTACCACACCCGCAACCCTAGCATCGCTGACAGATTCCCATGCCAGAAGTTGATCCAAACGCGCAGCAAAATCGCTTTGATTGGCATCTAAACGAGTGATAAAGGGGTCGGTGATAAAGAGGTCAGACATGTATGGCTCTTTGAGAAAATTTATGGGCTAACCGTTATTTGTTCGCTGGCAACAGCCTTGGCAATATGATCAATAATCGTTTGGATTTGCACATGCTTCATCTTCATCGAAGCTTTGTTCACAATCAACCGCGAGCTGATGTCGGCAATAAATTCGCGAACTTCCAAGCCGTTGGCGCGCAAGGTATTGCCAGTATCAACTATGTCCACAATTTCATCGGCCAGATTCATAATCGGCGCTAATTCCATAGCCCCATAAAGCTTGATTATGTCGGTCTGACGACCTTGTGCAGCATAATATTGTTTGGCGATATTGACGTATTTAGTGGCGACACGAATACGCCCAGCCGGTGTGGGCACACCTTTGACGGCGGCAGTCATCAACTTACAACGCGCGATATTTAGATCAAGCGGCTCATAAAGACCGTCTGCACCATTTTCCATAAGGGTATCTTTGCCAGAAATCCCCATATCGGCCGCGCCAAACTGCACGTAAGTTGGCACATCGGCACCACGCAATAACAGCAGGCGTACGCCAGCTTGAGTGGTATCAAACACCAGCTTACGGCTTTTCTCCATATCTTCCAAAGGCTCAATCCCTGCGGCAGCTAATAGCGGCAGGGTTTCTTCAAGGATTCGCCCTTTGGTGAGCGCAATGGTTAAGGTTTGGGTCATGACTAATCTCAATTTTTAATACGCTGGTTTACTTCACGCGTGTAACACTGCCGCCTATGCTTTGAAACTTGGCAACAATGGCTTCGTAGCCACGGTCAATATGATAAATACGCTCAATGAGTGTTTCACCGTCGGCCACTAAACCTGCAATGACCAAGCTAGCAGAGGCACGCAAATCTGACGCCATTACGGGTGCACCGCTCAAGCGTTCAACACCCGTCACGAGTGCGGTATTACCCTCAAGAGTGATGTGGGCACCCATACGGTTTAACTCGCTTACCTGCACCAAACGATTTTCAAAAATGGTTTCCGTAATGTGGCTAACACCTTCAGCGACCGCATTCATTGCCATAAATTGCGATTGCATATCGGTTGGAAAAGCAGGGTAAGGCGCGGTTTTTAAACTGACAGCTTTAGGGCGTTTACCCTGCATATCCAGCGTGATCCAATCATCGCCAGTTTCAATCTTGGCGCCCGCTTCTTCCAACTTAACAATAACTGCCTCAAGATAAGTCGCGCTGGTTGCCATGAGCTTAATTCGGCCACGAGTAGCCGCAGCGGCCACCAAATAGGTACCGGTTTCAATACGGTCCGGCATGACATTAAAAGTACAGCCATGCAAAGACTCAACACCTTCAATCGTCAGGCTGGAGGTACCTATACCTTCTATTTTTGCGCCCATTGCCACCAACATATTCGCCAAATCGACAATTTCTGGTTCGCGCGCAGCATTTTCGAGGACAGTTTTCCCATCAGCTAAAACAGCAGCCATCAGCAAATTTTCAGTGCCGCCTACGGTGACGGTATCCATTAAAAAGTGCGTGCCTTTTAAACGGCTACTGCCATTAGCAATGGTTGCACGAATATAACCGCCGTCGATTTCAATCTTGGCCCCCATGGCTTCAAGCCCACGCAAGTGAATGTCCACAGGCCGCGAGCCAATCGCGCAGCCACCAGGGAACGACACATTGGCAACACCATAACGCGCCAACAACGGACCAAGCACTAAAATCGAGGCGCGCATGGTTTTAACTAAATCATACGGCGCCGTAAAATCAGTAATATCGTTGGAATCAAGCACATAACCATTGCTTGCATCGCCGTTAATTTTCACCCCCATAGAACTCAATAATGAATTCATAGTGGTGATATCTTTTAACTGCGGAACGTTAGTCAGAGTAACGGGACTGTTGGCTAAGAGCGTCGCTGCCAAAATTGGCAAGGCCGCATTTTTAGAGCCGGAAATACGAATTTCACCACTGAGCGGACCACCGCCCAGAATTTTAAACTTATCCATTATTGATCCAAATCGATTAAAAACTATGTGCACATTAACGTGAGGGATTTATTGTTGCAATTGCCATTCTTGAGGGGTAAAGGTCTTAATAAAATCGACGGCATGAATGCTGCCATCAGCAAATTGTGCAGCCAAAGTCCCCAACACAAGCTGTTGTTTTTTCACTGGTGTTAGGCCGGCAAAGACAGGGCTCACCACTACCAAATCGATATGATTACCATTCATACCCACTTGTACCTGGCTTTCAGGAATTTGCTGTTCGATATGTGCTTTAATTTGTTCAGCTTGCATAGAAAAACTCTTAGGGCGAAGCCCAATATCTAAAATAAAATTGAGGTAGTGATAGTACCGGAATACGCCTCTATTCACACTCAAAAATACATACGCATAATGCAAAAAAACTGATGACAAAAAAGCCCCAACATTTCTGCCGGGGCTTTGATTGTAATAATACCCAGAGTTTCAACGATGGAATTAGTTACTCGCCAACCAATTCGCAATGACTTTATCAATATCATTGCTGTTTTTAATCATGGCTTGATCGAATTGGCTGGTAAAGGAATCACCGAGGTTAACGCCATTTAACACCACGTTAATCAACTTCCATTCACCCGCTTTATTCTGCGCCATCGTATAAGAAAGACGATGAACATTGCCTTTATCGGTAACATCCTGATCAACGCTCAAGCGACGCGCGCCGGCCTCAGCAGTTGATGGCAATGTTTTTACCGTGCTGTCAGCATAGTTGGCGATTCCCTTGGCATAGGTTTTTACCAAACCATTTTTGAACGCCGCAGTGAATTTCTCAACCTGCTCAGGCGTTGCACCCTTGCCAGATTTGCGCATTACAGCCTTGGCAATATAGGGAAAATCTACTACTGAATCTAAAATACGGGTGATGTCCGCATAGTACTCATCGGATTTTTTAACAGCAGCATTATTTTTTTTAACGCTGGCAAACAATTCTTTTGTGGCTTGCTCAATAATTTGATGAGGTGTTTTTTCTTGTAGCGCTGCTCCTGCTTCTGCCGCTACTGGTGCCGCTGCAAAAGCGCTTTGAGTTAACGTTAAAGTACCCGCAACAGCAAACATTAATACTGCCGTAGAAATTTTTTGTGCCATCTGTTTCATTCGTTTACCTTCCTAACATTAGTGAGCATAGTGGGTATTAGTGGGATCCGTCATTACCGCGAACGCCAACCATGGCGCCGTAACATAGACATTGCTGTAGCTTAAAAGTGCCTTTTGAACATCAACTCGGGTAATCTTACCCAATAAATTGCCTAGAGGCGTTAACGCTGAGCATCATACCAGCTCCTCAAATTCTCACCTAAACAGAATTGTAAAATATGTTCAGTTTGAAGCGGACAGATAATTACCCTGTATTCCCGCTATAATGCTCGCCATTCTGCTCAATACTCATGTGAGACATTTAATCCCATGCCCCATTTTGATTTTATCAGCTCCGGTTTACGTACTATTAGCATTGAATCTGCAGCGGTAATAGCTCTTAGCCAACGCCTCGATAGTGAATTTAACAAAGCTTGCGAACTGATTTTAAATTGTTCCGGGCGCATTATTGTGACCGGAATGGGTAAGTCAGGCCACGTTGGCAAAAAAATCGCTGCGACTCTTGCGAGTACGGGTACACCAGCATTTTTTGTTCACCCTGCTGAAGCAAGCCACGGCGATTTAGGCATGATAACGCCGCAAGATGTGGTGCTAGCACTTTCCTACTCAGGCACATCCAACGAGATTCTCACCCTGCTGCCACTGTTCAAACGCTCGGGCATCAAGATTATCAGCATGACTGGCAACCCCCGCTCTACACTCGCCGAGGTCAGTGAGGCACACCTGAATATTGCTGTTGAAATCGAAGCCTGCCCACTGGATTTAGCGCCCACTGCCAGCACCACGGCCACACTGGTTATGGGTGATGCTATTGCCATAGCGCTACTGGAAGCTCGCGGCTTTACCGCAGAAGACTTTGCCTTTTCACACCCCGGTGGCGCTTTGGGGCGCAAGCTGCTCTTACGAGTGGTGGACATCATGCACACTGGCGATAAAATTCCACGCGTAGCAGCCAATGCCAGCCTTCACCAAGCGCTTATTACCATGACTGAAAAAGGTTTTGGCCTCACAACGATTGTTGACGACAATGATCAACTGCTGGGCATATACACCGATGGTGATTTACGTCGCACCATCGATAAAGGTATAGATTTCAAAACGGCAGCCATTAGCGATTTAATGAATCGCACACCGAAAACTGTGAGCGATAAAGCGCTCGCAGCCGAAGCCTTAAAAATAATGGAAGATTTAAAAATCACCGCATTAATTGTGCGCAATGAACAACAATGCCCGGTCGGTGTCCTGCATATGCACGACTTACTGCGCGCAGGCGTGGTTTAAACAAGCGTGGCTCAAAACGGTCACATGATAATAAACCTGACGCGTCAATTTAGACCTGAGAAAACCGAATGAATATTTCCCCCGAATTTAAAGCTCGCGCAAGCCGTATCAAATTGTTGCTCCTGGATGTAGACGGCGTATTGACAGATGGCCGTCTCTATTTCAGCAACCAAGGCGATGAATTTAAAACATTTAGTACACTCGATGGCCATGGCATAAAAATGCTACAAAAAAGCGGCGTTAAGGTCGGCATTATCACCGGACGCACTAGCAATTTAGTTGCCAAACGCGCCAGTGATTTAGGCATTAATATTTTGGTGCAAGGCCGCGAAGACAAATGGGTTGCACTGCGAGAAATATTAAGTGAGCACCCAATGACACTTGATGAAATTGCATTCATGGGTGACGACTGGCCAGACTTAACTGTTATGTGCCGCGTTGGTTTAGCACTCACCCCCGCCAATGGTCATTTCAGCGTGGTGGAACGCGCACATTGGCAAAGTAGTTTGCGCGGTGGCGAAGGTGCGGTACGTGAAGCTTGTGACTTAATCATGCACGCTCAAAATACATTTGATAGCATCCTTCAATCTTATTTGGCATAGTGGGTTATTTGGCGTAGCGATTTATTTAAAATAGCAACTGCCAAACATCTTATTCAAATTATTCAAAACTCCGATAACTGGTTTTATTCATGTCTCCACTCGATGTTCGCACTCTGACTAATGAAAAACTGTCACGACTAAACCCCTTACTATTACCTTTACCATGGCTAATAGTTGTCATGCTCGTGATTATTTTTTTGGCAATAAAATACAGCGGCAATGATCAAGAAATAGCAACTCCACTTAACACCGAAAAAGAATTTCCCCAGGTTTTTATGACAAGCGTCGACATGCGCGAATTCGATGCCGATGGCGCACTCCATTACCAACTTAAAACTCCTTTAATTCGCCACTTTCAGGTCAATGAAAAAACTAGCGAAAATGACTACACCCTCTTTGATTTGCCGCAAATATTATTTTTGGGCGACGGGCAAAAACCGGCTTGGTATATGACGGCGCAATTAGGGCGCAGTGACAACAACGGCGACTTGTTTACCCTCAGTACTGATGTACTCGCCCAACAAACATCACAAACACAAGGTATTATCAGTATTAGCACACCTGAATTACGCTTAAATACCCGCGAGCAATTCGCGGATACCGACAAAGCTGTTACTATGCGCAGCGCAAAAACGCAGCTAGAAACAATTGGCATGCGCGCCTATATCAAGCAAGACCGGATCGAACTTCTCTCTCACGTTACGGGAACCTATGAACCCTAAGCAAACTACATACAGCTTTTGTCTTTCGCAAATATTGCCTTTGCCCCTTTTCAGCGGCCTGCTTTTAAGCCTCTCTTTTGCGCTAGCTCAAGTAACCCAAGCCTTACCAACAGACAAAGATCAAAACATACAAATTTCTTCTATAAGTGCATCTATCGACTCCAAACTAGGTGTAACCGTGCTTAATGGGCCGGTAAAATTAACACAAGGTACACTTGAAATTGCCGCCGACAAAGTCACGCTGCGCTACGATAAAAACCAAAAACTTGAATCTTTGGTTGCCGAAGGCTCACCGGCGCGCTATCAACAACAACCCGCGCTTGATAAAGCGATAATCCACGCAGAAGCCAACAACATTACCTATGCCGTCAGCAAGGATCATTTAACACTGGATAAAAATGCCTTTGTTGAACAAAATGGTGCGACAACTCGCGGCGGCAAAATTGATTATGATATTACCAGCGGAACTGTAAAAGCTTTAGGTGCTGGCAGCGAATCTGGTGTCGTTATATTTGTAATCCCGCCGCAAACTGATAAAAAAGAATAATTTCATGACCACCCTTTACGCCCAGAATCTCGCTAAAAGTTACAAAAAACGCAAAGTCGTAGTCGATGTTTCGGTTACCGTCAGCAGTGGCCAAATTGTCGGCTTACTGGGCCCTAATGGCGCCGGTAAAACAACCTGTTTTTACATGATTGCCGGCCTTGTTGAAGCTGAAAATGGCCGCGTGTTAATTGATGAGCTGGATATTACTCACCTACCCATTCATGGCCGGGCACGAGCAGGCATTGGCTATTTACCGCAAGAGGCATCCATTTTTCGCAAGCTAACGGTGGCCGATAACATCATGGCTATTTTGGAAACGCGAAAAGATCTAAACCGGAAACAGCGCTTAGGGAAGCTCGAGTCATTGATGGAAGAATTCCACATAACTCACATCCGCGACAGCCTGGGTATGTCTCTTTCCGGTGGAGAACGCCGGCGAGTTGAAATTGCGCGCGCCCTGGCGACCGATCCAAAATTTATCCTGCTTGATGAACCCTTTGCCGGCGTAGATCCAATTTCAGTTTCCGATATTAAGGAAATCGTGCGCCACCTCAAAACCCGCGGTATTGGCGTTCTTATTACCGATCACAATGTGCGTGAAACCCTCGATATTTGCGAAACCGCCTACATTGTCAGCGAAGGCAAGATCATTGCATCAGGCAATTCTGAAGCGATTCTCAGCAATGAGAAAGTTCGTAAAGTTTATCTTGGTGAAGATTTTAAACTCTAAAAATAATCGCTATAACTACCTATAACGCTAAGATTTTCGCACCAAACAGACTTGACAAACAACGATTTGTGACTCTTAGGCATAAAGATTGCTTTAAAAATCTCTCTTAAGTCCGATTGAGTTATTGCCTAGCGTTAAAACCCTGACTAAACTCCACCTAACGACCTTATGTTTTAAACTGATGAGGTTTAATAATGTTAGGCCTATTACCAACCAAGGGTTTGTCGTCCAAATAATGAAGCAATCTCTCCAACTCAGGCTCGGTCAACAACTGACCATGACTCCACAATTGCAACAGGCTATTCGTCTTTTGCAATTATCGACCCTTGATCTACAGCAAGAAATTCAAGAAGCGCTTGAATCCAACCCCATGTTGGAAATGGAAGATGGCTTTGATACGCCGACAGCATCCAACTCTGAATTTGAAGATACTGACTACCCTCGTCAATTAGAAGTTGCTGCTGACCCTAACAGCACCAGCGTTGATAGCTTTAACGAACACTACAAAGAGTCTTACAGTGAAACGAGCAGCAGTAGTGATCGTGAAAATAATGCAGATAGTTTTGGCGAAACTAATTTTGGCGAGGCCAACTTTGGTGAGTCAAACAGCGGCGAGAGTTTTACCGACACCGACACTTACGCGGAAACTGGTGAATACAGCGACAGTGCGACCGAATGGAATGAATCAATTCCTACCGATTTACCAGTAGACACAAGCTGGGATGACGTTTATCAAACCAGCAATTCCAGCACATCATCTAACTATGACAATGAAGATGGCGATTTTGAAAGCCGTCGCACCGCCACAGACTCACTTTATGATCACCTGATGTGGCAACTCAACCTTACCCCAATGTCCGACCGCGACCGTATCATCGCCATGGCCATTATTGATGCCGTTGAACCAAGTGGCATGTTATCCGTCTCATTAGAAGACATCCACGAAGGCTTGGTCAGCGAATGGACCGATTTAGAATTGGACGAAGTTGTTGCAGTGCAACACCGCATCCAACAATTTGACCCCTGCGGTGCGTGCAGTCAAAATTTAGCGGATTGCTTAACAGTACAGTTGCAACAATTTCCATCCGCGACTCCTTTTCTGGCGGAAGCTAAATTAATTACCAAACATTATTTATCTTTGTTAGCGAGCCGTGATTTTCGGCAGCTGATGCGCCGCACAAAATTAAAAGAAGATGAATTAAGCCAGGCAGTTACGCTTATTCAGGGATTAACACCACGCCCGGGCGATATGATTGCAAATGGCGATACCGAATATATCGTGCCTGATGTGTTTGTTGAAAAACGTGAAGGACGCTGGATTGTAGAATTGAACCCTGACATAGCTCCACGGTTACGGATTAATTCAGATTATGCATCTATGGTAAAACGTGCCGACTCCAGCACCGACAACACATTTTTAAAAGACAATTTACAAGAAGCGCGCTGGTTTTTAAAAAGCTTACAAAGCCGCAACGAAACCTTATTAAAAGTTGCCAGCTGTATTGTGGAAAAGCAACGCGGATTTTTGGAGTATGGCGCAGAGGCAATGAAGCCTCTGGTACTACATGATATTGCCGAAATAGTAGAAATGCATGAGTCAACAATCTCACGCGTAACAACGCAAAAATTTATGCATACACCACAAGGTATTTTTGAGCTGAAATATTTTTTCTCAAGCCATGTTAGTACCGATTCTGGTGGCGAATGCTCATCGACGGCAATACGTGCACTGATTAAAAAATTAGTTAGCGCTGAGAATCCCAAGAAACCTTTAAGCGACAACAAGATTACTGATTTATTGGGCGAGCAAGGTATCCAGGTCGCACGCCGCACCATTGCGAAATATCGCGAATCACTCAATATCCCGCCCTCAAATGAGCGTAAGACATTGTAATTATTTTTACCTATTTTTCCCTGATCGTCATCCCTGCTGCACGAGTATGACGAAGTGACAATAAATTAATCTCTACCTATGAGGAAGTACCCATGCAAATAAATATTAGTGGCCGTCACCTAGAAGTTACCGAAGCACTGAGAGAGTATGTCAACAGCAAAATTGAGCGTCTTTATAGTCATCATGATCGCATTACCAATATTCACGTTATCCTTTCAGTTGATAAACTTGAACAAAAAGTGGAAGCTACTATGCACGTAAGCGGTAAAGATCTATTTGCCGACGCGAGCTCTGACAATTTATATGCCGCCATAGATGCACTTGCAGATAAGCTTGATCGCCAATTAATTAAACACAAAGAAAAGATGCGCAGTCATTAATGTCATGAAGATACAACACCTATTAACGCCCAGCCGCGTTTTGTGCCATGTCGAAGCTAGCAGCAAAAGGCGCGCGCTGGAAATTCTTGCCAGTACTATGGCACAGAGCATCTCTTCAATTGATGCCGATGCGTTATTTCGGCGTTTTATAGCAAGAGAGCGTTTAGGCTCGACCGGTATTGGCTATGGCATTGCAATTCCACATTGTAATATTGAAGAATGTACCGGCGCTTTAGGTGCGTTAATAACACTCAAGCAACCCGTGGATTTTGATGCAATAGATTCTCAACCAGTTGATATATTATTTGCCATGTTAGTACCAGAAGCTGCTCATGCAGAGCATTTAAAAAATCTTGCCGCATTGGCTAGCGCAATGAATAGTGAACAATTTCGTCAGCAACTGCGTGACGCTGACAATGACGCCATGCTTTATCAAGCTGCCATTGCGCATGACGAAACTTTATGAATATGTTAACCAGCAAAAAATTACGCCAACCGCCAGTTACATTTTTAATCCACACGCAGGGATGAAATACTCATGCAATTAGTTATCGTTAGTGGTCTTTCAGGTTCAGGAAAAAGTACAGCGCTGCATGTACTTGAAGACGTGGGTTACAACTGCATTGATAATTTACCTGTAAGCTTATTGCCGGCGTTAGTTGCACAAATTGAAATCCATAAAGACGACCAACACAAATTCGCTATCGGAATTGATGTTCGTAATGCATGGCAAGATTTACAAATATTTCCTGAAATGATTCGTACACTTAAAGAAGCGCACTTACCCTTTAGTGTGATATTTTTAGATTCACAGCCATCGGTATTGATACAACGTTTTAGTGAAACCCGACGCAAACATCCACTGAGTGATGCTTATACAAATCTTGCCGAAGCTATTAGTCACGAACAAGAATTGCTTGAGCCTATTCGCGATGCTTCCGATCAAATCATTGACACAAGCTATTTAACGCTACATGAATTACGTGATTTGGTTAAAGAACGTTTAGTGGGCCGCAGCCAATCAGCCATGGCGATTTTATTTGAATCTTTTGGCTTTAAACATGGCATCCCGGTTAATGCTGACTTGGTCTTTGATGCGCGTTGCTTACCCAACCCCCATTGGAAACAAAACCTGCGCCCACTGACCGGAAAAGATAAAGATGTTATTGAATTTCTGGAAGAGCAACCAACCGTAAATGAAATGTACACTGACATCGAACAATTTCTCACGAGTTGGTTTCCGCGCTACCAAGCCAACAATCGTAGCTATATAACGGTAGCCGTTGGCTGTACGGGTGGACAACACAGATCTGTTTATTTATCTGAACGCTTACATACGCAGTTTGCCCAACATTTTCATGATGTTCAGGTAAGACATCGCGACATCGCCAAACATAAGAAAAGTTAATTATGCTGACCGAAATTATTCCCATCATTAATAAGCGTGGCTTGCACGCTCGTGCCGCCGCAAAATTTGCCACTACAGCGGCACAATTTAGCGCACGCATTCAAGCTCGTACCTGCGGTAATTGGGTAGAAGGCAAAAGCGTTATGTCGTTAATGCTATTGGCAGCAACTCAGGGCACAGATTTAGAAGTATCTACTGAAGGAGATGATGAAACTCAAGCAATGCAAACCATTAAAGGTTTAATTGAAAATCGCTTTGAAGAAGATGAATAGCAATTTTTCACGATAATTACACAAAAAAATTTTAATCTGCACCCTATTTTTATACAGAAAAACTTTCTTTACACGGAACAATCATGGTTTATAAATACGACGACATTAATCCCGATGATTACATTAAAAGTAAATCACAGGTAAAACGCGAAATGACAGCTCTGCAAAAACTGGGAGAGCAGCTCATTGATATGAACGAAAAACAACTTGCCAGCATTCCGCTGGACGAGAGTATTCTTGAAGCAATTTACGAAGCTCGTAAAATGCCACACCGCGAAGCACGCCGTCGCCATTTACAATTTATTGGCCGTTTAATGCGTGAAACCAATCATGAAGCGATTCAAGCAGCGGTCGATAAATTGCAAAACCGCAGCGATCAATATATTCATCGCCAACACCAAATTGAGCGCTATCGCGATTTATTGATTGAAGATAATAAACAAGTTTTTCAAACAATGGTTACCACTTGCGCAGGCATTGATGTACAGCACCTGCGCCAGCTAATTCGCAGCGCCCAGAAAGAACGCGACGAGAACCAGACACCAACAAGCTCACGCAAATTGTTTAGCTATATTCGCGACCAGTTAGCCGCACACGACCAAGACAATGATAAGTAACAAACCACAATAAATAAAAATGGCGACCTCGGTCGCCATTTTTATTTATTTTATTTTTCGCTGAATGAAATTAACTTTCCTTCTAAAGATGCCTTAGCTAAAGATGACGTAGCTAAAATGACTTAGCTGAAGATGTCTTAGGGGATTTTGTACGCTTAGTTTTTTTAGGTTCTTCAGTGCGATTAACACTATCACGCAAGCTCTCTTCGCTTTCAAACAAACGATCAAAATTCATTTTGGGATCATCCCAACCACCACGAATGCTATAGCTAACACTCGTAGCCTGATCGACCTGTTTTTTAAACAGTTTACTAACAACATAAATCCCTGCTGCTGCTGGCAAGCCGGTCACTAGGGCAGTAAAAAAGGTGAAGTTGCCTGCAATGGGTAAAGTCGCCACTAAGCGTGCGTTAATTTTTTCATGCTCCAAATCCAGCTTGCCGGCCATTTGCAAACGACTTGAAGGTGTCTTTACAACTAATGGCTCTGCAAAGGTCATGGTGCCAGGCTCAAAATTAACCTTGCCACTGATTTGATCATAAGCCAAACCACTCTGATACAAATCGGAAAAATCCAACCGTAAACGCCGTGCTAGCGAGTCAAAATTGAGAATAGCCATAAGCCGTAAAAAACCGTCACTGCCTGCACTTGGGGTACGCTTAAAGCGACCTTTTTCGAGCCAAATATCGATATTGCCACTCATTTTTTTGAGACTGAAATCTTGTGGGTCTCCGTCCCAGCCAACATCAGTTCTAAATTGCGCATTACTACTTTCAAGCATGTCTGGTTTTTGCCATTGCTGAAGTACTCCCGATATATCTGTCGCAGAAAGCGCGCCCGTGAAATGGGTTTGCGGGCCATTCCCATCGAGTTGCCAACTCAGCTTGGCACCAGCCAAAGCATCATCTGCACCACTTATGGTGATACCACGCACTTTGCCATGAATATTATCAAACAAAACACCTTGTTCAGTGGGACGCATTTGGAGCGACCAACTACCGAAGTTATCACTGCCGATGTAGAGCTGTCGCACAGTGACATTAGCAAACGGCAACAAGTGCGGGTCAATGCCGGCTTGCTGTACTTTAATATCTGTAGCTTGTTTTAGAACATCCGGAGCTTGTTTTAGCTTGTCAGATAAAACCGCTTCACTGGCAACGGGCTGAACTTCAACAATATTTTGCGGAAGATGCAAATGCTCTAAATTAATTTGCATTGGTTTAATATTTTCGTTGGGTAAATATAGATCCCCAAGTACCGTGGTATTCGCAAACCGCACCTTCCATGCATCCGCTAAACGTTCGGCATGAACATCAATATTCTCTAACAATAAAGGACCAACTTGATAATGACCCAGCAATACAGCAGCTTTAAAAGGCAGACCGGCCACCAAAGCATCCGATGCTGGAACATTAGCAGGAAGCGCGGTTAAAATATTTTTCGTATCGGCACTAAGCTCCCGCGTATATTCAGAATATTGTTGTACAACATTCTTCCAGAGCTCTATATCCAACGCTGGCAAAGCGCCGCTGAGTAGAAATTGCGGCTCATCGGAAAGCTTGGCCAAGCCACCCAATGCTATATTGGCATTGTGCAGCTTGTTATTGTTCTGCGGCTCCACTTCAAATAATGCCTGCAAATTATCGCCATAACTGACATCTATCAGTGAACTGTTTTCACGCATGGACATTTTAAAAATAAGTGGACGCTCGGAATAGCGAACTTTTCCGTAAGGTGCCGGCAAGTTAACCTCTACGCCCGCCAACTGACTGCTAACGGTCACCACAGCAAAGGGTTCTTGCGCAACGACGGCTGCACCCACTGCAACATCGCTCTTCACCTTGTTGTGTGAACGATGATTCAGCTCCACATGAGTAATATAAGGAATTTTGCCCTTAAGATATAAGGCCTCAGGGCGCTGACTCCACTGAGCTAGCAACTTACCATCAAGCTCGCCTTTTACATCCACTAATGTTTGACTGGAATCTGGATGATTTTGGGTACTAAGCTGTACTTCAATCGGTTCATCAAAGAGTTTGCCGTGTAAGTTTTGACTGGTTAAACCGCTATCCTGGTTGTAACTGATATGGCCATCAATATTGTGCATACTGAGCTTGAGATTACCCAACGCGAAGAAAGGAGATTTCAGATCTATGTCAATTTGTTGGGCAGCACCGGGCGCATCATGCGCTAAAGGTACCGCAATATTTACTTGGGTGCGCATCTCACCATCAAGTTTCCAACTATCCATATTAGCGCCTATGTACTGTCTTAACATGCTCTCGCGCAGAACCCGTAACCCATCACTAGCCACACCAGTGACTACACCATTAACTTGCAATAAAGCACCTTCGCCTAAAGAATTGGGACGCACGCTAATCTGGGTTGGCCCAACATCACTAGTAAAAAGTTTGGCGTTATCCACGCTCGCCGTAACGTTTTCGTCATCAACCAGTAGACGCCCGGTAATCTCTTCCAGGGCAGGCCATTCGGGGTGATAGTGAAGTCGCGCATGATTCACATCAAGGTAAAGCTGATGGCTGCGGGCGGCATGATTGGGTGAATTAAGCGTACCGCGATAGACAAAACCACCTTGTTTAGCTATCCCGGTATTCTGCGGACCTATACTGTTTTCCAACCAGGTAAGCAAAGATTGCGGCACAACAGCAGGAGTGAACTTACGGTACGAACTGGCATTAAGCTGGCCCGCACCAACATCCAGATAAAGATCTACGTCCCCAGTGCCGTGCTTCCAGGGCAAGGCTAGCCACATATAGCCTTTGGCTTTCTCATCGCCATTGATAAATTCCAACGCGCCACTGTTGACATAAATTTGGTTATTCTCAGGCTGTAGCCACCAGGCAACCTGTCCCCTTGCCTGTTCAAACTCCATTGCTGCTGTATAGGTGGGATAATAAAACATGCTGAATCCCTGGCGACTATCAATATCGACATGACCACCTCGCTGCCCTGCTTGCACAAAACCATCTACTTTCGTTAGTGCCGGCACGCCTTGCCAAGCACTACTGGCAACTTTTACTAAATTAGCCTGTAGCTGCCAATCACCCGGGGTTTGCCTGGGAATGGATACTTCAATATTGTTCAATTCACCACTGGGATCAAGCTGCCGCATAACGTCACGCAACCGAGCCTCCCCCAAAACTCCAGCGCCATCCAGCGCCTGATTGAGATGTTGCAGATTAAGGCTTTGCAGATGCAATACGACAGGATCATCAAAACTACTGGCGGAAACGGCAACATTAGCCTTTTCAATGTGATTTTGATTAATATTGGCACCAATATTTTGTAGCGCCAGTTGCCATTTACCGCTGTACAACCAATCGCCTACGACGTCGGCAGAAAAACTATCCAGCGCCAGTTCACGCCCTAATATCGGCACGCTTAAACGCTGCACGCCCACTTGCCCGACCAAATCAAAGCCCTCGCGTTGCGGCTGGGTCTTAAACCAAAGGCTGGCACTCAGAGTTCCCTCGCTATGCACTTCAGCGTTGATGCCGTGCAATAGCAACGCAGTCACCGCAGCGATGGGTTCATTGGTTGGAAATTGCTTGAGTTCTAAAAAAGCGTTACTGGTGAAGCTTTCTTTATGACGTGGGTCGCCTGTGGCTTCAATCACGAGTTGCAATGTTTTGGGATGATTATCGACATCTATTTGCATTGACAGGCGATGAAACCCATTAGCATTTTCCATCAACACTGAAGGCGACTGCAGCAAGGTATTGTCGCCCGAAGCAAAATGAAAGTTAAAATGTGTTTGATCAAACTCTATGTGGCGCGACAGTAGCAACATATCCATCAGAGTATCGAGTTGGGCCAACTCTTCGTCCGGATTTTTATCTGCTAAACGCGGCAAGCCCGGGATGCGCCATAGTCCATCGGCAGATTGGACAAACTCCATCTCCACCTGACGTAATGTTAATGCACTCCAGACTAAACGCAGATGCAAAAAACTATCGAGCAGGTCAAGCTGCATATGCGCATGCGCCAGGGAAACAATCGACTGACCAGACTGACTGGTGATGCGCAACTTATCCACATCCAGCATAGGCTTCAAACCATCCCATTCGGCATTTAGCGCGCCGATGCTGACATTCGCCTTGAGTTCATTGGACAAATAATGGCTAATTTGTTGCGGATATTCGTGTAACGAAGGGGAAAAACTACGCCCAGCCTGCACCAGTATCGCCAAACTGATAGCGGCAAAAGCAAGGCAAATGTAAAACCACTTTACTAATTTGCGTAAAATTGTAGTCATGGGGAAGATTGCGATCATGTGGCAGTCATTGAGATGTAGTCATTTTTTGAAGTAGCAATCATTCGAGTTAATCAATTCCTGACATAAATTTTGTTAGTTTGATACAGCCTACACCAACACGATATCGTACTTTTCTTGAGCGTATAACGCTTCTACCTGAAACTCTATAGTGCGACCAATAAATGCCTCCAGATCGGCCACATAAGCAGCTTCCTCATCCAGCAATCTATCCACCACTACAGGGGCCGCCAAAATCAAAAACTTCTGATTATCATACGCTCGTGCTTCGCGTAAAATTTCGCGAAAAATTTCATAACAGACAGTCTCAGCAGATTTAACTTGCCCGCGCCCCATACAAATAGGGCAAGGCTCACACATCATTTGCCCGAGTGATTCGCGCGTACGTTTACGCGCCATTTCAACCAACCCTAATTCAGATACGCCCGTAATACGAGTTTTAGCGTGATCCTTTTCCAAAGCTTTTTCTAATGTACGCAACACTTGTCGCTGGTGCTCTGCATCCTTCATATCAATAAAATCAAGGATGATAATGCCACCCAAATTACGCAAACGTAGTTGGCGAGCAATCGCTGTCGCCGCTTCCATATTGGTTTTGAAAATAGTCTCTTCAAGATTGCGATGCCCGACAAACGCGCCAGTATTTACATCGACAGTTGTCATAGCTTCGGTTTGTTCAATAATTAAATAACCATTGGATTTTAATGGCACCCGCGGCTCCAGCGCACGGCGAATTTCTTCTTCAACACCATACAAATCCAGCAACGGTCGCTCACCGATGTAATACTCCATTAAATCTACCAGCTGTGGCGAATACTTACTGGCAAAGTCGAGCATTTGTTGAAAAGCTACACGCGAGTCGACACGGATTTTGTCAATTGGCGCACGCGCCAGATCGCGCAATGCTCGTAGCGTTAAAGGCATATCCTGGTACAGAACATTAGGTACCGATAAAGCCCTTAGTTTGTCACTTAATTCGCCCCAAAGTTTCTGCAAAAAGGGGATATCAACCAAAATGGCATCTGCCAAAGCACCTTCTGCCACTGTACGGACAATAAAGCCACCGCTAATCACATTGCTTTGAACGGCACTTTCCACTATTTGCCGCAAGCGCTCACGCTCTTGTTCATCCTCAATGCGCACCGACACACCGATGTGATTGCTATTGGGTAAATACACTAAATAGCGTGAAGACAAGGTGATATGCGTGGTAAGACGTGCACCTTTAGTGCTGATAGGATCCTTTGCTACCTGAACAACAATAGTTTGACCTTCACGCACCAATGTACGGATATCTGGCACTTCGGTCGCTCGTAGCTCACCTTCCAGCGCTTCAGGAATCATATCGGCAGCATGAATAAAGCCCGTACGCTCCAGACCTATATCAACGAACGCCGCCTGCATGCCCGGCAATACGCGCACAACTTTGCCTTTGTATATATTGCCAACGTAACCCTTGCCATGGCTGCGTTCAATATACAGCTCTTGCACCACGCCGTTTTCAACCAGCGCTACCCGTGTCTCAACAGATGAGACATTAATAAGAATTTCTTCACTCATAAGTTCGCTGTACTCCCTGTGCAATATTTCTGCGCAATAATTGCTTTCATATTCATTGTTGCCACCAGGAAATACCGCAATGCGTCAGTAGCTCCACGGTTTGCTCAATTGGTAAACCTACGACTCCGGTATAGCTGCCACGAATTTGCTGCACAAATACCGCACCTAAGCCCTGAATAGCATAGCCACCCGCTTTATCTTGCGGCTCGCCGGTGTGCCAATACGCGGTAATTTCTGCTTCACTCAATGGCCGAAAAGCCACATCCGTCACTGAAAGTTTCACAACTACATCTTGTTCAGAGGCTATAGCCACGGCCGTCATTACTTGATGAGTTGACCCTGCCAATTGGCGCAACATTGCTGCGGCATGCTTCGCGTCACGTGGTTTTTCAAGGATATTGCCTTCACTCACAACAATGGTATCTGCACCTAACACCGGCTTAATGGCCAGATTTTGTGCCATTACTACTGCCAATCCAGCCTGTGCTTTTTCACACGCAAGTCGCTGAACATATTCGCCAGGCGACTCATGGCTACGCGGCACCTCAACCACTTGAGCATTGATAACACTGTGCGACACGCCGATTTGGAGCAATAACTCACGACGACGAGGTGATTGTGATGCAAGGTAAATAGATGGCTCTTTATACAATGGAGGTATTAAATCCACCGAACTCTCCAGTAATTCAGTAATCCAGCAATAGCACTAGATTCCGCTTAGAAAATATTAAACGGACTAGCTGATCTGATAATGGCCACTAACTCTATCCAATCCCATGCGAAAGAATGGCCACACTAACGCACTCGTAATAGCAGGCGCCAAAAAAATTAAGCCCGATAAAGGTCGGCCAGCCAGACCCTGCACCCAGTTACTCGATAACTGCTCTACCCCAACCAATATAAATACCCAACCAGCTTCTTTCCAGAGCGCAAAATTACGCACCCGCTGATAAGACTGAATACAAATATAAGCCACAATAATCAACGATAGGCCGTGTTGCCCAAGAGGTACAGACTCTAATAAATCCTGAAACAACCCAACCGCACATAAGAAGAACAAACTAATGGTTTCCGGAAAAACCGACATCCAATAAATAGCGACCAATAAAACAAATTCCGGACGCCACCACCGCAAGCCCAAAGGCAAGGGATAAACAGATAGCACCAAAGCCACTATGAAGCTGGCAACAATAATCAAATAACTGTTCCATT
>JAYTSJ010000221.1:0-4868 GCA_043745725.1 Gammaproteobacteria bacterium | reverse complement strand
TTGCCAATAATCTTTCCGAAGAAAGCAAAACTGATCTTGCACTTGTTGCTCTGTTAGGGATGGGCAAAACCGCCGCATTTGAATTTCATTTGTCCAGCTGGATGGATGCCGACACCAGCTCAAATCGTTTACCCACACTGCCAGAGTTGGATACTATGCGATGGGCCAATAGTATTTGCATTTATGGCGTAGATGATGAAGAAACGGCTTGTCCACAAACCGCAAATTTGGGCGTAAAAGTGATTAGCATGAACGGCGACCATCACTTTAATGAAGAATATAATGTGTTGGTACAGCATATTATTGAAAATATTAAATGAGATCTTTGCATGAAGTGATTTTTATTAGGCAAAAAATCACTTCATGCTTTGTACAAATAACATTCTAGATTTTTTAGCTACAAAATCCTTAAAAATCGTTGATTACAAGGGTTATTACTCCCTTATCCCATGTTTAAAACGTAACTCTCCGGTGATTCATTGATTTCTCGCTGCAAAGAAACACCGCATTTAATGTTGTACGCCATGCAGTTCAAACTAAAACGCATACCATTTCTCGCCACGCCAAGGTGCGGTGGCCATGCGAGCTCACCACATTTTTGTTGTGAATACGCTGCAATAATTTTTCAATACGCGACCTGTCGATCAGGTTATGCGCATCATCCAGTTCGGTAATGGCTTTATGTTCGACCGCCAAAATATCAGCAAGATTGCGTTGTTGAATGTTTTTCCATGCCATACATTGTTACTCTGATTTTTTTCGTTACAATATTAGCTCAAATATTTGTTTCTGCGGCTTGGTGATTTTTTTCATGCAAAGGTTTCTAATAAAAATATCAATTCAAGTTGTTCATGCTCTTAAAAAATGCACCCGTAAACGACTGTCCTTGCCGTTAACCCAAACGACTTTTTACAAAGTTTTTATCGGCGTCCATCAGCATTTGGCCGATCATGGGTATATCCAGTAAAGCACACATATGCTCTTTGATCGTACCGGCAAGCCAGGGGCGCTTGCTGCGATTAGTACGCCATTTCACGGCATCTGGTTCAAGCCGAATGGGTTGGTTCACCGAATCAACCGCCAAGCCCCAAGGCACACCGTTAATGGAGACAACATACTTGGCATTTTTAGCGAAATTTTCATCGTAGCGTTCAGGCATAACAAATTTTGCGGTATTCACTGTGCGAATTTTACCAGCCGATGTAGGTAGCAACCCCATAAACCAATCAGCTTGCCCAAACAGAGGCGTCAACTCATCGTTAATCGGCTGAATCTTACCCAAAGAAATTAAAGGCACTGCAAGCGTTAATCCCGAGACTTTAAATAACAATACATCAAAGCGCGTTTGCGCCCACTGCGGTAGGCCATTAGGCAGCCATTCCAAACCAGGCATTTGATAACGCACTGCAACCTGCTGCTCAGCTATTTCTATAGGCGATGTAAAAGCCTCTACAACAATGGCGGGACTCGTCTCAAGATTCCATTCTTGTATTTCATTAGGGTCAATGCGAAAAGGTGTAGCAGTAACCACCGGAGCAATGACTTCTGCAACTTTTACAACGGGTGCCACCGCAATTTTAGGTCGCACGCTATACAATAATTTTTGCAACTTTTGTTTTTGTTCAGCAATAGGGTCTGCAAAATGCGGTTTAGTCGTGGTTACTTTTGCTTCTGTTTTTCTCGCTAAAGCAGCTGGAGGTGCCGTTGCTGCCAAGGTTGTTCTGACAGCTGGAATTTCAATTGGAAAAATAGATAATTGCTCAGCAGGCGCAGTTGCATCTTCATCATCTGATAACAATTCTTCAAAATAATAATACAAACTGTCACTTGGCGGTTTTATCTCATTCATGAATTACCACCCGCGGTGCTATCTCGTAAAGCACCATCTCGTACAGCACTCGTGCCGGCGATAATAGATGAGCCAAATTCGACTGTCATTTTTTGCAAAACCCATTTAAAAAATGAACGATAAGCCACTACTCCATGGGTGGTTTCATCAAACAAATGCGGCGGCACTCCCGCCTTACTAGCGTCGCGAAAACGGGTGTCTACAGGAATATGTGCAGGCCACACATCATCAGGATAAGTGTTTCGAATAGTACGCAAACTACTGATAGAGGCTTGAGTTCTACGATCATACATCACCGGTAAAATAGAGTAGGACAACACTTTTTTGCGCGAGCTACTCATCATATTAAGGGTATGCACCATGCGCTCTAAACCTTTAAGCGCAAGAAATTCAGTTTGCACAGGAATGACTAAATGCTGGCAGGCGGCCAAAGCATTAATCATCAACACGCCAAGTAGTGGTGGCGTATCGATAAACACAAAATCATAATCGTCATAAATTAATGCTAACGCACGTGCAATCACTAACCCCATACCATCCTGCCCAATGGCCTGCCGCTCCAGAGTTGCCAAAGCAGTCGCGGCAGGAAACAAATCTAGTTTGGGATAATCGGTTGCTAAAATTAAACGTTTTACGCTGGCGTAAGTTAACTCTTTGCGTTCTTGAAAAAGGGTGTAAGTGCTGAGTTTTTGCGTGTCGGGATCTTGACGAAAATAAGTACTCAGCGAGCCATGCGGATCCATATCCAACAGCAGCACACGATAACCCTGAGCAGACGCCAAGCCGCCAAGTGCTACGCTAGTTGTGGTTTTACCTACTCCACCTTTATGGTTGGCTACTGTAATAACGCGCACGGAAAGAATCCTCAAAGCGTCAAGCTGATGTCAGTTTAGGCTTAGTTTGCCTATTCGCAAGCTATACATCAGGGCTTTTGCAAGGTTTATGCCGTTTAATCTATGATGTATCTGCAAGAATACTCGCATTCAAACGCAGTCCATTACATGTGTTGGCTTTTAATCGCAAGCGAGGGTTAAATTCCCCGTGACTTCCACGGAATAGATTTTTTTGTAACAAAAAATATACCTCGCTGCTTGCGGCGAGGTGTTTAATTTACATTTTCTCAAAGGAGCTATTCATGACTATTTCTGCTTTTATTGTTGATGCTTTTACCGATAAAGCTTTTGGCGGAAACCCTGCTGCGGTTTGTATTCTTACTGAAACCAAACCTGACCATTGGTTACAACAGGTAGCAGCCGAATTTAATTTATCGGAAACGGCGTTTTTGCAGCAGCAAGAAAATAACCGCTGGCATCTGCGTTGGTTTACTCCAACCTGTGAAATAAAATTGTGTGGCCACGCTACGCTGGCATCAACACATGTGTTATTGAATGAATTAAAACTGCCCTACTCGACCGTTATTTTTTCAAGCTTAAGCGGTGATTTACACGCAGCCCTTTATGATCTAGCTCAAATTAAGCTGGATTTTCCACGTATTTTTTGCGAAAAAAAAGAAGGGGCTGACACCGACATTAACGCATTGGGATTGAATCAGCTGGGTGTTTATAGCGCAGGCGAAGACATCATTCTTGAATTGGCCAGTGAGGCTGATGTTTTAAATTATCGCCCGGACTTTGCGGCAATTTCAAAAATCAATACTCGCGGACTTATTATCACCGCCAGAAGTGCAACTGACGACCGGGATTTTGTATCGCGATTTTTTGCACCACGCGTAGGAATTAATGAGGACCCCGTAACAGGTTCAGCACATTGCAGTTTAGCTAACCTATGGAGTAAAAAATTAGGGAAGAATATTTTGCGTGCGGAACAGCTATCAAAAAGGCGTGGAATTTTAGACTTAGTGGTGCATGATACTAGAGTGGAATTAATCGGTAGTTGCGTGACTGTATTTAAAGGAAATTTGTATTTAAAATAGTAATGCAGTAATCACTTAACATCTGGCTTTAACTGTACTTCTGGTTTTGATACTGCCGGTTTTAATTGCGACACAGTTGCTTTGGGCCGTTCTATTTTTCGTTTAGCAATCATTACCGCGACGCGGCGATTTTGCGCCCGCCCCACTTCGTTGTCATTTGGCGCAACCGGCTGAAATTCACCGTAACCTACAGCGGCTAAACGCTCTGGTGCAACGCCTTTACCAACAAGCCATTTTACGATTGCCGCAGCACGCGCAGAAGACAACTCCCAATTGGTTGGATAGCGACTATTGCTAATTGGAATGTTATCGGTAAAGCCTTCTATTTGAACGGGGTTACTGTAGTGATTGAGAATGCCCGCAATTTCCGTAAAAATAATCTGTGCTTGTGGGCTTGGTTCAGCAGTTGCAGATGGAAACAAAATACTGTCATTCAATTCAATTTGTAACCAATACTCGTTACTCGACACTTTTATCATTTGATCATTGATAAGCTGCGCAAATTTCTGATTCACTAAATCTGAAATTTGTTTGGTTTCGTTGCTATTTTCTTTACTGGCAGTTTCTGTATTGTTATTTTCTTGGTTAGCATTGTCACCAGCCGTGGCGTTTTGTGAAGTAGACTCTGACTTTACTGCGTCTTCCACCGGCAATATAGGTAGCGCTTTTGCACCTTCTTCAGTTGCAGTTTTGCCCATTTCGATAGGTGCTATCACATCATTGGAAGGGTTAAGGTTTTCTATGGAATCGGGATTAGCTTTAGAATCATTGGGAAGGTTAAACGCTTGCACAAAAGATTCTGAAAAAACGCGATACTTAGCCTGGTTAACTTGTGAAATCGAATACATCACTACAAAAAATGCAAATAATAAAGTAATGAAGTCAGCATAAGAAACTAGCCAACGCTCATGATTTATATGTATTTCTTGCTTTTTGCGACGTTCCATAATTTATTAACAAGCACCAATATATTCAGTTACGATTTAATTAATTGCTACGATCTAATGAGCTACTACGATTTACTTACTATGTAAGTAGCCATTTAATTTTAGTTCAATGGAACGCGGACTTTCACCATCCGCTATC
>JAYTSJ010000220.1:0-42854 GCA_043745725.1 Gammaproteobacteria bacterium | reverse complement strand
CAAAGGGCTACTCGGCCGCAAGCGACCGAGCTTACGCCCAATGTGATTGGCCTTCGGCCAACCGGAATTTTCTATCACTTGCCTACCTAGACTCGGGGGGCAAGCCCCCAAGATTTCTTTCTTTAAACGATGGCAGTAACTACCACCACGCACCAACCTCAGAGTCACTATGTCACCTACCGCGTTATACACCGACTTATCTGGCTATTATGATTTGATGTGTGTCGACATCAACTATGAGGAACAAAGTGACTATGTACGCAGAGTTCATCAATTGTTTGGCAATGAGGATAAAGGCGATCACTATAAAAACTATCTCGATTTAGCCTGCGGCACAGGGCCGCATGTTAAACACTTCATTGATTTCGGTTATCACTCGAGCGGATTAGACATCAACCAGCCTATGCTAGATATCGCGCAGCAGCGCTGCCCGGCAGCACAATTTATACAGCAGGATATGAGTAATTTTAAGCTGGCTCAATTTAAAACCACTGAGCCGTTCGATTTGATTTCTTGTTTTTTATACTCCATTCATTACAACCAAGATATCGAAAAATTGAAAGCGTGCATTGTCAGTGCCCATGCTGCGCTTAAACTGGGTGGTGTGTTTTGTTTTAACGCCGTCGATAAAAATACCATCGATAACAGAGCAGGTATTAAACATTCACTTGAACATAACAATAACCATTATATGTTTCAGTCGAGCTGGCAATATTGTGGGCGCGGCGACCAACAAGCCTTGTATCTCACGATTGAAAAAACAACGGCAGGGCACAAGGAATCCTGGCAAGATCATCATCCAATGGTGGCAATAAGTTTTCAACACTTACAAGAGCTCTTGCAGCCCCACTTTGAAATCCATATTTTCGAACATATTTTTGACAAGATTGTGCCTTGGGGTGAATCTTCTGGAAACGCAATTTTTGTCTGCGTGAAAATATAAACGCATACTCAAGGCATTTGCCTAACACTCAGCACGGCTATTTCATTACAACTATTTTATTACTTTCCATTAAAACATACAAAATGAATCACTCTATGATTGGCTATTACATTATTCACTCGCACCAAAATAATAATGAACACTAACTCTCTAGCAATTTTGTATAGTTTCCGGCGTTGCCCTTATGCCATGCGTGCGCGAATGGCCATTTGCGCAGCGGGCATTAAAGTGCAAACGATAGAAGTCTCGCTAAAAAATAAACCACAAAGCTTAATTGACTGTTCCCCTAAAGCGACAGTGCCAGTTGTGGTGACATCTAACGGTAAAGTAATCGAAGAAAGCCGTGACATTATGCTATGGGCCTTACAGCAATCCGATCCCGATAATTGGTTACTGCAAAACGATGGCTTAACGCAGGAGCAAATGACGCAACTCGTCGATAGCTGCGATACAGAGTTCAAACCCTTATTAGATCGCTATAAATATTTTGATCGTCATCCCGAACATTCACAGGCCAAATATCGTCAGCAAGCAGAAGTTTTTTTACAACAATTGGATAGTAGATTATCCACGCAAGCATTTTTAATGGATGCTAATATGCGTTTTGCGGATGTCGCTATTTTTCCTTTTATTCGGCAATTTGCAGCTGTAGATAAAATATGGTTTGCAGCAAGCCCTTATAAAAATTTACAGCGCTGGCTTGATTCGTGTATCAACACCGCTTTGTTTAAAGCGGTGTTGCAAAGCAAGTAGCTCCTAAGGAGTAAAATATATTACCGGGAGATTTGTGCGATAAACTTTCTCGTACTTGCAATCAACTTTCCGTACTCAAAAGAGACTACAAATAACACCACCATAAGGCCGGAGCAGAGTCAGATTTTCGCGGCTGATCGACGTTGAAATGACGCTACTTATTTGACTTGCGAGGTACATACTTGATTTGCGAGGTACATCTCGGATTAATTTGAGACAAAGATTTACTCTCGCCGACAATAATAAAGCAACACTAATGACTTGTGATTTTATCCCGCTTTATGTGCCATCTATGCCCTGTAGCTATGCCCTGTAGCTATGCCCTGTAACTACAGCGTGTAACTATATCTTGTAATTCGTTATGCATCTAAATGTGAAAATTGCTGAATTTCTTCACCCTGAAAACGCAGCAATAGAATTTAAAAATAATTTAGAATAATAGAAAGCTGTCAGAGAGTAGAACGCAAGCATTTACTTTCACTGGTAAACGCTTATTTACACACCCACTACTGGAGGACTTAACAATGTCCAATAAATATTTATTTTTTACTTTTGTATTTGGCATCAGCATATTGTTTACATCTACAGCAACTAACGCCAGTGTTGCCACCGTACACCAACATTGTAACTATACCGGGTGGGCTGCGCCATTAGAAGTAGGCTCTTATACTCTGACAAAACTACGCGCCTTAGGATTTGTAAATGACGACGCATCATCAATTACGGTAAACCCTGGTTATGAGGTGGTGCTTTACCAACACGATAATTTTTCCGGGACGAGCATTACGAGAAAAATTTCAGATAGCTGTTTATTCAGCGCAGGATTTAATGATATTGCATCATCAATTGTTGTAAGAGCAGTAAGCAGCTCTAGTGCTTCGAGCATCGCCCTTTCCTCTTCAAGTAAATCATCATCAAGCTCAGCTGTATTACCGACAATGAATACACTTAATTTTACTCCAAGTTCTGAATTATTTCCTAATCCTGAGCGAGGCTGGATAGTTCATAGATATAGTAATGACATGTGGGATATTGCATCATTGCGCGGCAGTGCAGAAAAAATATCGCTAATGTTACTCAAGGTAAATATAGGTGCCTTTCGCGATGCCGATCATATTTCCGCTGCAAAACTTAATGAAATTAAAGCTGCGTTACAATTGTGTCGCGACAATGGTATTAAAGCATTGATGCGGTCTGCATACAGTTTTGATGAAGTGCTTGCGCCAGATCCTGCAGATATTAATCGCATGGCAAATCATGTTAAGGATATGAAAGGTATTTATTACGATTATAAAGACGTCATAATTGCAGTAGAGATGGGCATGTTTGGCCCCTGGGGAGAAATGCATTCATCAAGTCAAAGTACAATCTCCACCAGTTTTTATTATCCGATAAAAACTGAAGCATTAAAAATTATTCACGCTGCTTACATGGATGCTTTACCGAGTGATCGACAAGTGATAGTCCGTCGTCCTTTTTATATTCGTGAAATAGTTGGGGATGTAATTCCCCTGAATGAAAGTGACGCTTACAGTGGATCAGCAAAAGCACGCACCGGTTATCACAATGATGCTTACCTCAGCACTATTGACGAGAGTGGAACATTTGCACATGGTTGGAACCGCCAACAAGAATTAGATTATATTCACCAAATGACTCGCTTTACGTTTTTTGGCGCAGAAACTATTGGCACTCCCAATGGCACTTACAACAATGCTACCAATGCATTATTAGAATCGCGCTACCAACATTTAACTTATCTGCACCGCGATTATTACACGCCTATTTATGACGCTTGGGGTGCTGATACCAAAGCAGAATTCACACGCAATTTAGGCTACCGTTTTGCGCTTAATAATGTTAACTACACTTCACAGGTCGCGCCGGGTGGCAAGTTGGAAATTAATTTCAACATTTCGAATAATGGTTTTGCCAACTTATACAATCCAAGAATCGTTGAGTTGGTTTTGGAAAATGGCACGCAACAATATCGTACCAGTATCAGCGTTAATCCTCGCACCTGGGAAGCTAACGGCGTGGCGCAAAGTTTTACGCGCGCATTTCATATTCCCTATAACATTACTGCAGGAACCTGGAAGGTATATCTCGCATTACCCGATGCTAGCGCGGCACTTAAAAGTGATGCTCGTTATGCCATTCGTTTTGCCAATGCTAATACCTGGGATGAGCGCGGTTTGAATTTATTATTTAATCTGCCTATTGCAGTCGGCGCACCGGGAAGCATTAGCAACGAGACACAATTTTTTGAGATCGGTGCCGTAAGTACACCCGTGAACAGCGCTACTCTTTCAGCAAATAATTTAATATTGAAAGGTATTTTTACTGGCAACCTAGCTTTTCATCAAGCGTATATTGATGCGGATAACAACCCAGCGACAGGATTAAGTACGCAAGGTATTGGTGCGGATTTTCTTATCGAGAATCAAACTATTTACCAGCACACGGGTACTGGTTGGTCGTGGACGTTGTTGAGCGCTACGACACCTTTGGTTGATAGCACATCCTATACCTGGACTTTACCAACTACCTTGCTAAACAACACAGCCAATACCAACAGCAAAGTGTTGTTTACAGAATCCGATGGGAGTTTAATTAATATTTTCTCTAGTATTATTTCCGTCAAGGCCAATTAACTGCGAGCTCTGTAAGGAGCATTTGATTTTCACCCGCGCTAATTCTGGCCGGGTGAATTCAGTAGCCTGCAGGAAATATTATTTGGGTTTTGGTAGCGAGTGAATGCACTGCATTAACCGATGTATTGCCGGTTCAATTTGATGTTGTGGAATTCTGCCCAAGCCCAGCATGAGTTGATTTGGGATATCGGTTGTGACGCTGAACTCTGATCCGCAATGCAATTTAATGCCGCGCTGCAATGCATTATGACAAACTTGCTGCGCAGAATATTTTGGATCGAGATCCAGCGTGAGATGCATACCCGCCAACATTATGGTGGGCGTCAAAACCCCATTCGAAATCTTTTTTACTGTTGACACAATCGTTTGATATTTTTGTGAGTAAATGCGATTCATCCGGAAAATATGTCTTCTCAACTCACCCGACTGCATAAACTCTGCCAAGGCTAATTGTGTGGGTACCGGCGTTCGCCAATCCTGCACCTGACGAGCTGCTGCCAAATAAGCTATTGCCCATTCAGGCGCAACAATAAATCCTGTACGCATATCGAGGAACATACTTTTCGAAAATGTGCCTATGTAAAAAACACGCCCGTGAGAATCCAATGTTTGTAGCGCATCAATCGGTTGTGCACCAATTCGAAATTCGCTGTCGTAATCATCCTCGAGAATAATCATATCTTGCTGCTTTGCCATTTGCAGGAGTGCTGCGCGGCGCGCCATGGACATGGGGACGGACGTTGGAAATTGATGCGTAGGCGTTACAAATACCATGTTCACTTCAGGCGGAATGGCATCGACAATCAAGCCGTCACGATCAACCGAGATATCAAAAATATGTGCACCTGCCATAGCAAAGGCGCGCCTCGCCATTGGATAACCTGGAGACTCTACCGCCACACAGGTGACACCCGGCTCAATAAATAATTGCGCCAACAAAACGTATGCTTGTTGCGCACCACTGCACACAAAAATTTGTTCTGCCGTACAACTAACCGCACGCGATTGTGAAACAAATCCTGCGATCATTTTGCGCAAACTTGGCTGTCCCGCAGGATGGCCTATTTCCATTGTTTTGGTTTCCATTTTTCGATATTGCCGACTAACACAACGACGCCAAACATGGAAAGGAAATTGACTGCTATCCGTAGTGCCCAGTGAAAAATCAAATTCAATTGGCGCGCCAGTTGGTATTGCAAACACACTGGGGTTTTGCCATTTTGGTGCGACGCGCGCCAGCAAATTTGTAGTGGCAGTCGCATGCGGTAAGGTTGCGGCGATATTTGCCACTACGGTGCCGCTCCCCGCGAGAGTTTCTAAAAGCCCTTCACTTTGTAAGCGTGCATAAGCCTGCAATACCGTATTGCGAGAAACTTTTAATTTTGCTGCCAGTACTCGACTCGAGGGAACCGCCGTTCCTGAACTTAAACGCCCTTGCAAAATAGCATTATTGAGTTGATTGTGGATTTGGGCGACTAAATTTAAATTGCTTGAATTGTCGCGCGATATCCGGAGATCGATTGCAAAAACTGGATCCATAAAAATCACGGTTACTGGTTCTTTTGAAGGGCCAATATACGTGGGATGCTGCACGAACTCAATTACTCGATGGCAAACATATAAATCGTTTAGTGAGTGAACATTCGATGTATCGAAGAGCAATATTGATTTTCTGAAAATACAACTTTGTTAATGTGATTTTTAAAAACACGACATAAAATTTTTACTGCGTTAGCTGTAAATGGCTAGGTTCAATTATGACGTTAATTGTTTACACAATAAATTCAATTTCATCAAGAACCTTTTCTTTTGAAAAAGAGCCTTTTCTTTTAAAGCAAGAACCTTTTATTTTTAATAACATAAACCCTTTCTTTTTAAAACAAGAACTATTTTTTAAAAAAATAGTTCTCAACAACAAAGGAATACGCATATGAGTACCTTAACAGAAATTGAAAATCCCTTAAGTAAGTTATTTTTTGCCCGCCCCGCCATTAAAATATTTGGCATATTGTTGAGTTTAACAACTGCGTCATTTGCGTGGGCATCTTCTTACGCTCACTCGCCTGAGAAGTGGGTGGCAACCTGGTCATCACCGCCTATGGCCCAGGCTCCCGCTACCGAGGCAACTCCAACGCAACCGGCATTCGTGCCACGCGCATTCGAGAATCAAACAATACGGCAGATCGCTCATATTAGTCTTGGTGGTCAACGTGTTCGTATTCGCGTGTCGAACGCATATGGCACCCAACCATTGCGTATTGGTAGTGCGCATGTTGCCTTGCAGGCAAGTGGCGCCGCAATTGTTCCAGGATCAGATCGTGCGTTAAAATTTAGTGGGCTTCCTGCTATTTCCGTTCCCGCTGGAGCAGTAGCACTCAGCGATCCAATCGACCTTAGCGTTGCTACCCAGGCAAGTTTTGCGGTGAGCCTGTATTTACCAACGAACACTGGCCCTGCGACTTTTTATGAAAACACTTCACAAGCAGAAACTTATGTTTCCGGGCCGGGAGATTTTACCGGTTCTGTAAATCTACAATCTGCTGAAAAACTTCAATCACGTTATTTTCTCTCGGTTGTTGAAGTCTCCGCTCGCGGAAATGCGGGTACTGTTGTTGCTATCGGAGACTCAGTCACAAAAGGAGCAACTGCCACTAATCTTAGCTGGCCAAGTTTTTTGTTTAATCGACTCAACTCGCAATACGGAACACAAAAACTCGGCGTCATTAATCAAGGTATAGGTTGCGGCCGCATGCTGTACGATTTTTGTGGGCCAGGTGCAGCAAACCGTTTTGATCGCGATGCACTTGCTGTTACTGGTGCTACTCATGTCATCGTTGCCTTAGGCCTGGTTGATATTATTTTACCAACCGCATTTGGCATTCCCAGCCAAACTGTCAGCGCAAGTGACATTATTGTAGGATTGAAGCAGTTGATCGAACGTGCCCATGCACAAGATTTAACGATTTATGGCGCTACCATTACCCCCTTTGGCAGTAGCATATTCCCAAATGTTTACACGCCGGAAAATGAAGCCACTCGCAAAGCAGTTAATCACTGGATTCGCACCAGCGGCGCCTTTGACGACGTAATAGATTTTGATGCGGCAGTACGTGATCCCAATGATCCCACTCGCTACTCAGCCATTTATACCATTGATGGCATACACCCTAATGACGCTGGTAGTGAGCTAATGGCAAATGCAGTAGATATCAGAATATTCCAATAGTTATTTCTGCAGATGTTAGGTTTTAAAGAAAGAAATCTCGGGGACTTGCCCCCGAGTCTGGTAAACAAGTCATAGAAAATTCCGGTTGGCCGAAGGCCAATCACAAAGTGCTACTCGGTCGCTTGCGGCCGAGTAGCACTTTGTGAAGGAATTTTCTTTTTTACAATAATGAAATTATAAAAAAACAAAAGAAAGGAATTCTTAGCAAAGTTACAGGAAATAATTACGGAGACTTCGGATCGCGATCAATTCGTAATAATCCTACACTGCTAACTGTTCGCCATTATTTTCGATTAATTCAACAACGCCTTTAGCAACGCTGCGCCGGCCGTGACACACTTACTCAGGCATCAACTATATTGCGTCTGGCATTTCCGAAGGAAATTCATTTGCTATTTCTGATTTGACGACCGGAAATCCGTGATCAGGTAACCCAGCCGTATGTTCAGTAGTCGCCTGTGTAGGATTTGTTGAGGATGCTTTTCGCTCCAGATTATTGAGAGCTCGCTGCGCTGTCACTCGCACACGGGGATTTTCATCTGTTAACAACGTTTGAATGGCTGTGCTGTTCAACGGAGCTCCAAGTGTCGCCATTAATTCTAGCGCGCCAATTTTAACCTGAGAGTCTTTATCATTGAGCATCTCTAACGCGAATGGAATTACAGCAGGATTGTTCAGCGAGCCCATCATGTGCAAGGTGTTGACGCGTACTTGTGGATCTTCACTATGGAGCATTAGCGAGGTCTCTGAAAAATACCTATTCATCAGTGATGGGTCACCGCGATCCGCGAGAATTTTGGCTACCGTTTTTTGCATGCTCGCATTTCCGTTCTCGTAAAAACTGGCTAAATCACTGTCTAAAAATACGCTTTTTTGATTCTCTATAAAAACGATACCTTGAACTAAAAATTCGGCATCAGCAGCACTTTTTTTTGCTGCTTGCATTAGCTCGGTTAAGTCTTTGGCAGCTTCGAGCGGATCATGATTAAATATTGCTTGCAACGCACAAAATTTTTGCGTTGGTGTCCCCGTAAGAATAATTTTTCTTGCCCAGTTTAAGCGTTCCACATCGTTTAGGAATTCTGGCATGGATTGATCTGCACCAGTTCGTTCTGTAACCTTACCGTCCTCATGAGAGGCGAGTCCTAATTTTTTTAGTTTTAAATCCAATTCATTGTTTTTATTTTCGGACAATTCCTTTAAAGTATTTTTGGTTTGGGGATTGGATGTGTTGAGCGATGGCGTGGTATTTTCCGAATAAAGTTGGATCTCATCTGGCAATGTTGAATGCCATACAACGTAACTCGCCATACCACCGACAATGACGAAAAGCCCAACTATTTTAGAGGTCTTCAACATTTTGATTCCTATAAAAAAAGTGATAGAAAATTAAGCTCAATATAAATTATTAATTAAACATTAACCGTTAACTGAAAACGCAATAATAAAAACGCCAAAAAGACTGCATACCGTTGGCAGCTTTTTGGCGTAGCATCAATGGTTATAATTTTTAATACACATTATGGTTAACAAAACCACCGCCCCAACGTGATTGGGAATAGATTGCGATTCTTCCGCCATCTCCTTCGCGTGCAAACACTGTAGCAACATTATTAAATGTATCAATGACGTCGTGTATTAAGCCAGTATCATTAATAGATACATTACCATTTGCATCAGCAGTAGCGCTCGCAACTTGTCTGGGACCGTACTGGGTAGACTCGTAGAAAATCACAGAACTGCCAGGCGTAAAGCTGTTTCCATAAAGAGTTAACGAGTGCCAGCTCGCAAGTTGCGTCAGATTGTAATACGCGGTAATAGTAATAGCCGTCCAAGGCGAACCAGCGCTACCTCTGGCAACTGTCATAATGGGCCAGGCAGCTGTATCATTCGAATAAATAGCGCCATTTTCAAAATGATCAACATATCTTACTGCGTCGCCGGAAACACCTACGTTATAGACGTCAGAAGTAGGGTAACCTAATTGGCTTCTCTCCCAACCGGCATAGCTCCAAAAGTTTAGCGGCCCGCCATGAATCTCATACGCCGAAGGAGCGCCGCCAAGATAATACATATAACCACCTTCAAAACTGTGGTATCTGCCGCGACTATCCTCTCCATCTTGAGCATCTGACGTAGGGTAACCTAAAACACTATTTTCCCTACCCAAATTTCTATATTTGCCACGGATGTAACCATAAATAGAGAAAGCTTCTCCTGTACCATCTCTGTGATAAATACTGGATCGTCCATTACCTGGAAACTCATTAAAATTCCCGGTATTCGAGGAAGTGCGAGCGGTAGAGCCGATAGGCGCACCCATCCATCCTGATACCCCACCTTGTTGCAACCATTTATCGGTAATGACACCATCATTGGGGTAAACCCATGCTTGGCTTGCGGAAGCGCCCAAACACAGTGCGCCTATGCTCAGTGAATAGATACTTTTACTAATTATTTTATTTATATTAAATATTGTCATAACTTTTTACCTTTAAGTTGAACAATCGACTTCAATTAAAGTGGATGCGAAATAAAACTTTATTTCGTTCTTACCACTAGGTTAAATAATAAGTGATTAATGAAATTTTTAGCGTAAATTTTTAAAAAAACTCTATGCCTTCCTTACTTTCGTAAAAATTAACGCTACCACTGACGGCGCTAGTTTTATTTTTGTCGTTAAAGAGTTATACAAAAAATTATTTCATCAGATATTCTCCCATTAATGTAACATTATTGAACAGATTGACCAGTAACTGCGAAGAAAACGCTTACTTAGCCAACCAAGTAATAAGTTGAGGTAGTTGATACCTTTCAACCCTTTCTTTACTAGCCAATGCATGTTCAAAATGATGCGACAGGCATTGGCGTTCGGAATAAAATTTCCTTCTACAGACTATAAATCTAACAACTGTAACCGCTATTATTTAACACCAATAGAGTTTTATTCTGCCTATTTTGTTTTTCTAAAACCTGTCGCTATTTATTTTTTTCTTAAAATTTGGTAGCTATATATTTGTGTCTAGTGCCTCACGATAAAAAATTAATGACGTTTAACATAACGATATTTTTCACTTTTTAATTTTTATTTGTCGAGATAAATTTCTATTGTCGCGAGTTGAATAATAATGATTGCTCATCGTTTTTCAAGTGAAATTTTAAGAGCGATAGAGTATGGCGCGTAGCTCATTGAAAGTGGGTATCTCGAAATGTAGTGATACAACTCAAAAGTAACACCAATTGATATGGAAATTTTTAATCTATCATTTGAGTTAAAGAAAATACCTTCTGGATAAAACTAATACTATTTTGACGTATATGTTCAAGAGCTTTACTCGAATTAAATGGCGTGTACTTCAACCTATTATTTTTTCAATAATTAACCACTATAAGCAATGAGGCGACAAAAAATGGCGCGGAAAAACCTTAAGCAAAGCAGAATTGCGCAAGCAGATTTTTCGGATTAACAGCTTCAAACCAAAGTATGAGCGGAATGTAAGTTAAAATTTTAGGGGGGGTGAGTTATTGGAACGGATAAAGACCATGTTAATTTTTTAGTTCAGTCGATACCGACTTACAATGTAACTAAAATAGTGACGATGATAAAAAGTATTACTGCCAGAGAAATATTTCGTCGGGGTACACATGTAAAAAAGCAGTTGTGGGGGGGGAGTTTTGGAGTGATGGATATTTTGTAAGTACAGTTGGTAAGCATGGTAATAAGCAAGTATGTTAAGAATCAACGTAAGCCATATCAAAAGTTAGATAGCGAAAAAAGCCTCCCTTGAAGAAAGGAGGCTTTTTTCTTGGCTAATCATTCCGTTAAAAAAGCAAAAACAGAATTAACAACTTTACTATCAGCAAATCCATTGCGAGTAAAAGCAACTTTTTACTTTATTCCATAAAGAGTATGGAGCCCTTTTTCATAAGCGACAACCCATTCTTGAATAGTAGTTGCATTAACCGTTACGCTGCCCATACCGCCCAATGTTTTATCACCTTGGGTATCGGCACGATCAGCATAAACTTGCTTACCGCTTGCGTTATAAATACTTACAACATTTTTTGCCAATGATTTACTGGTGGGCACAAACCTGCCGGTGGCTACAGCCCATTCTGAATAGGCTATAAAAATAAAATCAGCACCCGTGATTGCTGCCAGTTTTATTGCAACATCTTTGTCAACTTGAGCCTTAATTAATTGATCGCGATTTTTTGAGAGCAGTGGCATTACTTTCCCTCCGATAAACGGCAATCCCACCTCGCGTCTTTCTCCCGCAAGCAACTGAAAGTCATCTTTCGTTGCGAAGGTTTCAGCTTTGATAACGGTCCAGTCAGTGGCAAGGAGCGTTTCCGTCAACTCAAGCATTTTATTGAGCTGAGCACCCATTAGTTCCGAAGTGTTTGCACTGTTCCAACCTTGTAGTGAACCTCCGTAATTGTTCGCAGAAATTGAAACCACTGCAATAGTTTTCCCTTTATTTTGCAGGGAAAGCTTCGCCAAATTGTCTGCGTAACCGGATGCGGACAGGGCTGCAAGAAAAATAAACGACAGCAAAAGTTTTAGTGGTTGGTTCATTATTTGTTCCTTTGTTGTAAGAGTTAAGAATGGCGCCCGAATATACAGAGATATCCTCTGTGAGCGAAGGGAGTATAGCCAATAAAAGGCTTATCTGAAAATAGAGCTTAACTTTTTAAAAATAAAGCTTAACTTCCTGAAAATAGAGCTTAACTTTGCATTCGTCAAAGTTAATATACGCCATCATTCACGCCACTCCAATATCTTATATGGTCAATATTTCATCTGACCAATGTCTTATCTGGCGAATAAGTTACACTCCACGCAGGCGACAAAAACGAAAAAGCTGATACCCTTGTAATTTTCCATCCATAAAATACTTAGCACCTTATGAACAAAATTTTTATTATCGGTTTACCGAGAACCGGAACCACCAGTATTAGCGTCGCCCTTCTCGCACACGACTTTAAGGTTGCGCATACCGCCTATACAAAACGTGCCTTTGAGTTAGCGGATGTCATCGCGGATGCCCCCTGTTTTTGTGACTACCAACAATTGGACAAACTGTTTCCTGATTCAAAATTTGTTTATTTAGATAGAACGCTGACAGACTGGGCATCCTCTATGCAAATGTTACTGAAAAAAATGTTAACCCAATTAGATCAAAAAACGGGTTACCTAAATCCCGTACTTAAACGCTGTTTTAACAAAACCTTTGCTTTATTAGCTACCGCAGATCCATTAAATAAACAACACTTGGAAGCCTGTTACATTAGCCATCAACAAGAAGTCTTTAACTATTTCGCGAATAGAAATGATTTTTTAAAAATAGATATCAGCCACAATGAAAGCTTAAAAACACTATTAGGTTTTTTAGACATTACAACTGAAGAGGCTGGTGAGTTTCCTCACTTAAATATTGGTAAACAGGTGGATAACTGGAAAGAATTTAAACACCCGAATAAAATCCACTCACTTAGTGCGGGCAAAGAGCATCGAAAATTTTTTGATTATGCCAAATCACTTTAGCTGGAGTGGCGCAGTGCGGGATCAGATTTTTTTATCGTAAAAATTGTTTCGTAAAAATTGAACAATGAAAATCGGTCACCTCTTTCACAACCGATTTCCATAAAAAATCAGGTACCCAAAAGCACTCCCCATTTATCAACTTTGTTAAGCACGCCATTGGTAACCAAGACTGCGCGAGAAGTGACAATATTAGCTTGATGGATTACAGGCACCACCAGTTTTCCCGCCGCCGTTAACTCGCCAGTACCAAAGCTGTTAGCACCAACACAAACATCACCGTCGTAGCCCATCATAATCATAGTGGTTTTACTCTGAACGAATAGTTGGAAAGCATCGTTCTTTCCGCCCATATGCCCGGTTCCTTCCCGTACGACTGTAGTGGTACATTTAGCAACTGCAGCTCGAAGTGAGCCACAAACGGTATCCGTATTTTGCAACAGAATACAGAGGGGTGCATTGGCGGCGGCCAGTGCTTCAATTACCGAAATAAGATGATTGCAGTGACTCACGCCGCCTACCAAATAATCTAATGAATCGACATGACTTCCCATATGAATCAGAACACCGCCGACAGTGGCAGAGTTTTCGTATATATATTGCTCGAGGGTTTTATTTATAAAAGCGTTCGAATTAGCCGCAATTTCACGTTGAAATTGATAGGGCGCATCTTCGCCGTAACCGACTTTTTTCATCAATTTATTAGCGCCCGCGCCACCGGAGAAATCTTCATTCCAGGATGTTGGAAGCACCAGGTTCTTTTCAAATTTTGCTGCGTTCAACTTACCCAGGTTACTCCCACCCTGCAGCGCAATAATGGGTAGCGCCGGATAAGTTTGTCGCAGGTATAATAATGCCTGCCAATATTTTTTTTGTTTTGCTACAGATATTTGTCGCAGCGCTTCACCCACCGTGTGAGCTGCACCTTTAGGATCAAGTAGCAGATCAATGAGCACCCGCAGTGAGCTGGTTTTTTTTCGCTCAAAATGTGAGTTGGCAGCTGTGACTTTCGCCATAAATATTTTTAGATTTTCTGCCGGATAAATAGCCATGCTGCCTCACTAAGCTGAGCAATCTGCTCGAGATGGATCAAGGATTATGTTTTGAGCCAACGAATATGTCAGATTAACGATTGGCATGTCAATCACTATCAGCACGATCCTGATTTCTTATTTGCAGTGGAAGCCCACAAGGAGTGAAGCGCATTGCTGGTTACTAAAAAATGACACAGAAAATTAACGTAAAAAACTGATCAACAGCGTAAAATTAAACTATTTTTAGCAATAATCGAAATCTAGTCTCAGCAAAAATCGAAATCTCGCAGCTTCCAGATTTTTATTTGTATTTATATTTTAATTCACGGCAAGATCTATCCTTATGAATATGAACAAACCACTACATAACTATTTGCTAAAATTGCCTAACGCTGTTTTGGATTATCCATTTGGTGCGGATATTCATGTGTATAAAGTAGAGGAAAAAATATTTGCTATTTATTTTAAAGATGTCAGCAGCGAGTACATTAATCTCAAATGCGACCCGGAAAAGGCCCAGCAATTGCGATCTATTTTTAACGAAATTACGCCCGGTTACCACATGAATAAAAAACACTGGAACACAATCGATTTAACCGGCGATTTACCCATCAGCGAAATTTTTCGTCACATCGATCATTCCTACGATCTGGTGGTAAAAAAAATTGCCTAAAGCGGTAAAGCAACGCTTACGCATTCTGCATGAACGCTTAGCATGGCTTACATAAAAACAATTCGCGTGATGCATTAAGATATTTAAAGGGATGCATCAGATTTGATGCATCCCTTTAAACTAATAGCTTACTGCCCCAAGCCAAGTTGCATCATAAAGAATTGGTTGTCCCACTGCAGCCACTCTTCGTCCATGAAACCTTCTTTGGTCCAATGGCCAATTGTAATCATCCCAATCTTGTAGCTCTTACCCGTAGGAGCAATAGTTTTACCCTCACCAATCGCCATTGGCAGCGTGAAAGTGCCTTCCATAAGGCCGTAAACCGCGGTCCATTCCGCTGACGCAATACGGATTGAATGCTCTTTAATCCGTGTGTCAGGTGCGAATGCAAACAAGGCTTTCAAATCAGTGATATGTGCGTCAATACCCTGAGTCACACGACCATCAGGCCAATGCACAATAATATCTTTGCCATGACTCTTATAAAGTTGATCCCATTTCTGGCTACTAAATACGTTGAAATCCAGATCATCAAAATTAGCAAGGTTCGCTTGCTCAATGCGTTTAATTTTCGCCACCTCCTCCACTTGCTGTTTAAGCTTTTCAATTAATGCACAATCTTCTTTGCTAGTACTATGGCTGCAATGGCTGTGCTTACTTTTGTAAGTAGCCATTGCTGGTTCTGCTACTGCTAACGAGCTGGTGCCTGCAAACAATAGCGCCAGGGCTAACTGATTAAATTTAATGTTCATGTTCGAATCCTCTGATCTTAAATAAATGATCTTAAGTAAATGATGTTAAGTAAGTAAACGTAAGAAAGATAAGTGACGTTTATCAGGGTGATTAAGCCTTGTGAATCCAGGTTGGCGCTATGCTAGTGCCCAAACCAGCGCCGTAGCCAAGGTAAATATTTAAACCAGCAAGTGGCTCAAGATAGCGCGCATTTTTCAATGAACCTGCATTAATCGTTGAGAAGCCCATGCTCTCTGCCATGCTAGTCACTGCGTGCTTCGCTAAATCGCTATCGGCGGCGATAAATGTGGTGACCTTCTGGCCATTACCAAAATCTGCACCGCCATCCAATATTTGTGCAAATACAGTGTTAAAAGCTTTCACAACGAGTGCGCCTGGAATTGCTTTGGCAATTTCCTCGGCGGCCGAGGTGCTGTAGCCAAGCGTTAAACCCATGTAGTCAGCCGTTAAAGGATTGGTAATATCGACCACAATTTTCCCTGCCAAAGAACCCAAGGCTTGTAATGCTGGAACAGCGTCGGCATAACCCGTTGCGACTATAACCACATCTGCATCCTGCACCGCATTGGCTGCCGTTACAGCTTGAGCGCCCGGAAAACGGCTAACTAAATTGGCAGCCTTAGTCATGTCTCTGGCTGTGACTCTAACCAAATGTCCTGCCCTGCTCAGTTGTTTAACTAATGCAGAACCCATATTGCCAGCGCCTATCACGGTAATTTTCATGGTGTTATTCCTCTAATAAGTTGAATTTAAAAATGAATTGAAATTAAGAACCCGGAACCCTTTGCTCTGTGTAATTACAGAACCACTTTAATAATTTCACTCACAGAGATAAACTAGGAAATATGCAATTAATTATTCCTAAATTAGGTACAAATGGACAAATACTTGGAAATGCGAACTTTTGTGGCGGTGGTAGATGCGGGTAGTTTCGTGGGTGCTGCAGATGCCTTGGCCATGTCAAAGCCGGCCGTCTCGCGTTATATCAATGATCTGGAAGTGCGTCTTAATGTGCGATTGTTACAGCGCACAACGCGCAAATTGTCACTCACGCAGGAGGGAGAAACTTTCTACCTTCGCAGCCAGGAACTGCTATCAGGTATAGATGCTGCAGAGGCAGAGATTAGTTCCCGCTCGGGGGAAGCCTCAGGTGTTATTAAGATCAATGCACCTGTGAGCTTTGGCATTATGCATTTGGCTCCACTCTGGGGAGAGTTTCAGATAGCTCACCCCAAGGTATTTCTCGATATCACTTTAGGTGATCGCCAGGTGGATTTGGTTGAAGAAGGTTATGACATGGCGATTCGCATTTCACGCTTACCTAGTTCAACTCTCATTAGCCGCAAATTGTCGAGCACGCGAATCGTCTTATGCGCATCTCCCGAATATTTACATAAGGCGGGTACGCCCATACATCCATCAGAATTGGCAAATCATCGGTTAATATCTTATAGCCTTTGGAATACAGGAGATGAATGGGCATTCGATGGGCCGAATGGGCGGGTAAGTGTAAAAGCAAACCCAAGTATTCGCACCAATAATGGAGATACTTGCCGTGCAGCTGCGTTGCAACACCAAGGGTTAATTCTACAGCCCAGCTTTCTCGTTGCTGATGATTTGCGCTCAGGAGCATTGGTCGAGGTGCTACCGCAGTTTCGCTCCATCGAATTGGGAATCTACGCGATATATCCCAGCCGAAAACACTTATCATCCAAGGTGCGCTTGATGATTGATTTTCTGATAAGTGCGTTTCGCGAGCCGCGCTGGTTAAGTTAATTAACCCATAAAAATTATTTCAGCTTTAGCTACACAAAACGGCTAAGCAAAATTCATTATAGTTTTATATCAATCCATGCTACCGCTGTTATAGCGCGTAATTGTGTGACTTCACATTAACTGCAACTATAATTCTGAATATCAACCGCGCATTTATTGTTTACAAAAAACCGTTGCACTGTTGCATCGACTAGAAAGAACTATTAAGGGGAAAAATTATTATGCTAACGATTGCTGGAGTAAAATATACCTTGTCGGAAGTTTTCCATTCTATAAAAGCGAACCCCGCCACTCCGTGCAAAAAGGGATATGCAAATTATTTAATGAAAATTAATGGCTCGGGAGCAACGACTTTTCTTACCAATGCTGAATTAATTGAAAAACTGGAAAACTATGTAGAGAATGAACCTGAAGCCAGCAAATTGGCTATTTATCGCGGTACTGGGCCGGGTGCCAATTCAGCGCTGTCATTAGATCCCATCAAACGCGACAAGGTTAAAGCTGATGATTTTGCGGCTATTGCGCATATTTTGACAACCGGAACTATCGGCAATGGCATTACGAATAAATCTACTCACGCTACTGACCCCGAGACAGGTAGCGCAAAAGGAGGTAGTGTTACTGTCTCAGAGTTTTATGTGAATGGTGCTGGCGGCAGAAGAGTTACCAAGAGAACAGAAGGTACCAAAACCACTTATTATTATTCCGCAACCCACGCTTTTAACACATACAAATACCAACGCTTAATATAATAAAGCGACGCAAATGTAGTGATTTTTCGTAGCCAAATGCAGAGGCAAGATAAAGACCACTTACTTCGCTAACAATATCGACGCCCGCCACAGGGCGTCACTAACCGATCCTCCACTTTGGCATAGACATCCATATTGAATTGTCGAAATAAACTCCCGCTTAACAATAATATCGCTTAAGAAACATCTCTGAAATCAGAAACGTAAACCTTACATTTATATCTTATCCGTACAGCTTTTATTTCATTGCACAGAATGAAATAAAAGTTAAGCCTAATATATGTAAACGGGAGCCACCAGCATTGTGATCGAGTATAAATTTCATCAAGAGAACATAATAGTATTACATTGCGCACGTCCAGTATTACATTGGCGCCAATTTAATGGGCAACATAGCAGCGAAGGAAACAATTCAACATGGCTGCTTTGTCAGCAATGAAAATAAAGCTGGATAGCGCTGTTAAAGCGACATAACGGATGAAGAATGTCGCGAATAAAAAGCTATTTTTATTTTAGTCACTATAATCAACAAATAAATAATGATTGGAGCCATTCTCTGCGGGCATACAGTCGCTGCTTCCTAACTGTATGAAAATAATAGAGGGTAATCATGGTTCGATACAAAGCGCTCGATGCATTTCGAGGTATCACCATTGCGATGATGATTCTGGTTAACAATCCAGGCTCATGGAGCTACGTTTATTGGCCGTTGGAACACTCCAAATGGAACGGCTGTACACCGACCGATTTAGTCTTTCCTTTCTTTTTATTTATTGTCGGCTCGGCAATGTTTTTTGCCTTCCAAAAAAATCAGTTTCAATTAACAAAAGATATTGGCTTAAAAATTATTCGCCGCGGCTTAACACTTATCGCGATTGGTATTTTGCTCAACACAGTGTTATTTACCATACCCATGGATTCTCTGCGCTTTTTCGGTGTTATGCAGCGCATAGGTTTCGTTTATATTCTGGCCAGCTTTATTGTTCTGCTATTCAATAAACGCGGTGTTTGGTTAATGTCTGCAGCATTATTACTGGCGTACTGGGGCGTGTTAATAGTGTTTGGCGGAGCCGAGCCCTTTTCGCTAGAACATTCATTTGCGCGCGGACTAGATCGCATGTTATTTAGCGATACCCACTTATACAATGGCTTTGGTATTCCGTTTGATCCAGAAGGTTTATTAAGTAGTATTCCCGCAATAGTGAACGCTCTGGTTGGCTTTGAAGTAACGCGTTATTTAACCTCGCAAACGGATAAAGCGAAAACAATTATTAAGCTGGTTAGTGTGGGGGCTGTAGCACTTGTGGTTGCGCTGCTATGGAGTTTCTTGATTCCCATCAATAAAGCACTTTGGACAAGCTCTTACGTGGTTTTTACCTGTGGCGCTGCCATGATCATGCTCGCCATATTTATTTGGATTGTCGATGTGAAAAACCAGCTCGCTGCAGTCAAACCCCTGTTAGCGTTTGGCATGAACCCATTGTTTATTTATATTTTTGCATGGATCGCATCAGATTTGCTAAGTTGGGTGACAATTGCTGGTAGCAGTGGGAAAGCGGTTCCCGTGCAAGAGTGGCTGGTAACTTATTTGGCGCCTTATACAAATCCATTCAACGCATCCTTGTTTGTGGCTTTGTTATTTTTACTTTTCTGTTATGGGGTTGCTTACTTCTTATATCGTCGCAATATAGTCATTAAGCTCTGATAATATAGTCATCACGCTCTAACAATTAAGGGAATATGCTGAATAAAATATCTTAGCCGTGTTACGATTTGGTACGATCCCTTATTGAAGCATTAGTGAAAAACATGAATCTTACCGACGAACTCCGCAGGCTTGCCGAACTCCACCAACAGGGGCATCTCAATGCTCAGGAGTTTACGGATGCCAAACGCAAACTCCTAGCCGAAAGCCACGCAAATGCGCCGGCATCAGTTAACGAAAAGCGCGCGCACTTATCAGCCCAAATAAAAATCGAAGAGAAATGCTATCAGTCCAGCCGTTGGTCGTCTGGGAATTTAATTTTCCCAGACAGATTGACGCTGGCAAGCGATGGAATGTTATTTCGAAAAGGTGCGCTATTTGGCTCCGACGAAGAACTCATTAATTATCGTTCTGTTGCATCATTTCGCATCACCAATAGGATTTTTTTGGCTAATATTACTATCGAAACGACTGGCGGTAGTCAGCCAATTTTTATGAATGGACTATGGAAATCAGAAGCTAAGATGATTCAAGATACTATTCGCGCATTTCAAAGAAATGGCGAATAGCCAAGCCCAAGCGCGATGCAATAACGTCATTATTAAACCTTAATCGTCAACTACTGAAATTAAAAATCTGCAAAAATCTGGCATAGGAATTCTATACCGGGTTTTTGCAGATTTTTAAAAATTAGAAACCAAATAATCAAAAAAATAAAGCGCAATATCTTGTTTTTACACCAGCGTCGTATGCGATTATCCAATATTTATTGTTATCTTTATATTTATTAAAAAAGATTACGCACAAACAAAAGCTTCGGCGCAAAGGCCGAAGCTTTTAATGTCAGCGGAAATTATTTTGCTCCATTCTTTAGCCAGGTTTGATACTCATCCCACAAAGTCTGAACATGAAAGCCCGTGGTATTCATGATCGCACCATCCCAACTCCACGTACCTGGGGTACCTGGTTTACCTTGCTGGTTAAAATCGTGAATGAAACTGGTAAAACCTTTGTATTGTTGAATCCACGCTAAAAAGAATCCTGTCGTTTGATAGGAATCATCCCAATGGCCACCGGCGCGCCGATTAGTCACAGGAATATATCCTGTTAAAAAACGCACGGCGTCGGCAGTACCTTCAACGGCTGAAAGATCCATGCCTTCTGAGTGTTGATACGCATGAGTCATTTCGTGATGCAAAACACCACTCACTTCGTCGGCTACATTCACACCGTTTTTACTGATATTTTCCAGATAAAAACCATTCACGTTTACCGTAATATGAGGTGGATTACCAGCCTTCCAGGCTACGCCACCCGGATCATCATTCCAATTTTCAATATGCAATTCCAGAGTTGAAAATGCAGGAACCTCACTCGGTGTTTTGTATAACGTTTTAACAACATCCAGCGCAATTTGATGCACATAATTTTTTACTGCGCTATCAGGCACTAATGAGCGGAATAATTGCGCTCCAGCACCACCATCATTGTGATAATCCACAGCGGGCGATGTAACAGCAGCCCAATCACTCGCTACTGAGCTACTACTACTTTTGCTCGCGGTAAGACTGCTGCTTTTACTACTAGCAATACTGCTGCTCGAACTACTACTTTTGCTGCTACTCATGGAGGAGCTTTGTGGATTTTCAATTAGCTCTATTTCCGCAAGTTGTAAAATGTTTGCGCCACTATTTGCCGTTACACTTAAACGATATTGCGTGTATGTAGCGTCGTTCGCAAATACATAAGTGTTTGTTGCAAAACGCGTTGCGAATTTTTGATTTGCACGCGAATCAACTGTGGCCCAGGTAGTACCATTATTGGAACCTTGAAGTATCCAATTACGGGGATCGCGATCTGCAAAATCATTTGCAGAGGTGAGTGTGTATGCCCCAATACTGGTTGGCTTATCAAACTGATAAGCAATCCATCCAGTGGAATTAAAAGTTAACCATTTAGTCGCTGCATTATTATCAAATGCCTGTACACGTCCCTCCCCAACAGCTGAATTTTCTGCTGATGTTGTAATTTTTGTTGCAACAGACTGGGTTACATCTGCATTTGCACCAAAAATATATTTGCCGGTTAAGGCTAACTCAGCAAGCTGCAATATTGGCTCGCCATTATTTTCGCTCACATTTAAACGATAAAAACGATAGGCAGTAGTGGCATTATTCACCGTATATTGTTTGGTGAAAAAACGCTGCGCAAATTGCTCTGAATTTTTTGAATCTACACTGTTCCAATTCACACCATCATTTGAAGCTTCTAATTGCCAAGCTACAGGATCACGGCCTGGTACGTCATTAGCTGAAGTTAACGAATAGTTGCTAACAATAACTGGCCAACGAAATTGATACGCAATCCATCCCGTGTAATTAAACGTCAACCACTTCGTATTGACATTACTATCAAACGCTTGTACACGACCTTCGCCATTCACATTATTTTCAGAGGAAACCGTGATGCGACTGGCTTGCGTATCTGTAAGCAACATAGGTGCTGAATCTGCTGCACTTGCCATTTGTGCAGCCGAAGCCACCAAACATACGGACATATATAAAATATTTTTCGTTTTGGAAATCATATTATTTCCCCGGAAATAATTGTTATTGCAAATAAAACATGTAAAAATTTTCTCGATATTTTATTAACTTAAACGCCACTTATAAAATGAGATATTTTTTGAATCGTAAAACCTCAAAAATATCCGAAGTAAAACTGCGAGCACACTAACACGCGCTGCATCATTTACTACGAGATGCAATTCACACAACGATTCACATCGTTAGGAAAATACAGAAAAGGTTGGAATATAGGGAACTACTTAACAATGTCGGTGATAACAGCATTCACAAATTTATAAATCATCACGACATCAAACGACAATATTTCAGTGGGACATATTTCAGTAGGACAATATTTTAGTGGGACAAAATGCAGGGGCTCAGGCCATATGATTTAAGTTAGCTATTTCAGCTAACAATTTTGCAGAAGAAAAAGGTTTTTTCATAATAGCATCAGCGCCAAGGCTTTTTGCCATAAATAAATAGTCAGCCTGTAAGTTGCGCGCACCGCCAGACATTATCAGTATCTTGATTTTTTGAAAGCGTTGGCGCAATAAGGTAATAAATTCCAGGCCATCCATTTCTGGCATAAAAATATCGCTAACAACTAAATCTGCAGCTTGTTCATTTAATAATTGCATGCCTTGTCGACCATTGTTGGCTGCCCTGACACTGAATCCCTCGCCTTCGAGTAATTCTTTAATGCTTTCGCAGAGATCAATATCATCTTCCACCAAAAGAATTGAATGAATTGTAGTCATGATGCCTCGTTTGCGTTTTTAACCGACTCGTTTATATTTTTAATCGAAAGGACAACAGAAAACAGGCGCCAATTTCGGTGTTTACCAGCTGAATATTCCCTGCGTTTTTATTCACAATGCCTTGTACCAAGCTTAACCCCATTCCCATACCTTTTCCTACATCCTTTGTCGTATAAAAAGGATCGAATATTTTCAACCTATCCTTTTCAGCAATACCCTTACCTGTGTCATCGACACTGATAAAAACATTATCGTTGTCATAATAACTGAGCAGCGTCAGCACCCGCGGCCCTTTACACTCCTCCATGGCATGGATGCCATTGGTGATTAAATTTGTTAGTACCCGCTCAAGCTCGAGCCTATCCATTAAAATATGTGGCAAACCTGAAGCCAGTTCAACAATAACTTCAACTTCAGCGGATTGAAGATCTTCGTTCAGCCACTCCAGTACCTGAGCAATCGTTTGATTAATATCCAGCGGCGAAGGCAGCTCCTGGCTGAAATGGGGATGGGCACTCGAGATATTTAATTGCGTGATGATTCGATTAATTCGTTCAACCTGGCGCAAGACACGGTTAATTTTATCGGAAACATCGACACCACTTTTGCTTAAGCTATTCATCAATAGCTCAAGCGTTAGCTTCATGGTTGCCAAAGGTTGATTGACTTCATGGGCAATTCCGACCGACACCAAACCCAGCGCGGCCATTTTTTCTGTGGCGGCGAGTTTCGCCTCTGATAACTTGACCTGTTCAGTGCGCTGCTCAAGCTGGCGTTGTAGCATCTCGCGACTTTCACGCTGCTGTTTAATAAAAAACCAGAAGCTGAGGAGCGCCATGATAGCCACTGTAGCAACTAATAAATAAAGCCTATCAAGACTGTAGTGAGCTTCCTGATTTATAACGTCTAATGGCTGTATAACTTCCAGTACTCCACGCAAATCCCCTACTTTCCACCCTTTTTTGGGCGATTGCGGGTGGCTATTATGACAGTCGATGCAACCTTCCCGCATGAGGTCTGCTTGAGCAAAGCGAATGACTTCACGGCCATTTATTTTTTCAAATTCATAATAAGATTGTGTTGGATGGCGCGAGAGAAAATCCCATGCCCTCACGCGAAATGGATTATTAAGGCCGCCACGTTGAGCGCGCCATGGAAAGGGATAAGGGCTATAAAGAAAGGATTCCGCTCCAGATAATTGCTTACCTATTTGCTCACCTAATTTCATACTCAGCGTTGCCGGCAAAGGAATAGCATATTGGGTATTGAGATAATCATGACTGACGGTTATGTCAGGATGAGTACGGATCCGATCTACCACTTCAGAGGTATACAGGGTTCGAAATTCAGACAAAGTGTTTGCATATGTTTGACTATTTGTAAGCGCCATTTGCCGAATCAACCGGGATTGAAAATCGCCAACATACCAAATAAGAGCGAAAACCCCTACCACCAGCCCCAAGCCAAGTGAAATGATAAGACGAACTTCATTATTGATGATTTTCATGAAATACTCAGGGCAATTTCAACTTTAATAAAGTGTAGCTCGATTTAGAAAGCTAAGGTGCTAAGGTCGGGTGAGAGTGCTTGCCGAAGCAATCCAATTACTCTGCACGAACACCCTATCCTAATACTAAAAAACAACAACAATTTTAAAACCGAAAAAATATTTGTAATTTGTTATTATGGACGCCGAATACGTTGTTGACTTCATTTTGATCCACACCCTGTTGCAGGAGAATGTAATGATAGAATCTACCGTGCTGAACCCGGAAACCTATCCAAAGCCCGATAGTCTTATCCTTGAGCTTTTTTATCACAGCACATCCATTGTAGTTACACCCGAGCAAACGCCTTTTCATTTGGGTAGGGATAATGCTGACTCCGGACTGTCTATCAGCTGCGAATTTACTTCTCGTCAACACTGCGCCATTGAATTTCATGGTGGTAAATTTCTATTAAATGACTTCAGTCGCAACGGCACCTTTGTCCAGTTAAATCGCACCACGGCGTTTCGTGTACAAAATGAAACCTCGCCCTTAATTGGCAGCGGTTGTTTTAAATTGGGAGCAGTTATTACTAGTGATGATGATCCGGAGCGCATTTTATTCAGAATCAAAACGTTTACAAAAAAGCTATAACTAGTTCAAATCAACCTGGCTATTTAACTTATTTTTTATTGAACTTGTTTGTTATTGAACTTGTTTGTTATTGAGCTTGTTTTTTCTCAACAATTGTACGAAATGTTAAATTCACGCGTGACTTAATTGGCATTTTTGTGGGTGGCAAACAATGCAACCAATGCGTTTGCGTGACGCCCTTCATAACCAGTAAGCTACCGTGTTGTAAAATTAAAGAAACAGTTTCTTTGGTCTGCTTGTGCTTCAAGGAAAACTTTCGCTCCGCACCAAAACTCAATGAACCAATCGCACCATTCTTTTGTAAATCTTGCTCGACATCGCTGTGCCAAGCCATTCCTTCTGTGCCATCGTGATACAAATTGAGTAAACAAGAATTGAAAGTTTCATTAGTTTTCTGCTCCACTATTTCTTTTAAAATGAGTAGCTCCTCAACCCAGGGCAATGCGAGTTTCGTCGTTTTAGAATAGGTATATTGAAATGGCTTGTCGCCGTACCAAGCGACTTTTCGCCTGGTTACAATGCGTTTACCAAAAATGATTGCCTCGTCATTTTTCCATTCAATTTTAGTACGCAAACTGTTTAAATAATGATTGGCATCAGGTAAAGATAATAATCGTTCATAGTAATTTACAGTGCCGTCTTTATGCAGCAGATTTCTTGGCTGGTCTGTAGCAAACAGGTCCATTTTTTATATTCACCTTTTATAAATTTTCCGCAAAGCCGATACACAAAGCCGCTAAAAATTGTTTAGCCGTATTACTCTTTAATAACTAACTACTTACTTTTGCCGATTCCCAGCCGATCATTGCCAATTTTCTCGTACTACCCCACATATATCCACCAATATTCCCAGTCGCTTGGATCACTCTATGACACGGAATAAGAAATGCAACGGGATTACTGCCTATCGCCGTTCCTACAGCGCGCGATGCTTTGGGGCTATCAATTTTATGCGCAACAGTGCCGTAAGTCGTCAAATTCCCCAACGGAATTTTCAGCAGGCTCTCCCACACTTTTAATTGAAAAGGTGTACCGTTTAAATGCAACTTAATTTGATCTAATTGACTCCAGTCTTTTGTAAAAACAAGCAAAGCGTCTTGCTGGAACTTATCGATAAAATGATGATAATTTGCGTTTGGAAAACGTCGCGTTAAATTGGACAAAGCTTCCTGCTCATCTTCTTCAAAAAAAATATGACATATTCCTTTTGCGGTGGATGCCACAATTACTTTGCCAAACGGACTTTCCGCAAAACAATAATTTATCGCAAGCTTTTCACCACCATTTTTAAACTCTCCCGGGGTCATCCCTTCAATATTGATAAATAAATCGTGTAGCCGACTTGTGCCAGATAACCCGGTTTCATACGCCGTATCGAGCAGTGATGATTGCTCAGTTTTTAATAGCTTTTTTGCGTGCTCAACACTCAGGTACTGTATGAATTTTTTAGGGCTTACACCAGCCCAATCCGTAAACAACCGCTGAAAATAAAATGGGCTTAAATTAACCGCTTCCGCTATTTCATTTAACGATGGCTGATCTTTAAAATTCTCTTTTATATAAACGATTGCTGCCGCAATTCGATCGTAATGAATGTTTTCCTGTTCGTTCATAATTCATTTATCTTTTTTTGCAAGTGAAGTTGTTTAATTTAAAGTGAGATCGCCTGAAAGTGAAAGTATCAAGTTGCGCAAATATAAGCGCTTTACCCCAGCCAAGACTATAGCGAGACCAGATTATTAATTCGACCCGAATCTTGCGGCCTTCAAATCTTGCTGCACCCAAATCGTGGCATCTCCAAATTTCGCTATCAAGGCGTGCTATCATTTCCCACAATGCTTATCACTCTAACTCCTCACAGACTTTGCAGGTTAACTTAACATTAGAGTGAATAAATCGCTATTTTGTTACGCTCATATCCCTTTTTAAAGATCGGGCCCATTGTTTGAATTTATAGGCAACACCCTATGTCCGAAAAATTACACGTTAAAGCAGCCACGGGGCTGTTAACGTTCCTCAGCGTGCAGTTACACCAATGGGCGCGCAGTAAAATTAAACAGCGCTTACAAACCGGCTGTGTAAGCGTTAATGGTGTATCCATTACGCAACATGATTACGCGCTTAATGTGGGTGACTTGGTTGAGGTAGGAGCAACGGCCAAGGTTGCCCTTAGCTCACCCTCGCAATTAGAAATTTTGTATTCTGATCGCGATATTATTGCTATCAACAAGCCTGCGGGTTTGCTATCTGTGGGTACCACAAAAGAAACCCAGTTACACGCCTTGGCGATACTGCGCAATCAGCTGTCGCGCCGGTCACTGGCGGTAAAGTTGTGGCCAGTGAACCGAATTGATCGTGATACGTCAGGTGTTTTATTATTTGCCACTTCGCGCGAAATACGTGAAGCGGTGATGGATAAGTGGGATCAAGCTGAAAAAAATTATTTAGCGATTGTTGTAGGCCGCCCTAACCCGGCGCAAGGAACTATCGATCAACCCTTGCGCCTTGATGAGGTGGAATATCGCATGCATGTTGGCGCGCATCCAGACGCCAAGCCAGCCATTACGCATTTTAAAACCGAACGCAGCGCAAATGAACGCACCTTGTTGCATGTACAATTAGAAACAGGACGACAACATCAAATACGCGCACACCTGGCATGGCTTGGTTACCCAGTAGTAGGTGACCCACGTTATGGCACGGCCGGCACTCGCATGGGCTTACATGCCTTACGATTAAAAATTATCAGCCCAAAAACCGGTAAAGAATTAACCTTCGAAACCCCCGCTCCTGCAGATTTCTTGGCACTAATGAACGCGCCAGCAACTGCAAATTTTGAGGCAAAACAAAAAAAATCCGGTTCATCGCCTATACGAAAAAAATAATTTATTTCAATGCACCGAAAACTTTGCCAATAATTTTACTCCCGGTACCTATGGGATCTTCACGAATGGCTTTTTCTTCTTCTGCTATCATTAAATATAAGCCGTCGGTTGTGCGCCTGGTAACGTAACTTTCAACGGTTGCATCTTGTTCAGACACTGTGCCAAATTTTTGCGCTTGTGCCATTACCGAATTATACGTTTTTGCTAGCTTGGCTTTATCCGTAACACTTTTTACCAAAGGTAAAAATTTTATACTAAGCGATGTAGCAGTTTTTTGTCTAAAAAAATCCGTTACCGAGGTATCACCACCCATTAAGATATTTTTAGCATCTGTCACGGTCATGGATTTAATAGCATTCACTAATAATGGTTTTGCCAAGGGGACAGCAGCTTCAGCGGCAAGATTCATTGATTCTTCAAGATTATCTAATTTATTTGCCTGCCCTGTCATTTGCAAAATAGCACGAACTTTGTCTAATCTCGCAGGCAACTTGATTTTCACTTTATCATTATTCATAAATCCTCCCGCTACACCCAGTTTTGCAATCGCAGCGGTAGAGCCCTTTTCCAAGGCTGCCTTTAAACCTGCATTGGCATCTTGAGTACTAAGATCGCTAAGCGATAGTGCAAATACGGAAGATGAACTGCCGACAAAACTACCTACAACAAATAGAACCGAGATTAACACTGGCATAACCAGTTTTTTGTACACTGAAAGCAATGACATGTTGAACTCCATTGGGCTATAAAATAACCCGTAATAAAAGTAACCAGTAGTAAAAGTAAAAAGACAAACCATTATTCAGAGAAGTGGCTACGGAATACCTTTGCCCCCGTAGCCTTACCCTGAAACCACGAGTACACTTACGCCGTTGTGCCACAAAACATTTGCATTACAAACATCAATCAGATGCAAAACACTCATTAAAGGAGTCTTACCATGAAAAGTAAAATACTTTTAGCCTTACTGACAATTTTAGCAATCAGTTTACCTGCACAAGCTGTTGATGCAAAAACAACCAAAACATCGACGCCAAAAGTGACAATTCTCGAGCCCAAAAATGGTGCCACTGTACCCACCACATTTACCGTTAAATTTGGCGCGAGTGGAGTTGATATAGTACCCGCTGGCACCGTTCAAGAACACTCAGGGCACTACCATTTACTAATTGATACCGAAACCTTACCCGATATAAATACTCCTATTCCAACAAGCCCAACCATGATCCATTTTGGTAAAGGTCAAACTGAAACCGAATTAACGCTGAGCCCCGGCAAACACACTTTAGAATTGGTGTTGGGCAACTCTGCACATATCTCAGGCCCACATCCTGTTGTGTCTAAAAAAATAACGATTACTGTAAAATAAAAATTGCATTAACTAATTTCTCTCATTAACTATGTGCAGACATTAACTATGCTCCCATACACTTGCGGCTCTCATGCACTTGTATGGGAACCACTTTATTTTCAATTTCAGCATTCTCAACCCACAGCTTGATGTACACAGCAAAAGGTTAGCTCCATGGACTACAACTCTGTTACTGACACATCGCCCGAACATCACGCCGAATTTATTGACTGGCTCAGCACACAAACGGTTACTGCATTAAAAAACGCACAAGGTAATTCGCCGGCATTACAAGAAGCTATTCAACAGTATTTATTAAAAGCCACAGCCGCGAGCTTGGCGCTGGAAGAAATTGAAAACCTGCTGGGAGTTAATGAACCCTGCATTATGGATTTAGCAGATTTGTCTGAAGCCGATGAAGAAATTGTGATTGATGCCTTTGAAGCATTCGCGAACGAATAAATGAACTCGTTACCTAATCAAACTTTTCCTGCACTCAATCACAACTGTCCCCTATGTGGTCAGCCAAATTTGTGCGCGCCCGCCAGCAGCGGAAATTTTGCATCAACTTGCTGGTGTACTACACAAAAAATTGATGCCGCCACACTCGAAGAAATCCCCGCAAATTTACGCAACATCGCCTGTATTTGCGCAAACTGCGCTGGCATAAAAACAATTAGCGCCTAAAATAAATTCAACATTGATCAATCCACAAGCGTGCTGCACATTTAAAACCAAATCTGCTCATTAATTTAAGGTAGAGTAACGCAGCTTTTACACCAAGGTGAACCCTATGGAGTTACAGAACATGAATTCACAAGATATAGCGACGCAAGAAAATAATAGTACTGATGTAGAACCTATGTTGACCACTGCTGAAGCGCGAATTTTAGGCGCATTAATGGAGAAACAACTTACAACACCCGACGCCTACCCGCTAACTCTGAACAGCCTTGTGTTGGCGTGCAACCAAAAAACCAGCCGCGAACCCACCAGCAATTATGACCCCGGCGAAGTACAGCGCTGCGTAAGTGCAATGCAAGACAACAAATGGATTGAAGTAGATTACGGTTCACGCGCCGCACGTTATGGTCAACGCATTACACGAGTACTGGGTGTGGATAAAGCAACTCAAGCCTTACTCACTATCATGTTATTACGCGGCCCACAAACACTGGCAGAATTATTAACGCGTACGCAACGAATGTTTGACTTTGCAACCTTGCAGAGCTTAGAAGAAAAAATGGAACAACTGTGTGCAAAAACATCGCCGGTGGTTGTGCATATTCCTCGGATGGTGGGGCAACGTGAAGATCGCTACATGCATTTGCTCTGCGGCAAACCAGATTTAACTGCAATCGCGGCAATGACTAATTCAACAAAAAGCAGTAGCTCCGTTGAGGATGACCGCATCCCACCCATGGAACAAAAAATTGAAACGCTCGAAAGTCAGATAAAACATTTACAACAACAAGTTAAAGTACTGATGGATTTAAACGGCGTGAGTGAAGCAGATCTAGAATAAATATTTACGCTACTATAAATTTTCTACTACAAAACTTGCTACTAAAAAAAGGCCGCTACGCGGCCTTTAAAATATAAAAAATTATTTTTCCGTATCTCACTAGGATTTATACGGACTACAAAAACAATTATTGAATTGAATAGCGTGTTTTTAAAACGACATATAATTCATCTTTAAACTCTACCTTGGTTGCATCCAAACTCTGCACTGCCTCTACTAAATGTTCATTATCTTCACGGCCATCGTGCCAGTGTTTGCGATAGGAGCCATCTTTATAGCCGTGATCCTGGCGGAAAAAATTTAACACATTTTTACCTACATAACCGCGATAGAGCTGTCCGAAACTCATTTCTATGCCCGCCATTAAACGGCCAAATAAATTGATATGGAATTGATGATCACCCAAAGTTGCTGCGACAAATTTTTCTAAATCCACACGAAAATCGACCGCATCCGTTTTAATCACAAGTGCAGTTTGTATTTGCGCAATAATCTCTGTTTCTGACTTACCACTTTGTAATAAAATGCTTAAACCAAAATGCCAAATATCAATTAATTCAAGTGCAACTTGTTCAGTATCCGGTGATTGTTTTTTCCACCACTTCCAACCGTAGTGATCCATTAACTCCGCACATTCTACCCAAATAGCGCGATACCATTCATAACCTTGTTGTTGCCACTGCGCGTTAACTTTGGTATTCATGCTGTTTTGCAGCTCGAGCATTATTTTAATTTGTTGTGCGTTCATGTAAGTTCTCTATTTTTTTAACGTGATTTTTTTGATTAAACAGGTAAATGTTGTTTTGCTTTATTAAACAAACGGTAGAAGTTTTCGGTTGTTTTCTCCGCTAGTTCCGCCAGTGGAATACCGCGCACATCCGCAACAAATTGCGCTACTTCGAATACGTATTTTGGTTCGTTAGGTTTGCCGCGATAGGGAATAGGCGCAAGGTAAGGTGAATCGGTTTCAACCAGTAAACGATCAAGTGGCATGTGGCGCACCACGTCGCGAATTTGCTCCGCATTTTTAAAAGTAACAATGCCTGAAATCGAAACATAATAATTTAAATCCAATGCGGCTTTGGCCATCTCCCAATCTTCAGTAAAACAATGCAATACACCACTATGCTCAAGGCTGCCGTGTTCTTTAATTAACGCTAAGGTATCCGCTCGCGCCTCGCGGGTATGAACCACTACCGGTAAACCAATTTTTTTACCAACTTGTAAATGCAGGGCAAAACTTTCATGTTGCAAGGCTTTGCTTTCAGTTTCGTAGTGATAATCCAACCCGGTTTCACCCAGTGCGACAACTTTAGGTTGCGCTGCCCACTGTATTAATTGCTCTGCAGTGGCGGTGCCTTCTTTAACATCACAAGGATGAACGCCTACAGAAGCAACAACAGAAGGATGCGCCTGAGCAATGTCAATTACAGCTTGAACATTAGCGAGGCTGACACTAATGCAGAGCATTTGTTGAATGCCGCGTGCATTGGTGGCAGCAATAGCTTCGCCAAGGTTGCCGTTGTAGCGGTCAAGATTGATGCGATCAAGATGGCAGTGGGAATCGATTAGCATAAATAATAAAATCTGAAATGAAGTTTTGTCGATTATAAAGGAAAAAAATCGAAAACTTAAAATAAAAAAGCCAGCGTTATGCTGGCTTTTAAATAATTGCAGAGGTAAACCTACATAGTATGTGTTGGCTTATCAGAGTTTAAGCTACCGGCCAAATAGGTTTCAATTTTAGTCACAGCGGTGTTCTCTTGATCAGTAAACTGCACGCCAATACCTGTGGCACGGTTACCTTGCGCGCCACGCGGTGTAATCCAAATGACTTTACCAGCAACTGGAATCTTTTCCGGCTCATCCATCAAACTGAGCAGCATAAAAACTTCATCCCCCAAATTGTAACTTTTGCTGGTAGGAATAAACATGCCACCATTTTTCACAAAAGGCATGTAAGCAGCATAGAGTACCGCTTTATCCCTGATGGTAAGAGAAAGTATGCCGTTGCGGGCACTACCAGCTATAGCTTGCATATGAACTTCCGTCTGAATTTAATGGTCAACATTAATAGATTAGCCTATGGCTGTCCAGACGCCAGCTCACGTTCTAACGATAAACTACTTGCGTAAGTAACATTTTTTTGACGCAAGCCACACAACTGTCACATTTTTTTCGCGCGTCCCACTCGTAACATGGCACTCCAGTCTAATAGCATTTCTTCAAGTAACAGTTGTTTGTTGGGATTAGAGCTACCAAGCAACTGACGCTTAGCTACCAATATCTTCTCCAAATAACGATGCAATAAAACCTCAGGAATTTGTGCAAGGCGGTCCCGCATATCCTGCGACAATTGGTTAATCAATATATTAGGCATGCCCACCTGCCAGCGCATCAGCGAATGCAGCCACACCAAAAACCATTCCACAATCGCGGTAACATCTTCTTTATACCATTGTGCGGCCACTTCAATGGCGGAAGTTTGGCCAGCACTCAAACTTAGCAAATTCAATAACCATGCGTCGCGACGAGCCAAGGCATCGCCTTGCAAGTAGGCCAATGCTGTCAGCGGTGCGCCGCCAGCAGCCTCTAGCAATTTTTCAAGCGTCACATTGCTACCCACTATAAGCGGTGTTAGCCAGTGAATAACTTCCTCGCCGCTTGGCATGGGCAATAAGCGCAACTGGCAACGGCTGCGAATTGTTGGCAGCACTGAACTGGCGGAATGGCTCACTAATATCAATAAGGTTTTAGCGGATGGTTCCTCTAGGGACTTAAGTAAGGCATTGGCCGAATTGGCATTCATACCTTCGGCAGGGTCAATAATGACGACTTTGTATCCACCTTGCTGCGCAGTTTTGCTTAAATCCTCTATCAGTGCGCGCACCTGATCAACTTTTATACCTTTACTACCATCCTCTGGCTCCAGCCGAATCAAATCCGGATGATTATGTGCTTTGTTGAGCTGGCAACTTCTGCATTTGCCACATACGACCCCGTCAACAGGCGCAAGGCACAACAACAATTGCGCCAAGGCTTCTGCCAATTGACGCTTACCAATTCCTTTGGCACCCGCAAACATCAAGGCATGCGGCAACTTATTAGCGGTTATTTGTTGATTAAGCTGCTGCCATTCTGGCAATTGCCAGGGATATGGATGCGCGGGGAAATCGGTCATGAGAGAAACTCTATAGAAACAAGGCGCAAGCTTACCAATCACCGCGCAGATTTGCGATAATCGCCACCTGTTTTCACACACTGGATTGCCATGACTGAGCTTGTGTACGCCCCGCTGCCCCAAGCGCTTGATATTCTCTATCACGACGACGATTTATTGATCGTCAATAAACCCGCGGGATTATTGACTGTGCCCGGCAAAGGGCCAGAAAAGCAAGATTGCATGATCAACCGCGTACTCAAGTTCAACCCCAACGCGCGCGTGGTACATCGACTAGATCAAGGTACCTCCGGCATTGTGATGTTTCCTCTAAATTATATGTGCCTGAGGTTGCTCACCAAACAATTCGAGCTGCGCGGAATACATAAACACTATGTAGCTGTGGTGGCAGGCGTGGTTGAGCTGGATGAGGGTGAGGTTAAGCTACCTCTTATTTGTGACTGGCCGAATCGACCCTTACAAAAAGTGTGTTTTGAAAGTGGTAAACCTGCGCATACACGTTACACGGTTTTGCAACGTAATCCAGCAAGCGATAGCACCCGTGTTTTACTCGAGCCGGTTAGCGGCCGTACACATCAACTGCGTGTGCATATGCTTAGCCTCGGCCATCCTATGGTTGGCGATCAACTTTATGCCCCGGCCGCGATTCAAGCACAAGCAACACGCTTATTGCTTCACGCGCAGGATATTCGCTTTACCCATCCCATCACTCAGGTGAATATCGAGGTAGCCTGTGCGGCGGAGTTTTAAAACTCATTAACACGCTATAAAATAACCCAATAAAAAAGCACAAGATTGCAGAATCTTGTGCTTTTTTATTGGCCTATTTAAATGACTATTTTTTAAATGACTTTGTTCCGACTAACAATGTTCTAACCAGCAATTATTTAACAGCCTGTTGAAGTCAGCGTAATGGTTGGTGCAGTATTCACTGCCGTTGATTGCGTGTATACAACTGCACAGTTGGCCGGTGTTGTAGCACCAGAGGGGCTCACGGTAAGCGAAGTGGCTGCAGATGTCAGCGTATATTCAGTACCAGATAAACCTGCCGCAGCAGCCATTGAAGCAGCATCGGAATAACCAAACGCGTAAGTAACAACGACACCCGTTTCAATAGTTACCGTTGCTGCCACCGGATCTGTTACGAGAAATTTGCCATGAATCATGGAAGAGGTAGACATAATTGAAGCGACCGCACCATTCAATTTTGCCTTGCGAGCATCGCTGGTTAAATCGACAAATTTGGGAATTGCTGTTGCGGCCAAAATACCTAAAATCACGATTACAGCAATAAGTTCGATAAGAGTAAAACCTGATGTTTTCTTGATATTCATATGGCCACCTGTTAATGGATTTATTGCAAAAAATTTGTGGTAAAGAGTTTAGTAGAGTAATTTAACCATCAAGCCGCCATATACATCGGCTAGCATTATCCTAGTAATAACTGCTTACCTATTTTTCTTTACTCTAGCCTTTACTCTAGTTGCATATTTCCCATTAATCAAATTGGTACCCTATAAAGCATCAGAACAACTAAATGCTTGAGCAAAAATTTTCCAAAACCTTGTCTAAATCAGCCTGCACTTTTACCAGGGTTTGCCCTGCATTGATCACGGCATACTGTGCAGGAGCCGCAGCTGCCCTTGCGCGATATGCGTTGCGTACGCGCTCAAAAAAAGTAATAGTTTCACTTTCAAAACGATCCAGCTCCCCACGCTCGCGAGCTCGATTCAAACCTAGCTCAACATCAATATCCAAAATGAAGGTTAAATCCGGGCGCAAGTCACCTTGCACCAAAGTTTCCAGCTGCGCGATAGTCGCAGCGTTCAAACCTCTACCGCCGCCTTGATATGCATAAGTCGCATCGGTAAAACGATCACATAACACCCATGCACCACGCGTTAATACAGGTTGAATAACCTGTTGCAGGTGTTGCGCGCGCGCGGCAAATATCATTAAAAGTTCAGCTGTTTCATCGACTGATTCATTGCGTTTAGCCAACAACAATCCGCGAATTTCTTCCGCCAAAGGCGTACCACCTGGCTCACGGCTTACCACAACCTCAATACCACGCAGATTAAGCCAATCACGTATATAAATAAGGTTCGTACTTTTACCCACCCCTTCAGTGCCTTCAACAGTGAGAAATTTGCCGCGTTGCATAAACCACTCGCTATAAAAAAAATTAATAGATAGAAAGTTCCTTCACCCTCGGTGAGCGCGTATCATACCTGCTTTTTGACCAACGGAGCTTTACCATGATTACTCTACATACTAATTACGGCGACATTGTTATCGAGCTGGATTTCGATAAAGCGCCTAACACCGCTGCCAACTTTAAACAATACGCTGAAGAAGGATTTTATAATGGCACTATCTTTCACCGCGTGATTGATGGTTTTATGGTCCAGGGTGGCGGCATGACTGAAGATATGGAGCAGAAAAAAACTCGCGACCAAATCCAAAACGAAGCGGACAATGGCTTAAAAAATGTAGAGGGCACGCTCGCTATGGCGCGCACTGGTGACCCACACAGCGCCACCGGACAATTTTTTATCAATGTCAAAGATAATAGCTTTTTAAACCACACCGCTAAAACATCTCAAGGCTGGGGCTATTGCGTGTTTGGTAAAGTGACCGACGGTATGGACATAGTCAATAAAATTAAAGCGGTAAAAACCGGCAGTAAAGGTCATCATCAGGACGTACCGAAAGAAGCAGTCATTATCCAAAACGTGACTATTACTGAATAAAAGTTGCCCAATCAATATGTACACATTGTTTATATCCGATTTGCACTTACACGAATCACGCCCGCAGATTACGCGGGCGTTTTTTCAGTTTTTGCACGCACAAACCCACGACCTGGAAGCGCTCTATATTCTGGGAGATTTTTTTGATGCATGGCTTGGCGATGACGATGACGCGCCTTTAAATACACAAGTTGCAAGCGAATTAAAACAACTTAGCCAGCGCGGCACCCAAATTTTTTTGATGCATGGCAATCGTGATTTTTTACTCGGAGAAAAATTTGCAGCGAATTCTGGCGCACGTTTAATCGCCGAAGGAACTGTCATTAATTTATACGACTGCCCCACACTCTTATTGCATGGCGATAATCTTTGCACCGATGATAAAGACTATATCAACTTTCGTCAGCAAGTTCGCTCACCACAATGGCAACAACAAATACTCGCACAACCGCTCGCCACTCGCCGCGTACTCGCCGCACAACTGCGCGAAAAAAGTCAGGCAATGAATAGTTTAAAAGCAGAAGATATTTTAGATGTCGCACCGGATGAAGTTGTTCGAGTCATGCACGAATCTGACGTAACCCGTTTAATTCACGGCCACACCCACCGCCCTGCGCGCCATGCGTTAATTATTGCAGGTAAACCCGCTGAAAGAATTGTGTTGGGTGATTGGCATGATCAAGCATGGGCAATTACTGCAACGCAAAATAAAATAGAATTAATTCATTGGGATATTTGAAAAGCTTCTTGACCACCCGCTGATGATTGCGCGCAGATTAGAAGCCTTGACAGGATTGGTACATGTCGCAAGGACAGCAACGTTTATGTCGATAGAAATACAGACATAATGGAAGATGCAATAACGCACGTGATTCAGCAAAAAATTCTGCTTCATATTTTAGATAGCCATCTATACTAGAAACATCATTTCCTTAGTCGACCATAATTCATTCCATGCATCCCAGCATTTATCATTTTTGCGTTAATGGCGGAAGTCACCGTTGAAACGCAACATATTATATCCCTACACTCCACAATGGTGGCTTCTGCTCGCTAGTCTGACATATACCGTCCTTTTTGCCGCAGCAACTATCAATAACGATGTAATGGAACACATAATGCAAGCGCGTTATGGAGTTGGGGGCATTCAAAAATTACATGCCTGGCGTAAATTACTGGATGACAATCAACTTCAACCTGAAATTGACCAGGTAAAACGGGTTAATGATTTTTTTAATGTGTATATTCGTTTTGAAGAAGACAGTGTGCACTGGAAAACAAAGGATTATTGGGCAACCCCGTTAGAAACTTTAGGCAGCGGCGCAGGTGATTGCGAGGATTACACTATCGCTAAATATATGTCGCTGTTAAAACTCGGCATACCTACTGAACGCTTACGTTTAATTTATGTTAAGGCACAAATTGGCGGGCCCACAAGTCATGTTTTTCAAGCCCATATGGTGTTGGGATATTACCCACGACCGAATGCAATTCCATTGATTTTAGATAGCTTGATAACAAATATTGAAGCGGCCGATCAACGCACTGATTTACACCCGGTGTTCAGTTTTAATAGTGATGGATTGTGGGTGGGCGGCCAGGCGCAACCACAGATAGACCCAACCGCACGTTTATCGCGTTGGCGCGATGTACTGATGCGAATGAAGCAAGAAGGTTTTTAACAAAACAGGTTTTAAAATAGGTGGTGCATTTATGTCTTTAATTAAACAATTGTGGATTGGCATTATCGTCATGTTATTGCTGGCGATGGGGGGAAGCTTTGCCATTAGTATTCTCTCCGCTAAATATTATTTAGAGGAACAACTCCACCTTAAAAACTTAGATAATGCAAACTCGCTTGCGCTCTCGCTCTCGCAAATGGAAAAAGACACTGTCACCCTTGATTTACTCATCAGCGCCCAATTTGATACTGGCCATTACGAATATATTATTTTAACTGACCCGCAAAATAAAACATTACTTGCACGCCAATATGATGGTGCCAAAAACAATCAGGACCCACAAGACACGCCGCAATGGTTTACTCAGCTCGTGAATTTTGATGCTGCGCCAGGTATCGCCCAGGTTCAGGATGGCTGGCATCAATTCGGCACATTAACGGTAAAAAGTCAGTCGCGCTATGCATGGCAAGCATTGTGGAATAGCACCACACAATTATTTGAATGGTTTTTTATTGCCGCGCTAATCAGTGGCGCATTAGGAACAGTATTTTTAAAATTTATTTCCAGCCCGCTCGATATTGTTATTAAACAGGCTGAAGCCATTAGCGAAAGGCGTTTTATTACTTCTGACGAACCTAAAACAAAAGAGTTTCAGCGCCTGGTTCGCGCTATGAACATACTCTCTCACAGCGTAAAAATAATGTTGGAGAAAGAAACCAACCAGTTAGAAATTTTACGTAGAGAATCACATTTAGATGAGTTGACAGAATTACCGAATCGGCGTCATTTTTTAAATTTACTCGAAAGCTTTTTAAAACGCGAAGATAGTGGCAGCAGTGGTGTTATAGCGATAGCACGCGTATTGAATTTATCAATGTTAAATAATCAATTAGGTCGCGCCGCTACTGATCACGCACTACTCCAGATTGCAGGTGTACTACATCAATTTATTGAACGTTATCCTGGTAGTTATGCCGGCCGTTTAAATGGCAGTGATTTTATGGTTGTGATTTCAACTAATCCATCTGCTGAAGCAATAGGAGCCGAATTAACCAAATTATTAAATGCGCAATTACAAAGCTATAATTTATTAATGCTACAACTACCCATTGCAGCTTGCGCTTTCACCAGCGGTGCACAACCCAAAGAACTTTTACATAAACTTGACGGTGCCTTAGCTCAAGCAGAGTTAAAGGGTAACCGTGCACTTATTACACTCAGCAACAACTATCACCCACTTGCACATCGCAATCTAAATGAATGGCGTGAAGCCATTACTATTGCTTTACAGCAAAACCAATTACAACTAGCAGAATTTCCCGTAAAAAATGCACTCGGTGAAATCATTCACCACGAGGCACCCGTGCGTTTATATCTTGATGAGAAATGGCAACCCGCAGGCTATTTCATGCCTTGGGCTGCACGACTTGGCATGATGCCTGCGATTGATTTGGATGTAATGAAAACTGCTCTGAATAAATTAAAAGATGCGGACGCACCCATTGCTATTAATATTTCTGCTGAAGCATTGTGTAATGCAGTTTTTCGTGAACAAGCATTAAAACTTTTATCCACGTCATTACAAAAAACCTATAATTTATGGATAGAGTTCCCGGAATCTTGCGCATTAAGGCATATGGCAGAATTGCGCAATTTTACCATTGCTTTGCGTGCCGCAGGTTGTTATGTAGGTTTGGAGCATGCAGGTATAGAATTTACTAAAATTCGTGAACTGCAAGACAGTGGCTTTCATTATTTAAAAATAGATAGTGCACTCATTCGCGATATTCATACCAACCTTGGCAATCAAACATTTTTACAAGGGCTATGTAAAATTGGTCACTCTCTGGGCATGATAATGATTGCAGAAGGCGTTAGTAGTGAAGCAGAAAAAGAAAAAATTATTAAGTTGGGTATTGATGCGTTAACAGGCCCGTGGATTTAGATGAACTTGAATTAGATGGGCTTGAATTAAATGGGCTTGAAATTAAAATAATCCTCTTTGGATTTAAATATCTAAATCATCACCATCATCCAACAACTCCATCCCCTGGCGCTGGCCGCGCAGTTCACGACGTGACAATAATTTAGTTTGTGCCGCTTCAGGTAAATCCGTAAACCGAATGGCGCCTTGTTCTACCAACAAATAAATTACATCTTCTAAAACGCGAGCCATTGCTTGATCTGAACGTTCAAGTGTAAGTTGCTGGTGTTTTTTGGAGGCGGTTAAAAATTCTTGTAGTTCAGCAGCATCATCGGCAATAAACTCCTTGACGTCACCTACAGCGATGTCACTAGCATCTAAAAGTTGCCCTTGTACATTTCGTTTTATATACATATCAACCCTACTTTCTTGAATACAAATCAATAATAGAGGGAGCGCTGTTGCCACTCCCTCTATTATTTTAGTCCGTAATTAGATTACCGTTGTTTTTTAACTGATCAATAATAGCGGCGTCACTACCGGTTAAGTTTAAATTGCTTAAAACAATCGTTTGATCAGTAGCGGTAGCATAATTACTGCCATTAAATATCCCTGAACTACTAATGGAAATAGTGGTATCCGCACCAGATACTTCAAAGTGTAAATAATGTGTAAGATCTGCGCCTGTTTCATTTTGCAAAAGGTCAGAAAGATTAATTGAATCGCCCTGAGTGCTATTAAAGTTTGTAAGCACATCATGAGCTGGTGTTGCCACAGTACCTTGATCACCGAAATTCCATTTAAAAGTATCCGCTCCAACACCTCCCGTCATAGTGTCATTGCCTACGCCACCAACGAATAAATCACCACCACCATTTCCGTCAAGCGTGTCATTACCGTTTAAACCAAACATTGCGTCAGCGTGTACCGACCCTATTAAACTATCATTTCCTGCAGTGCCAATACTGTGTGCACTACCATTATCAGCAGGATTAAGCGTCACGGTTTGTACACTTGATGCTGTACTTGCACCATCTGTAGCAGTTGCTGTGAATGTCACATCAAAACTAGCGGTTTGCCCAGCCGCAGGAATCACTGTTAACTCAGATAAATTCCAGGCACTCACATCGGCAGATGTTAAACCGATCGTAGCAACAAAAATATGCGCACCATCCGTTAGTGTTGTTCCTACCGGAATACCAGCAGCATTTACCGTTAAAGATTCAGAACCGTCAGTATCCGTAAGTGCGGCAGAAACATTTAAGGAAAAATAACTGTAATGAGTACTGAGATTTAATGGATAAAAACCACCATCACCATTACTTACAAAAGTACCGGCAGTTCCCGAATTAATCACTGTAGTAGCATCAGTGTAAAGATTAAAATTCGCGGTACTGATATCAACAGCTGGCTGACCATCCACAGAAAGATTTAAATCTAAATTACCAGGACCATCGCCGTTATACATAACAACTTCAAGCGAATAATAACCAGATACCGTAACAACTTTAGGGATAGGTGTAATAGGATTAACAAAGCTATTAGTATCAGACCCATTATATAAATCACCCCACGCGTTATAGCCCACACTATAAACGGTAGTACCACCTATTTTTACCGCCAAAGTGTCATCGCGCGAACCCGCTAGTTGATAAGTGTGCCCGGCCTCAAGAAAAATATAACCTTGAATATGGTAAGCATCATCAATACCAATGCTGCCGTAATTAAGATTAGTCAGTGTGGCTGTTGACGTGGGAGTCGATGATTCCACAGCCGCTTCAACAGTAGCTAAATTATTTGCGTTGGAGGGATCAACAGCAGCAATCCCCACAAAGTTATCGCTGGTCAAACCTACTGACGCAGGTAGTAGCAATGGAATTGAAGTGATTCCAGAATTAACATCGACAGCAACGCTTAAATTTGGAGCATCTGCAACCGCTGCAATGGCGACATTTACATTTGCAATGTTGGATCCCGAACCGCCATCGGTGGCGGTGTAGGTAAAGTCAGCCGTGCCACTGAAGTTGGCGTTGGGCGTGAACGTCACTGTGCCATCGCCGTTCAGAACAGCAGTACCACCGGCACCACTAGTCACGCTGGCGATACTTAAATTGCTGGAATCAATATCCGTATCATTACCCAAGAGCTGCGTTGCGGTGTAAATCACCGGTGTATCTTCGGTGGCAACCAAACTATCAGGGTTAGCAATTGGGGCATCATTAACGGCGGCAACAGCAACACTCACTGTCGCAGTATTGGAGATCAAACTG
>JAYTSJ010000219.1:0-6120 GCA_043745725.1 Gammaproteobacteria bacterium | reverse complement strand
CTGAATTTATTCATTGATAAAAAATATTGCCTTATGATAGTAATTTTGCAATGCTATCACGTTATTAAAATACCTAAATCTCTTTCGCTATGGGTATATATTGTCGTCAATGACAATAGTTGGAAAATATTCACCATCAAAAACGTGACCCGATTTAAGCATCTTCCAGATTATATTCAAATTTTCTTGTGTCATATGTTTCCCAATGTCGCAATTCGGCCATTAATTTTACTCTGACCCGAATGGTGAAAGTTGATTTCAATGTTATATATTAGCCAAAAGAAGACTCTCCATATATATCCGTGCTTCTTAGGCAATTATAGCTACAACTAAAATAACAAAACAAATTAACACAATAATTTTAACCTCCATGGTTCTGTAATATTTTTTTTGAGAAAAATCTATAAGTTTTTGCTGGCTATCCATGTCATATATTTTTCTTCCTAATTGCAACATATGAGTCAGAGTATTTATTTGAACTTGTTTAGATTTGGTTTCAGTCGCGATTGTCAAAGACAATCTAGCACCACTCAATTGGTTGTATACATAAGCCACTTCTTTGGCAAGATCTGGGCCAAGTAATCCAATGTTCGCAACGCAACTATCAAAGACACGATCAGTTTGTTTTTCAATTTTCGGAAGATCTTGTGCGCCTTCTTCTTCAATTAGCTGTAACAAAGCGCTAATACTTTCATTGGCAGTTATCCACGTTTCACTGTAGGCGCCGAGTTCACCAGCTAGCGCTGCAGCTAGGTTCTTGCTGTCCCGAAAACGGCGGTAATGTTCAATAAAGAAAGTATTTATTAAACCAACAAGTATTGTCCCTGATACTGCGATCAGTGCTATTTCCAAAGGCAGATCCATTTTTTTGTTCTCTATATTTTAGTGATTAGTGATTCACCGGCATCATAAATATGCAAATACTAATATCGAGTCTACTGAGGTAGAATTGAAGCATTTTGCGATTGTCAAATTAAGGATCTCATAATGCATCAATTGTCACTATAGCCGATTTTGTGACTGATACGCTAAATCAGGTACCCTTGAGGGGTTGTCACTTATTGCCTGGCAAAAGTATTCAATGGAATCTTCGGCCGTTACCAGCGCTTACCCTCAACCAACTCTAGCGTAACAATTTCTTTCTTCAAGAATTGAAGCCTCTACCTAACACACTTTTAAGAATCCCCAAAACAAATAGAACAATAAGCAACGTAAAGGCGTCGCTTAATTCATTTAAAAAACTTTCGCCTGCCAAATTCGCTACAATGGGCGCATTCATATTGAGTGCGCCATCATGACCGATCTCCACCCCTACGCAAAACTGACTCCCGATCTCGTGCTCGACGCTGTTGAAGCCTGCGGCTATTTAAGCGATGCGCGAATTCTCGCTTTGAACAGTTATGAAAACCGTGTGTATCAAGTGGGCATTGAAGGCGAGAGCCCCTTGATTGCGAAGTTCTATCGCCCGGAACGCTGGACTGACGAACAAATTATTGAAGAGCATGAATTTACCCAGGCGCTAAAAGATTTGGAAATTTCGGTAGTGCCGCCCATGCTGGACGAAGCGGGCAAAAGCTTGCGTGAATTTGCGGGCTTTCGATTTGCGTTGTATTTGCGACAAGGCGGGCATGCACCGAATCTTGATGATTTTGATGCATTGCTATCTCTCGGTCGTACCCTTGGCCGTATTCATGCGTTGGGTAAGGCGCGTTTATTTAAGCATAGGCCCACATTAAATTTACAAAGTTTTGCGCGCGATAGTTATGATTATTTAATTACCAATGATTTTATTCCGTCTGGTTTAAAAATTGCGTATCAAACGTTGGGTGCTGATTTAATTAGCCGCTGCGAAGCTATCTTTGCGCGGGTGAAGTACACGCCGATTCGCTTGCATGGCGATTGTCACCCCGGTAATATTTTATGGCGCGATGAAGCGCCACATTTTGTGGACTTTGATGACGCGCGCAATGGCCCGGCTATTCAGGATTTATGGATGTTGTTATCGGGTGATCGCGAACAACAAACTGCACAACTGAGCGAAGTGCTGGATGGCTATCAAGAGTTTTGTGATTTTGATTTTGCCGAGTTGCCGTTAATTGAAGCGCTGCGCACGTTGCGCATTATGCATTACAGTGCCTGGTTGGCGCGGCGTTGGACAGACCCGGCATTCCCGCATCATTTCCCATGGTTTAATTCAGAGCGTTATTGGGCTGAGCATATTTTAGAATTGCGCGAACAGTTAGCGGCGTTGCAAGAGCCGCCTTTGGTTATTTTTTAAAAGCCGCATGATTTCCGGTAGTAATATTTTAACCGGCTATACTTTTTCTAACGACTATTGTTAATGGCTTTTTTAATTATTTAAGCAAGGGGTTGCAAGGAATGAAAGTATTAGTATTAGCTCACGGCATTCTTGGTTTTGGCGCGCCAAAATTTCTTCTCCTTGGCAAGCTTATTAATAAGTTTAGATATTTTTCGGGAGTGTCCGCTGCCATCAATCAAAAAGTACTTAAGGTGCTTGAGCCGCATGTGCCTACTATTGGCTCAGTGCAGATGCGAGCCGATAGGCTCGCGGAATTAATTCTTAAAAACACTTTCCCGGACGATGAAATTTATATTATCGCGCATAGTATGGGTGGGCTTGATGCACGCCTGGCGTTGCATCAAAACCCAACGCTTAGCGCCAGAGTTGTAGTGCTTACCACTATTGGTACACCGCACGATGGTTCGCCTGTGGCGGATGCCGATGTCGCTGCTGGCGGTACCTATATGACTGAAAAAATTCTCAATTTTTTGCCATCGCGTGCGCAAGGATTATTAGATTTAACAACGGCGGCTTGTGCGGCATTTAATCGCGACTGCCCTGATGCTGCAGGCATAACTTATTATGCGATTGCGGGTGATGCGCTCGCCGGCAATAAGTTTTCCGCAATGTTAAAGTTTGCCAGCCAGATCGGTGGAATTGAAAATGTACCTAATGATGGTGTTGTTGTCGTTGAATCTGCGGAGCGAAAAAATTGGCTAATTTTGCCGAGATGGCCGGTTGACCATTTGGCATTAATTGGCTGGCATACGGATTATTTGTTCAATTCGAATGAACACATTGAACGCTATCTGAAACTCATCAGTCTTATTACCCACATAGATTATCAACAAATAAAAAAGTAAAAAATAAAAAACTGTATAAAAAATAAATATTAATGCTCGATTTTATAAATTACATCCACACTTTGGGTTTTTCCGGATTCTACTTCGATGCGTAATTTGTTCGTAATTTGATAACGCATTCCCAGCGTAAAAGTTTGATCAAATAATCCCACCACATAGCGCACAAATAACCTGGGTGTTATGTATTTTCCCATCCACAATGAACTTTGATCTAAACCTTTATCGGCTTTGATGGTGATTTCATCGAGGCGAAAAAAATGCGCAATATCTGCGGTGATACTGGATTCGTTTTCCACGCCCATGCTGCTCATTGCGGCAATGATTAAATAGGCATCACCAGTGGATAATTGGTCTAGCGCTTTGCCGGTTACCAGCAGTGCCATGGCTTTACTGTCTTCGAGCGTAGGGATGGCAAATACCGTACTTTTAGGGTGTTGTAAAGTCCCGCCAATTTCCAGGCCGGCAACAACGGCTTGGCCGGCACTGGTCGCAGTTTCTATAGTACGTATTGCGCGTATATCCAAGCCCGGATTATCGTAGGGCCCTTGAAATATTAAACGGCCGCGTTCGATGGTCAACTCCTGCCCGTAAGCTTTGTAAATTCCATTATTGATCGCCACGAAGCCGGTGGTGAGGGTTTGTCGATTTTGTTCTTTTAAAACATTAATTTTTCCGGTGAGTTGCCCATCCAAACCAAATCCTTTGAAGCGCACATCGTCACCAAAATATAAAATGACATTGGTATAAAATGGAATGGACGTTTTTTCTGCACGCTGTTGTGGGCCATAATTTTCGGATTCCAAAATAGTAACGTCGTTAGATGCGCGAGTGGCAGACGCAGGTAAGGTTTTAATCGCGGTGCGTGCCCAGGGAATTTCGGTACTACCATTTAAATTAATGGCGTGTGTATCTGCTGTGAAGGTTAAGTTGGGGCTGATGGTTGCAGACAATTGTGTCTGTTGAATAATACGAATGCCGTTGCCGAAAATATTGCCGTGACACTGCCAGTTTTCAGCCCCTATATTTGCGATCTCACCTTTCAGCATTAAACGGCCATCGCCAGATAAAAGTTGACCATTGACATGAATTAAATTTGCCTCCTGGCTCGCGAGCTGAAGTGAAATTTCTTTTAGTTCCAGTCCTAATTTTGGCACATTAGCGCTGCCATTACTGAGAGTAAGATTTCCAGTAACCGCCGGGTTATCAATAGTGCCTTGCACAATAATTGCAGCACTTGCCGCGCCATGTATATCATCCAAAGAGGGCAATAAACTTTCCAGGGGCGCTAAATCAGGTAATGACGCTGATAACTTCCCCTGAATTTTTTTATCGGCAATTGTGTATTTATTATCTGCGTTAATGACGCCGTATTTGCCCCAATCCATCACTAGTGATGTGTAAAGCAGATTGTTTTTTAAGGTTGCATCCAGCTTACCTTCCTTGAGTGGGTAGACTTCAGTATTGCCGCCATGAAACTGATAAATTAATTGCGCACTGCGGGTTTGCAGGTGAGTTTCTACAGAGAGCGGATGGTTCGCAGCCGCTTGCAATAATAGTTGCGCATCCACGACTCCCGCCAAAGTAACCTCGGGTTTAAACCAGGCTTGTGCTTGACGTAAGGGTACGGCGACCGCGCTCACAGACGCTAATAAATCTGCGCCACTATTCCATTTGCTGGCAATACATATGCGTGGTGATTCCTGAGTCGCTACATCGCTTTCTGCTGTGGTTTTACCGGTTAATTTATCTAATACATTGGCATCCACATTGCTGTGCGGTAATAAATTTTGATTCAGCATTGATTGGGTTTCAACAGTAACATCACCTGCAGTCGTTAAACACAGCCGACCTAATTCAAAATGCGATTGATCTGCTTGCATGATTGAACTTGATGATAGATACCAGCGAGGAATTTTTTTGAGTAGCATGGAAAGGTTGCGCCATTTCCCTTGCCATAGTTTGTTTTTCCAAGTGCCGTCCAAACCAAAGTCAAGCGTTCCATAAGTGGGGCTTTGCAAAACTCCGGTTAAATTATGTTGTGCAACACTACCATCACCTTTAATGTTAATGCTGGATATACGCTGCTCCTGCAGTTGTAAATGATCTGCATCCAGTGTTAGTTGATAAATATCTTTAACCTTGGATTGTAAATTAAGAATTAATTTATCTGCCGAATATCCGCGCCAGGAAAAGTGATTAATTTGCGCATTCATTTGCATTTTTGTTTTGGTTTTATCATTCGCGATTTTTGTTTTGTCACTCGCAACTTTTGTTTTATCATTTACGGTATCGTTATTATCTATGGCAGCAGCATTGAAAAATCCCGAAGAAATAACGCTGCCATTCACACCCGGATCAATCTGATTCAGTAGTGGCGCATTTATATTCCATTCCAGTACTAGATCCTTTCCGGCTTTGCCCTTTAAATATAATTGGTTGGCGCCGAGCGCAATGTTAATGTTAGAGGATTGCCACTGGTTGCCATCAAAATTCACTGTGCCTTGAGTTTCCAAATGTAAGCCGCGTAACTCACCTTGAATATTGAGTTGGCTGATCGTTGCGCGCCAATTGGGTGCAGAAAAATCCTGTTGATTTTTAAACTCGCCGGTGGTCGCAATATTTATTTGTAAATCGCTCGGCCAGTCGGCAAATAGCTGGCCCGTATTAAAGTGTTCTCCATGCAGTGTTAAATCCCAATTGATTGCCGGTGACCATTTAATATTCCCCGCTAATTGCAAATAATTTTTTTGTGAATAGCTTTTTTGTGAATAGCTGTTTTGCAAGGAGTTGTTGTGCGGATCGTCAGGAATATTAATTAATGGCTCATTGCTAATAATAACTTTTTCAAACTGCCACATCATGCTGCTTTTTTCGCTTGGCGTGGCAGCATTGCGCGTGCCTTTTATATTGATGTCAGTCGTCAGTTGCGATTCAATGGTTTTCTCGGTGGTAGTG
>JAYTSJ010000218.1:0-18737 GCA_043745725.1 Gammaproteobacteria bacterium | reverse complement strand
CAGTTGCACAAGCTGTGTATGAACATCATGAACGCTGCGATGGAACTGGCTATCCGCAAGGGAAAGTAGAAAGTGAGTTGGGTTTGCCAGGAATGATTGTAGGCTTGGCTGATTCGGTTGTAGCTATTTACTACAACCGCTTTAAAACAACAGGCGGTAGTTGGCGCGATGTGATTCCTATTGTTCACATGAATACTCAGACTTATTTTTCCCGCAATTATGAAGTGTTGGTTGCCGTTTTTCGGCGTAGTGAATTGCCACTAAAAAATGTAGTACACGGGGATGAAACTCTAGAATTTATAGTAGGCCTTGCCGAGACAAATACACGATTAAAAAATTGGTTTGAAACCATGCATGAATGTTTATTGTCGATTGGTTTTCGACATGGCGACAGACGTTTACACTCATTGCAAAACGTCATGTTGCATGTTTCAACTTCGGTTGAAGGCTCAGGTGTTTTTAAAACACAGCAATTATTGTTGAACTCATTGGATAAAAAAATATCTGAAGATGTGCATCGTGAAATTGAAAGTATGCACATGGTTCAGCAAGAAATTATTTTCCACTTGCAACGCTTAAGCCGTATGACGCAACTTTATCTTGATTCCGATGAGTGTAAAAAAGACGAGATAAAATCAGTGCTAGCTGCCGGGCTTGCCAAGGCACAAAATTTTTTATTGTAAATCTACATTTATTGCCATAGGTTCCAGTCGCTGAGAATAATTTTTATTGATGCCAGAATGGTTGGCCAATGGTCGGTGTACTAGGGCTGGCAGTTTGACGTTTTTGCATTAATCCCGCTTTGTAAGCTTTTCTTCCCGCATCAATTGCATCAGCAAATGCTTCTGCCATCAACGGTGGGTTATGTGCTTTGGCAACGGCTGTATTTAATAAAATTCCATCAAAACCCATTTCCATTGCTTCTGCAGCTTGTGATGGCGCGCCAAGACCGGCATCGATAATCATAGGCACATTAGCAAGGCGTTCGCGTAGCGTGCGCAAACTATAACGGTTGAGCAAACCTTGCCCAGTACCAATCGGTGCACCCCAAGGCATTAGCACTTCGCAGCCGACATCCACTAACCGCTTACATAAAATTAAATCGTCGGTGCAATAAGGTAGAACTTTAAAACCTTTTTTAATCAAAATGTCGGATGCTTCAACCAAACCAAATGGATCTGGTTGCAAATTATAATCGTCGCCGATGACTTCCAATTTAATCCAGTCCGTATTAAAAATTTCGCGCGACATTTCGGCGAGGGTTACAGCTTCTCTTACGGATTTACAGCCAGCAGTGTTTGGCAATAAGCGGCACCCACTTTCTTGAATAAATTGCCATATAGCATCGCCAGCACGGTCGGCAGGGTTTTGGCGGCGTAAACCGAGGGTGACAATTTCACAGCGCGATTGCGTAATTGCATCGCGCATTATTTGTGGTGACGTATAGAGCGCTGTGCCTAATAAAAACCGACTGGAAAATGTTTCGCCGTAAAGCGTGAAGTTTTTTTCAGGTAATGTATGGCTCATCATTAGCCTCCGCCAACAGGTTTAACAATATCAATTTGATCGCCCGCTAAAATTTCGCGCAGGTTATAAGTGGAGCGGGGCACAAATTCGCCATTAATTGCTACGGCAATTTTTGTTTCGCCAAAACCCCATTGAATTAGTGCATCGCTCAATAAGGTTTGCGCGGTAATTTCTGTGGTTTCGTTGTTCAGGCTAATAATCATAAATTATTTATCGTAAATTAATACTGCATCTTAAGGTAATTTTTGTGAGGCGGTCGGAGGCTTTGATGCCGATGTCGAGCTTACAAGAATTATTTACAGTCTGTCTCGCAAGGATTACCTTAAGATGTTGTTATGGTGGCGAAGTAGATCATTAAAAATATTTTCACCTGTTTGAAGAATATGCGCCAGGATATTTTCAACTATCGCCGGCGCCAATAAATAACCGTGACGGAATAAACCATTTGCAGTAATTAATCCCGCTTGAATATTCACCCGCGGTAAATTATCCATAAATGCCGGGCGCAAATTGGTATCCATTTCAATTATACGTGCTTCCGCAAATGCTGGCGATAAGGTGTAGAGTGCGCTACTTAATTCTAGCGTGGACTGTAAACTTATTGGTGAGGTGTCTTCACTTTCAATTTGCGTTGCACCAATGATAAAACAATGGTTTGGTTTTGGCACAATATATAGTTGATAGCGTGGGTGCATTAAACGCACAGGGCGCTTTAGATGGATTTCCTGGGTTTGTACATGTAAAGTTTCACCGCGCACACCGCGCAATTGTGGATGTTGTGTTTTTGCACCAAGGCCACGGCAGTCAATAACGAGATCAAAATTTTCTTCAGTGTATTCGCTAATGATTTTGTAATTTGAAACTTCTACTAGTGCATGTTCACGAACAACTGCACCTAGGATAATTATTTCTTTACCAAGCGCAGTGAGTAATTCGCGATTATGTACATGACCCTCTTCAGCAAGAAATAATCCTTGTGTAAAATGCGGATTTAAATCAGGCTCTAATTCTTGAATTTGTTGCTGATTAACGCGCTGCCAGGTTTTACACGGTGGAATCACGAATTGTAATTCGTGTTCAAGTTGCTCAAGCTCGCTTATGTCCTGCGAGTGTGCGATAACTAAGCTACCATGGTGAAAAAATAAAGGCTCTGGTTGATTGAGTTTTGCCATCCATTGCGGCCATTGTTGCAGTGCGAATTGCCCCATGCGATAAACGCCTTCATCCGACACAACCGCTTCGCTTAAAGGTGCAATCATTCCCGCTGCAGTAAAGGCTGCTGCACGTAAATCTTTTTGTGAGTTCGCTGTAAAACTCCCAGCTTCAAATAAGGTGACTTTACAACCTGCGCTAAGCAATTGCCATGCAAGCAAACGCCCAAGCAAACCAGCACCTGCAATCGCAATGTGATGTGGAATATTGCTATTTGTCAACAGTGGTTGGATCATTTCGCCTCGGAAGTATTGCGTTGAGGCTGGGGATTTAGAGCGAGGCTTGGGTAAAACCCAGGGATGCCTTGTTTCCTCCGCAGGTCTCAACCTGATCAGGTTCTACGGGTTGGGCCGAGCCCATCTCAGCCTTCGTATAGTGTGCTCACTATCAAGGCGCCCCGACAAGAAGGTAGTAATATACTTGGCTACACAGCTAAGTGCAATTAGCATATTGGTACAAAAAAGCCTGAAAGTGTGGTGGCGAACAGCGGGCTTAAGAGGGCATGGATAAACTGCAAGCTTGTCCCTGGATATTATCCGGGTATTGTTGTTGCCTCGGCGTACGTTGTTATGCGCGTTGGTAATACATGCAGTTAATAAAAGTTTTGTAATCAAAAAATAGCGTATTGTAAGATGAAGTAAGTCATGGGCTCGGTATAGATAATTATGATAGAAACAAGTGATACAGGATTCAAAATAAAAATCAAACAATATGCGTTGATGATTGTTGCGCTAGCGGAACGTCATCCGTGGTTGATGGCTATTTTTGGTTTTGGTTCAGGTGTTTTTAGTTTTGTCATGGTCGAACGTAAGCAAGGATTTGCCCAAATTATTGCCATTATGATGCTGGTCAGTTGGTTGTGGTTAGCACTAGAAAATGTGCTGCAACGTGGCGTGTCGCATTGGTTTGGATTCACGTTACCACCAGCGCTGATGCGATATGTTACCCAGATGGTACATCAAGAAAGTTTATTTTTTGTTATTCCCTTTCTTTTTGTCACCACCGTTTGGAGCAGTGGGCAAGTTGTGTTTACATCCATCATTATGATTGCCGCATTAATTTCTGTGCTTGATCCAATTTATTATCATTGGCTAGCGCCGCGCCGTTGTCTTTATTTTATTTATCACGGCATTACTTTATTCGTGGTGTTAATAACAGCCTTACCGATTATTTTGCATTTACCTACACCAAAAAGTTATCTCTGTGCGTTGATTATTGCTGTGGTCCTATCCTTGCCGAGTATTGCAAGGGAAATGACGGTTAGCTGGTGGAAGCGTGGCATTGTGATGGTGCTATTAATTGCGATAGTGAGTAGTTTAGGATTGTTAGCGCGGCCCTGGGTTCCGCCGTCATCTTTATGGTTAGCAGAAGTAGCCATTACCGAACATATTAATAACGAAAATCGCTCACCTGAAAATAAATTAAATGAGGTGACAGTTGCACAATTACAGACGGGTTTATATGCCTACACATCCATTCATGCACCGCGCGGGTTAAATGAAAGAATTTATCATGTGTGGCTACATAACGGAAAACCTGTAGATAGAGTTGCTCTGGATATCAACGGCGGACGTGAAGCAGGTTATCGCGCCTGGACACACAAAGTAAATTTTCCCGCAGATTCACTCGGCAATTGGCAGATCCAGGTTGTCACTGAAGCTAATCAATTAATTGGTGCATTGCGTTTTGAAGTGGTGGATGTAATAACGAATGATCAATCGCTGCCGGAGCATTCGTTATCTAATCAAATGCCGCAAGAAAAACTTTTACAGGAGCAGCCTTCTCAAGAGCAGCCTTCTCAAGAGCGGCCTTCGCAAGAACAGTCTTCGCAAGAGCAATCTTCAGAAGAGCAACCGGCACAAAAGCTACCTTCACAAAAACCTCTAACACAAGACTCAGTGCAAGAACCATTTTCACAAGATCACTCGTTAGAAAGTCAATCATTACAAGATCAAACCAAATCTGCAGAATAGCTTTAAGGACGGGCAAGATATTTTTTTGCTGCCGCCCCCGAAATTATTACAAGGTTTTAACCATAGCTACCAGTTGGTCCAACGCTGCGCCCCAACCCTCATGAAAGCCCATCGCATTGTGTTTTTGGCAACTTTCTTCATCGCCGTGAATTACCGTTGCGGTATATTTTGTTCCTTGTGGATGTGACTCCAAAGCGATAATCGCGGTGAAATGAAAGTCCATTGGATTTTGATTTGCCGGACGAAAACCTGGCAGCAAAGCGTTCGTCCAGATTAATTTTTCGTTTTCAATGATTTCAAGAAAGCATCCGACATTCGGGAAATCCTTGCCTTCCGGGGAGCGCATGAGGGTGTAAAAATTACCACCCGGGCGCAAATCAAGTTCACAGGCCACAGTTTGCCAGGGTGCTGGTGTAAACCATTTGGTAATGAGTTTAGGTGTCGTCCATGCTTGCCAAACAAGCTCCTTAGGTACATCAACAATTCTTTCCAAAATAAGATCGAATTTTGCGTTGGGTTGGTAGGTTTTTAATTGCGACATTATTGCTGCTCCTTTAAGTTGTTGGGTAAGTTATCGAGTTGGTCGAGGTGGATTTCCCAATATAGATTGATTAGGCATGTGTCTAACTATACTATCGGTTGTTACTTAGGCCAATGCCTTTGTCTTGTTTTTAAAAGGATACTCATTATATGAAAATAATTTTAGCGATTGCATTTGCCAGTATTGTCGCCAGAGTTAATGCACAAACAATTGAATCCGGCAGCCACTCAATAACGGGATATATAAAATCTGATGGAACTATTGAAAACAGCAGCCACTCTACTAAAGGCTATATAACAAATAATGGAACAATAGAAAATTTTTCGCACAACTCCATAGGTTTTATAAGGGGCGATGGTTGTATTGAAAACGAAAGTCATAACACTGTTGGCTATGTGAAGAATGATGGAACAGTAGAAAACTCTTCGCACTCTACTCTTGGTTATGTAAAAAGCGACGGTACTGTAGAAAATTCTTCACACTCTACTATCGGTCACGCCGGTGGTGTAGATAAAGAGTGGGTGGCGGTAGTGTTTTTCTTTTTTAAGTTTAACTAAGTAATTTTTTGACGAGACCGTAATGTAAAATAGTAATTATTTATTTTCTGAAAATAGAATTTTTTAGCTTTTACTACAATTTAGTTGTGTTGTGTTGTGTTGGGCGAGCTGAATACCAAGTTAAAAAATGAGCGCAGGGTATGCGCTCATTTTTTATTGGAAATTTTTACCAATCATCACGATTTTACCGCAACCAATCTACAGATTACTCTGTAACTTTACGCACTAGTTTTACCTCATCTATTTCCACACGACGATTTGGTTTTAGGCATTCGATTAAGGCAGCTTTATTTTTGTCGGTACAAACAACAATTGGATCAGCTTCGCCTTCACCTTTTGCTACTAAACGGTCAGCATCTATGCCGCGGTTAACCATATATTCTTTCACCGCAAGCGCGCGCTCTTGAGATAATTTCTGGTTGTATGCATCTGAACCGAGGCGATCGGTATAACCTGTTATCACGATTTGTTTTGGTGAGCCCGGGGTTTTAAGTGCGGTGGTAATTTCCTCTAGTTTCTTTTGCGGCAGGTTTACAGCTGCGCTATTAAAGCCGAATAATTCCGTTGCCGATAAAGTGTATTTTTCAAAGTGAGTTACGGGAGCTGGTGGTTCTACTACTACAGGCGCGCGAACGGGTTCTGGTGCTACAACTACTGCAACAGGTGCTGGTGGTTTGCTAGTGCCAAAGCGGTAAACTAAGCCTGCAGAGATTAAACCAACATCACCTTTGTGACTGCCGATGTCGTTAATGCGGTAGCGTTCTACTTCAAGGCGCACGGCTAGCGCTTCGGTGAATGCATATTGTAAACCGACGCCTATTTTAGGATTGGTTTCGCGTTCGGTGGTGCGAGATTTAAGTGGATTAACAAAGCCAGTACCGCGAAACGAATCTTTGCTTTCAGCGTAGTTAACGCCAAGACGACCAAAGGCGGAGAATTTTTCAGTTATGGGTAAAAACCCTACTGCATCTACATTTAAACCCCTAAGTTTAATATTGCTATTAAAGGTTCCTGCCGGTTGGGTGGTAGAGGTGAAACTGAATTCACCTAAATTAAAGTAGCCGCCTTCAAGAGCGAAGTAGCGATTAACTTGATATCCACCATAAAGTTTGTAGCCCCTGTCGGTAGTATCATCGCGCAACAAAGCCCCGGAAGAAAAGCCGTTGCCCATAAGATTGTTGGCAATTCTTGTTTCATCAATGTCAGCGTTGGTTTTTCCCAGGTTGCCGCCAATATACCAGCCTGCGTCATCAGTGAAATCATCTGCGAGAGTAATCGAGCTTGCCATGGCAGTGAGTGCCATAAACCCTAAGAGTCCTGATGCTTTTTTAAATTTCATGTGTATATCCTCTAATATTTTTTTTATTTAAAAATGAGTGTGTGTTTTAGTCTTAATGTTTTATTTGCAGTAGGAAAAAATATTTATGATGTCCAGGGGCTGTAATTAAAAGATTGCAGAGTATTTTTCAATACGGTTTTCAATGCAGAGTAAGATCATTTCAAATGCATATCATTGGTAACTGACTGCACGCCTGCTACATCGTAAGTCATTTTCATAACAGTACTAATATCTGATTGAGAGCTCAAAAACCCGCTTAATTGCACTGTTCCTTGGTGCGTTTCCACTTTAATTTCAGCAAATTTTAGGGTTGGTTCTTTCAATATAGCTGCTTTAACTTGAGTGGTAATAGCCGCATCATCAGCATGTTCGCTAGGAACTTCATTCTGTGTGGTTGACGAGAATGCTGCAGCTGATGTCAGGGAAAATACCATAAGCAACAGGTAAATATATTTGTTTAATTGGTTCATAATTGTATCTCCGAATAAAAAATAAAACTTAGTGTGACTATCTATAAAGTTACAGTTTTTATGCAGCTCTGGCGTAATAGTAATGTCGGAGGTGACATTTTTCTGTACGCTGCCTCACACACATACCCTGTGCAGTTGATGGTAAGTTCTTTAGTAAAGGTAAAAAATATTCTGCGAGTGTTTACTTTATAAAAAATAGTTTGATTGGCAGGGAATAAACATTGAGCTTCAAACGTTAACTCTATGTAAGTCCCATAAACCTAGAGGAAACTATCATGTCAAAATCAATTTATATTATCGCCGCTTGTTCTTTAGTCTCAACCTTGTGCTGGGCTGAAGGTGCCGAAAACACTACTGATGCAGGGGCAAATGCAAGCTATTCCAAAGAAGGCTCTACACATCAATTTTCTACGCAAACCGGTGTGCAACATCAAGCGGACGTGCAACATCAAACGGGCTTAAATGGAGCTACGTCTTTATCTGGTTCGCAGCAAACGGATTCGCATGTGTTATTGAGTAAATCTGCAACCGCACCTGCAAATTCAAATACTGCACCTGCGAATGCAAATACCGATAGCAAAGCAAATTCAGCCACTACAACAGAAGCAGCTGCAAAACCAGCAACGGCTAATGGCAACGCAACCGCGAAGGGTAATGCCACTGGCAATAATTCAACAGCGTCGGGCGTGAAACCTGCAAGTTTAACTTCTGCGACTCAGCAAACATCTACCACTAAAGCTGAAGCAAATGGTGCTGCAAGCGGTATGCAGGATAGAGCCAGTGGTGTGATGAATGGCACTAAAGATTCTTTAACAAACGCGAAAGGTAAGCTCACAAATTCGCTAACCGGTTTGCAAGCTAAGTCTGATCAATCTACCTCGGCGACACAAAAGACAACTGCCGAACAAAAGACGACTACCGAACAAAAAACAACTGCCGATCGGGCGACTACAGCTGACAAGTCAATCGCGACTACACAGGAGCAATCAAAGAGTTTAACTACACAAACTCAAGCTGCGCTGAATTCGAGTTTGGATGTGACTCACGCTCTAGATGTAAACCAGGGCGTTGATGTAAGCCACACTCTTGATGCAACGCAAACGGCGCTGTCTGACAATATTGCCAACTCGGTCAATAGCAATGTGAATCAAGCCGTGAGTGCAGCCACTACTGCTGCGGTTAATCAGACGATTAGCAATCAAGTAAATTCTACGATTAATCAGGAGATTGGTAATGCGGTGAAGTCGACTATCGATAACTCCGTAAAAAATAGTGTTACGCAAACTATAGGTCTTTAAGTTAATCGACAAATCGGCGCCCATGGCGCCGATTTTTTAAATACATTTGGAGTACTCGATCATGAAATTACAACCTGAATTTTCGCCTCGCTTTTTAACACTGAGTTCGCTGGTTGCCGTAAATGTTTTATGTTATGCCGCGCTTGCTAATGCGCAGTCAAGCAATAGCGAGCCAAGCAATAGCCAATCAAGCAAGACAAGTATGGAATCTGTGGATTGACGAGTATCGTGCACGCAAAATTCGTCGCAGCGATGTGGATGCGACAGAGCTTCTGGATGAGCAGGCCATAGACGGTGAAAAAATTATTTGCGATCACATTACGCTCCATCAAGTAAATGATGCGATGGATCAATTGCCCGATGACCAGCGTTCTATTCTTGCGTTGATTGCCGTGCAAGGTATGTCATACAAAGAGGTGGCGGAAACCCTGAGTATTCCCATGGGGACAGTGATGAGCAGACTGGCACGTGCGCGAATCGCCCTAAGCCAATATTTGAAAACAACGGCGCTGGAGATGAGCCAATGAACGTAACTGATGAGCAACTTTCTGCTTTTCTCGATGCTGAACTGCCGGTCGTGGAAATGGAATTTATACGCGAGCAATTGCTGGAGGACGAAACACTGGCGGATCGCCTTGCTGAGCTCGCACTAGTGGACGAATTGGTGGCTGCCAGTGCCCGGCAAATAGACCAGCGGCCGGTGCCGCAAGGCGTAAATACAATGTTGCAAGAACAGCCTGCATCTGCTCAGATTATTGCCTTTCCGTTGTGGAAACGCATACAGCGCAGCGTGCAACAACCGGTTGCGCTGGCCGCCTCGGTTGCCTTGGTGATTGGTTTTGGCGTGGCGCAACTGATGAACAACGGCACCAATCAAAATAATTGGTCGGCTGTGGCTGAGATATTGGAAAGCTCGCCTAGTGGTGTGGTACAGGTTGCTAGTAACGGCAGTGAAGTTAAACCGCGTTTGACCTTTAAAAATCATCAAGGTGATTACTGCCGCCAATTCGATCTTAAAAACAGTAAAGGTCAGAGTGAAAATATCGCTTGTCGTCAGGGCACAATATGGCAACTCACCGCGAGCGTTGTGCAACATCAAAGCCCAAGTATTGGTGATTATCAAACTGCCAGCGGTGGTTCAGGCCTGGATGAAGCGCTGGAGCAAATGGTCGCGGGCGATATTTTTAATGCGCAAATTGAAGCTGATATTATTAATAATCGGTGGTCGAAATAAAAAATTTGAACGCCAATGGAGGCGCGAAGCGCCGGAGTTTCTTGAGCGACTTTTTATACAAATTAGCCAACTTGAAAAGAAATTTCAATTTTAATTGTTTCAATACATATAGGAATTGATTCAAAGTTAATTTCGTTTTTGGCAAACGGATTCAGATAAAGCTTTAAAGTTGGTTTATCCGTGCCTCGCTTGAGGTAACCTACAGCACTAAAAGAAGTATTATATTCCTCACGCAAAGAAGAATTTCTACCGTGATAGTAACCTGTAAAGTTCTTACCCTGTTTTGTTAGGGTAAGCTCACCAAACATTGCTATTAAAAAATCATGCTCTTCAGTACCAAATATTTCTAAAGGGTCTAGATTATTAAAAATTACTAGAATACTTGGAGCCCCAAATTTTGCTCCGACTTGAACCTGACCTTTTGACTCGGAAATTTTACTGCGTATATGTGAACCGATAACTCTATGTGCAACGCGTATATCTCCAGTTTTCTGAAAATTCTCATCTAGGTCTATTTGTTTTACTTCTACAAATATAGAAATATCATTCAAATCAATAGAATAATCAGGAGTTTTAGTTTTTCCCGCTGGGACTCGATTAAATTTAATTTCGTTTAGGCCGCAAAAATTTTCGAATATAGACTCGCCTTCAGTTTTTAGTTCCACATGCTATCTCCGAGGTTTTTGTATAACATTTTATAAGCGATGAATAGTTTCAACACGCAGCAACTTCACCAACTCAAGTTGTTGCTGCGCAGGTAATAAATCTGCCAGCGAATATTGATCAAGCGTTTTGAAGAATGCTTCCAGGGCTTCGGCAAATACCAACTTCAAGTGGCAAGCCGGCGTGATGATGCAACCAGATCCACCGTTAAAACAGTCAACCAGTGCATCTTGCTCAGTGCCTCTTACTAGTGTGCCCATATTAATATTTTTGGCATCTCCGTTGAGGCGCAGGCCGCCATTTTTTCCGCGCAATGCAATTAAATAGCCTTTGCTATTGAGTTCCTGAACGACTTTCATCAGATGATTTTTAGAGATACCGTAGCTTTCCGCTATCTCGCGAATCGTGGATTGTGCTTCGCCTTTGAGCGCTAGGTACATCAACACGCGCAGTGAATAATCGGTGTAGCGGGTAATATACATCTATATTTTCCTTGTTAACCTGGGCGACCGTCCACACGTGGGCGGCTGAGAATGGGCCAATAAATCAGGATAAATGCACCAAAAGCCATTGTCCAACCGCTGGCGGCGAGCTTAAGCCCGAGGTTGCGATTCAGTAATTCTAATGATGTAAATACCCGGCTGATAGCGGTAAGTAAGAAGAAAGAGCGAAAAGGAAATGCCGGTATAGATTTATTCATTGAAATCCTCTGAGCGCGGAAAGTTGTAGGCACGGAATAAGTTCTAACTCAGATCATCCTCTAAATTGACGCCCGCTTTTTTGTTATAAATCGATAAAATTTGATCTAGAACATACATTTATATAAAGATGTACTTACAATACATCTTTATAAGATGTAATTACAATGCATCTTTTTTATCTGATCATTCGATTAACAACCTGGAGAGTGCAACATGGCTCAATACCGCAAACTATGGTGGCTGTTAATCGCCATTTTAATAATTACCTTTTCAATCCTCGGCTACTTTGGCCGCGAGGTTTACCGCAAGGCACCACCCATTCCTGCGAAGGTGATCAGTGAAAACGGCAAAATTTTAATGACTCACGACAGCATTCTCGATGGCCAGACTGCATGGCAATCTGTGGGTGGGATGCAGCTCGGGTCTATTTGGGGCCATGGTGCCTATCAAGCGCCGGATTGGACCGCGGATTGGTTGCATCGTGAGTTAACTGCATGGCTGGAATTTGCTGCGCAGGATGAATTCAACAAAACCTATGCTGAGTTAAATGGTGAGCAACAAAATGCGTTGCAATACGCGTTGAAGACTAGCTATCGCACTAATACCTATGATGCAGCAACGGGTTCATTGGTGATTTCTGAACGCCGCGCAAAAGCCATTCATCAAACGGCAATTTATTACAGTAGTTTATTCAGTGCTGAGCCGGCATTGCATAAAACTCGCGAAAGCTATGCGATGAAAGAGGACACTTTGCCGGATCCGGAGCGCCGTGCGCGCTTAACTGAATTTTTCTTTTGGACTGCATGGGCGGCGAGTACTGAGCGCCCCGAAGGTGGATCTACCTACACCAACAATTGGCCCCATGAGCCCCTTATTGGTAATAAGCCAACTGCTGAAAATATTGTCTGGTCCATCGTTAGTATTATTTTATTGATTGCGGGAGTCGGTGGTTTAATTTGGGTTTGGTCATTTCTGCGTAAAGAAGATGAGCAAGAGCCTGCAGCTCCAGCGCAAGATCCGCTTTCATTAGTTGCTCTCACAAATTCACAGCGTGCTTTGGGTAAGTATTTATTTTTAGTAGTCGCACTGCTGTGTTTTCAAATTTTTGTCGGAGCTTTGACTGCGCATTACACCGTGGAAGGGCAAAAATTTTACGGAATTAATCTCTCGCAATGGTTTCCTTATTCATTAACGCGTACCTGGCATATCCAAGCCGCATTGTTTTGGATAGCAACAGGTTTTCTCGCAGCGGGTTTATTTCTTGCGCCGATTATTAATGGTGGTAAAGATCCCAAATTTCAAAAGCTCGGCGTGGATATTTTATTTTGGGCACTGATAGCGGTAGTGGTCGGATCTTTTACCGGAAACTTTTTAGCCATAGCACATATTATGCCGGCCAATCTCAATTTCTGGCTCGGTCATCAAGGTTATGAATATGTAGATTTAGGGCGTATTTGGCAGATCGGAAAATTCACCGGTATTGTGTTGTGGTTGGTATTGATGTTGCGCGGCATAGTGCCCGCACTTTATAAGCCCGGCGATAAAAATTTACTCGCGTTGCTCACTTTTTCTGTTGCTGCTATAGGTTTATTTTACGGCGCAGGTTTCTTTTATGGCGAGCGTACAACACTTTCGGTAATGGAATATTGGCGCTGGTGGATTGTGCATTTATGGGTGGAAGGTTTCTTTGAAGTATTTGCTACTACCGCGCTGGCATTTATTTTTTGCAGCATGGGTTTGGTGTCGCGCAGGCTCGCCACAAGTGCAAGTTTAGGGTCAGCGTCGCTGTTTATGCTCGGCGGAATTCCGGGCACATTCCATCATTTATATTTTGCTGGAACCACCACGCCAGTGATGGCAGTAGGTGCAACATTTAGTGCGCTGGAAGTTGTACCTTTAGTCGTGCTGGGGCATGAAGCATGGGAGCATTGGCGATTAAAAAATCGCGCACCCTGGATGCAAAATATTAAATGGCCGCTAACATTTTTTATCGCCGTAGCTTTCTGGAATATGCTGGGCGCCGGTGTGTTTGGTTTTATGATTAATCCACCTATAGCGCTTTATTACATTCAGGGTCTTAATACCACTGCAACGCATGCGCACGCAGCGCTTTTTGGTGTGTATGGTTTTCTTGCGCTAGGTTTTACTTTGCTGGTGTTGCGTTACCTTCGCCCGCAATTAGTTTTTAGCGAAGGTTTAATGAAAGTAGGTTTCTGGGGGCTTAACGGCGGTTTAGCTTTGATGTTGTTTACGAGTTTGTTGCCGATTGGTTTGATTCAATTTTACGCCAGTGTTTCTCAGGGTTTGTGGTATGCGCGCAGTGAAGCTTTTATGCAGCAAGATTTGTTACAAACTTTGCGTTGGGTTCGCACGATTGGTGATGTCGTTTTTATGGTGGGTGCTTTAGCAGTCAGTTGGCAAGTTGTGAAAGGGTTATTTTGTTTTGGTGGTGCAACAGCCGGTTGCGTTGCTGATGCTGCAAATACTCTTGAAATAAAAAATAAAGATAATTGTTGCGGTGGTTGTGGCAGCAAAGATTAATGGAAAAGATGGGTTAAAAATTGCGGCCGTAGCCTTAGTTCAATTACTTGGCGGCGGCTCGCAAGGTCAATGCTAATTTTTTAATAAATATTATTTACGAAAAACTGTTTCCACTCGACAAACAAATTCACCCTCTGCCACTCGGGTATTTAACGCATCGCCAATATTAATTTGTGAGCTGCTGGTAATGGGGATGGGTGAGCCCACGGCAGTTACTATCGCGTAACCACGGTCGAGGGTTTTTAGCGGGCTGAGTGTGTTCAGCATACGTACGGCAGCGTTAAATTTTTGTTGTTTTTGTGCGAGTGTAAATTGTTGTGCTTTATTAAGATTTTGTTGTGCCTGTTGCAAACGTGTTTGCAATTGTTGTAAGCGCAGTTGTGGATGCAATGGTTTTTGGCGAATAACCAGGTTGTTTAAACGATTGCGATACGCTGTAAGTATTTTCTGCGCGGTATTTTTTAAGCGTAATTCTAATGTGTCCAGCAGCTGCGCTTGTTGTTCAAGTTTTTGTTTTGGATGGCGTAAACGCGAACGCAACCAGTGTAATTTTTGCTGCAAGTGTTGTAATTTTCGCGCAATGGCTTCTTCAAGTAATATTTCAAAGCCGATGAATTTATCCAGCCATTCATCGCCATCGGGAGTGATTAATTCAGCGGCAGCAGAAGGTGTAGGTGCGCGTAAATCCGCCACAAAATCGGCAATTGTAAAATCTATTTCGTGACCTACGGCACTCACAATCGGTAATTTGCTCGCATAAATTGCACGCGCAACAATCTCTTCATTAAATGGCCATAAATCTTCAAGCGAACCGCCGCCGCGGGTAAGAATAATCACATCAAATAAATTTTCATCTAATAACTTTTCATCAGGTAACTTTTTAATAGATAGCCGGGCACGGTTAGCCAAGGCAATTGCTTTAACAATTTGTGGTGCAGATTCTTTACCTTGCACAGCAACGGGAATTATGGTAACGGGAATGCTGGGAAAACGACGTTCCAATACATTTAAAATATCGCGAATTGCCGCACCTGTTGGTGACGTGATTACCGCAATATGTTTTGGTAATGTTGGTAAGGGCTTTTTAATATGCTCATCAAATAAGCCTTCGCTAGCGAGTTTTAATTTGAGCTCCTCAAACGCGCGTTGCAGCGCACCTGCGCCAGCTTCTTCCATATGTTCGGCGATAATTTGGTAATCGCCACGGCCTTCATACAAACTCACGCGCGCGCGAATCAAAACGTGTTGGCCTTGCTCTGGTTTAAAGCGCACAGTCATATTGCGATTGCGAAACATCGCGCAGCGCACTTGGGCTTCGTTATCTTTGAGCGTGAAATACCAATGACCAGAAGAGGGAATGGAAACATTGGAAAGTTCGCCCTCTACCCATAACAAAGGCATATGCGTTTCCAATAGCTGCTTGGCGCGGCGGTTAAGCTGGCTAACAGTAATTACGTCGCGTTCGATAGTGGTCTTAAATAAGTCGGGATTTGTCATGCGGGCATTTTAGGTGAAGTGATTCTGTAGGGGTAGCCCTTATGGTGTGAGTCTTAACTGGGTGATGGTAGCCTTTAGCCACGTTGCGTTAAGGTTTAGGTTTACCCATGTAGCCTAAGCCGCTATAATTCTTCGTTATTTTTCACTTTGGTTAAGGTTGGTTGCTATGTTACGGATTGCTGAAGAAGCCCTAACGTTCGATGATGTGCTGTTGGTGCCCGGTTATTCTGACGTAACGCCAAAGGATGTGTCTTTAAGAACTCAATTAACGCGCACCATCCAATTGAATATTCCGTTGATTTCGGCTGCTATGGATACTGTGACCGAAGCGCGTTTGGCAATTGCGATTGCACAAGAAGGTGGAATCGGCATCATTCATAAGAGTATGTCGATTGAAGAACAAGCGGCTGAAGTGCGCGCTGTTAAGAAATTTGAAGCTGGTGTAGTGAAAGACCCTATTACCATTGAGTCCAATGCTACGGTTCGCGATTTGATCGCATTGACCCGCAAAAATAATATTTCTGGCGTGCCGGTACTGGATAAAGGCAACTTGGTTGGCATAGTTACTGGCCGCGATGTGCGTTTTGAAACCAATCTGGATGCTACTGTTTCAAAAATCATGACACCCAAGTCACAGTTAGTGACAGTGAAAGAGGGCGCTTCGTCTGAAGAAGTGCGTAACCTTCTCCACAAACATCGCATCGAAAAAGTGTTGGTGGTTAACGATAACTTTAAATTATGCGGCTTGATTACTGTTAAAGACATGAACAAAGCTGAGCGCTACCCCAGCGCTTGTAAAGACCCTGAAGGCCGTTTGCGTGTGGGTGCGAGTGTCGGTACCAGTCGCGATACGGATGACCGTGTTGCTGCATTAGTTGAGGCGGGTGTGGATGTGCTGGTGGTGGATACCGCGCATGGCCACTCCAAAAATGTACTCGACCGTGTGCGTTCCATCAAAACCAAATTTCCTGAAGTACAAGTTATTGGCGGCAATATAGCTACCGGTGAAGCTGCCCTGGCATTGGTTGCAGCAGGTGCAGATGCCGTTAAAGTCGGTATTGGTCCAGGCTCTATTTGTACAACACGCATCGTCAGCGGTGTAGGTGTGCCGCAGGTATCGGCTATAGCTAATGTAGTTGCAGCGTTAAAAGGCACGGGTGTACCTGCGATTGCCGATGGTGGCATTCGTTATTCTGGCGATATCGCCAAAGCTATAGTGGCTGGTGCTCATGCGGTAATGATGGGCTCTATGTTTGCTGGTACTGAAGAAGCTCCAGGCGAAGTGGAGCTGTTTCAAGGTCGCACTTATAAAGCTTATCGTGGTATGGGCTCGCTCGGCGCCATGGCACAAACTCAGGGCTCAAGTGATCGTTACTTTCAAGATGCCAACGAAGGTGCGGAAAAATTGGTGCCGGAAGGTATCGAAGGCCGCGTACCTTACAAAGGTTCATTAAGTGCGATAGTTCATCAAATGATGGGTGGTGTTCGTTCGGCAATGGGTTACACCGGCTGTGCTGATTTAGAGACTATGCGTATTAAACCCGTGTTTGTTCGCGTCACCTCGGCAGGGATGGGTGAAAGCCATGTGCACGACGTGCAAATTACTAAAGAAGCACCGAATTATCCGGTAGGCGGGCGTTAGTAATTCCATTTTTTTGTTGTGAATAAAAACTCGGGTGCGCCCGAGTTTTTCATTTAAACCGAATTCATTTTTATTGATTTTATCTTTTGTTTATTTTTTGGCAGGAATTAGCATGACTCACGATATTCACGCACAGCGCATTCTTATTTTGGATTTCGGTTCGCAATATACGCAACTTATTGCACGCCGTGTGCGTGAGATTGGTGTCTTCTCCGAAATTCGCGCATGGGATATGAGCGAAGAAGAAATTCGCGCTTATAATCCTCGCGGAATTATTTTGGCGGGCAGCCCGGAATCTACGCTCGATGCAGGTTCACCGCGCGCTCCGGAAATTGTTTTTAATTTAGGTGTGCCAGTGCTTGGTATTTGTTACGGCATGCAAACCATGGCCATGCAAATGGGCGGGTTGGTCGAAGGCTCTAATGTGCGTGAGTTTGGTTACGCGCAAGTGAAAGCACACGGCGAAAGTTCTTTATTAAAAGATATCAAAGATCATCTTGCTGCAGATGGCAGCGCCTTGTTAGATGTATGGATGAGCCATGGCGACAAAGTGACTAAAATGCCGCAGGGTTTTAGTTTGTTAGCATCAACCCCTTCATGCCCCATTGCCGGTATGGTGAATGAAGCTAAAAAATTCTACGGTTTGCAATTCCATCCCGAAGTTACACACACACTGCAAGGCAAACGCATTTACGAACATTTTGTCGCAAATATTTGCGGTTGTGAATCTTTGTGGACGCCGGCCAATATTGTTGAAGATGCTATTAAAAAAGTTCGCGCACAAGTAGGAACCGACAAAGTATTATTAGGTTTATCTGGCGGTGTGGATTCATCGGTAGTCGCTGCGCTTTTGCATAAAGCTATAGGTACACAACTTACTTGCGTGTTTGTAGATAACGGATTGCTACGTAAAAACGAAGGCGATCAAGTGATGGATATGTTCGCCAAAAATATGGGCGTTACTGTTATTCGTGCAGATGCGCAAGATCAATTTTTAAATAAATTGAAAGGCGAAAATGATCCGGAGAAAAAACGTAAAATTATCGGTGGTACTTTTATTGATGTATTCGACGTAGAAGCTACCAAATTAAAAGATGTGAAATGGCTGGCACAGGGTACGATTTATCCCGATGTGATTGAATCTGCCGCCGCAAAAACCGGTAAAGCACATGTGATTAAATCGCATCACAATGTAGGTGGTTTGCCAGACAATATGGCGATGAAATTAGTTGAGCCGTTGCGCGAATTATTTAAAGACGAAGTGCGTGCAATTGGTTTGGAATTAGGTTTGCCTTACGACATGGTTTACCGTCATCCTTTCCCAGGCCCAGGTTTGGGGGTGCGCATTCTTGGTGAAGTGAAAAAAGAATACGCGGATATTCTGCGAGAAGCTGATGCCATTTTTCTCGAAGAATTACACGCCGCTGGTTGGTATCAAAAAACCAGCCAGGCTTTTGCCGTGTTCTTGCCAGTAAAATCAGTGGGTGTTGTAGGTGATGGTCGTCGTTATTCCTGGGTGATTTCATTGCGCGCCGTTGAAAC
>JAYTSJ010000217.1:0-3191 GCA_043745725.1 Gammaproteobacteria bacterium | reverse complement strand
TACTTCTGGTTATCTCATGGTATTTGTCTTGTTGGTAGCTCTGGCTGCAACCGTGTTTGTTGCGTTTGAGTTGTCACCACTTTTGCTGCTGATAGATATTATCGTTGGTTTTGTTTTGATAATTTGTTGGTGGGGGTTTTATTTAGTAAACCCTAATCAGGGTAAAGTTATCCAATTATTTGGACGTTACATCGGCACTGATCGGACTGCCGGTTTGCAATGGGCTAATCCCTTATATTCGATGACGGCGATTAGTTTACGAGTTCGCAATTTTGAAAGCGGTCGATTAAAAGTAAACGATGCCAATGGTAATCCCATTGAAATTGCTGCGGTTATTGTATGGCGTGTTGTGGATACCGCAGAGGCCGTATTTGAAGTGGATAACTACGAAAATTATGTGACCATTCAAAGTGAAGCCGCGTTGCGTAATTTGGCAACAAGTTATCCCTACGAGCATGATCAGGAAGATGAGCGTTTATCCTTACGCAGTGACTCAAACGCGATTGCTAAAAAACTTAAAATAGAAGTACAGGATCGCCTGCAAAAAGCGGGCGTGGAAGTGATGGAAACACGTTTAAGTCATTTGGCTTATTCACCAGAAATTGCGCAAGCTATGTTGCAGCGCCAACAGGCCAGTGCAATCCTGGCGGCGCGTAGAATTATTGTGCAGGGTGCGGTGGGAATGGTGTCCGATGCGTTAGCCCAATTGGCAGAGCTGGGCACCATTGAATTGGATGCCGAGCGCAAAGCGGCAATGGTGAGTAATTTATTGGTGGTTCTGTGTGGCGATCATCAAGTGAAGCCGGTGATTAATGCTGGTTCAATTTATTAATGATATTGTTTAAATCTGAGTAATTATTGTGTCAAAAAAAGCTTACCCGCTGCGAATCAACGAACAAGTTTTGGCTGCGTTACAACGCTGGGCCGATGATGATTTGCGCAGTTTAAATGCGCAAATTGAGTATGTTCTGCGTGAAGCATTGGTTAAAAGTGGGCGAGTAAAGTTAGTGCAAAAAATGGTGACTGAAATTACGCCGATTGATATTGCGGCTGATGATGAAGCTGTAGATTAAATAAAATTTTAAGAGGCAGGAAAAATATGCGCTGGGAATATAAAACGCTTAAGTATACAAAACGTTCATTTTTTACTGGAACTCTGGATGCTGAGGCATTAGAGCATGCATTAAATGATTTAGGCCGGGAAGGTTGGGAGCTGGTTAGTATTAACCAAACACAAATGCAATCTGCACTCGTCGTATTAAAACGACAAAAGTAATCATTTAAAAATTATTAGGCCCCTTTATCGGGGCTTTTTAATATATCTATTTTAATCGACTTTGCGTTAAGAGTATTTGTAGTGGGTGTGGAAGCTTCACGTTATCCATACGTTTAGTTTGGCTGCGACAAGAATAACCTGTTGCAGTTAAAGTGCCGCGATTTTTTGGATCATTAACAGCTTGAGTCCACGATAATTGATAGATTTTTTTCGACGTTGTAACATTTACCGTTTCATGACCAAAAGTGCCAGACATTCCGCAACAGCCCGTTTCAATCAATTTCAAATCCTGCCCCAGTTGTGCGAAAACGGTTTGCCAATCTTTTACTGAGCTAACGGCGTTGGTTTTTTCGGTGCAATGTGCCAGCAATGAATATTCGCCGCGGTTAAAATTTTCCGTATATTTGCAGAGCATTTCTTTTTGTGTAACCAACCATTCTTGTATTAGCAAAACATTGGGTGCTTTATCGCCCAATACTTTTTTATACTCGCCACGATAGGCAAGCGTCATGGCTGGGTCTAATCCGATTAAGGGGATGCCGGATGCAGCTAAACCATTCAGTAACGTTGCATTAATATCCGCAGCTTTAGCGAAAGCTTTTAAAAACCCGTGAACTTGTAGCGGCTTGCCATTGGGTTTGAAGGGGGCAACTAAAGGCGTAAAACCCAATAATTGCAGCATTCTTAATGAATCGATTACCACCGGTGTTTCGAAATAACTGGTGAAAGCATCCTGTACAAAAATTACTGCAGTTTGTTTTTGTGCTGGTGTTAACAGCGCAATATTTTCTAGTGTTGCAAATTTAATATTTAATTTATTCAATTCACTGGTTAAATTTATTCCCGTTAGCAGGGGGCTATCCACCATCCCCACAACATGCTTCATAATGGTCTGTATAAAACGCGGTTTCATAACGGCGTTATATAGCCAAGGTATGCGCGCTAAAGTAGGAATCATAAACTCCAAACCGCCAACAAAATAATCTTTAAGCGGCCGCATATAACGGCTGTAATATAATTCTAAAAATTTGCTACGCAATTCGGGCACATCTACTTTAATGGGGCATTGCCCAGCGCAGGATTTACAGGCAAGGCAACCCATCATGGATTCATGCACTTCATGAGAAAAATCATAATTACCACTGCGCTTACCAAGCGTATTGAGAATGCGTGAGGGTAGAGTGAATAAAAAATTACTGTGTTTTATGGCGGCACTTTCTGTGATGGGGTTTACGCCACGCTCGCTCATTTGTTTCAGCCACTCGCGCATTAATGATGCGCGACCTTGTGGCGATTGCACACGTTGGCGAGTAGCTTTCCATGACGGACACATGGCATCGTTCGGGTTCCAGTTGTAACACAAGCCATTACCATTGCAATGCATGCCTTCGCTATAACCTTCCCACACTTGCACAGGGATTTTTCGATTGCTTTGTCCGCGCGTTGTTACGCCATCTATTTTTAATAACTCAACATCAGCTGATGGTGTTGCAATTTTGCCAGGGTTTAATTGATTGTGTGGATCAAAGCAGGCTTTAATGCGTTGTAATTGTGGATAGAGTTCACCAAAAAATGTTGGTGCGTATTCAGAGCGCACGCCTTTACCGTGTTCGCCCCAGAGCAGGCCATTATATTTTTTGGTGAGTGCTGCAACTTTATCGCTAATGATGCGCACCAGCTTTTCTTGCTCGGGATCTTTCATATCGATTGCGGGGCGCACGTGCAACACTCCGGCATCCACATGGCCGAACATGCCATACTTCAAATTATATCCATCTAAAATTTCGCGAAATTCCAGAATATAATCGGCGAGATTTTCCGGTGGTACAGCAGTGTCTTCTACAAAGGGAATGGGGCGAATTTCACCTGCTACGTTACCGAGCAAGCCCACAGATTTTTTGCGCATGCCCCAAAT
>JAYTSJ010000216.1:0-3477 GCA_043745725.1 Gammaproteobacteria bacterium | reverse complement strand
CAACTTACAAACTGCCGTTTAGCTCGGCGTTATAAAAGAGAAAATTATGCCTAGATCAGAAGAAGATCAGAAGTTGGCCGATCAGATGTTTGATAAGTTCAGGGATGATTTGTTAAAAAGGGATCTATCAAATACAGAAAACTACGATAAAACAGTATTGGCTCTTTCAACAGCTACATTAGGTTTCTCTTTAATAATCGTAAAAGATTTAGTTAAAGTTTCTACAGCTTGCCATACTTGGCTTTTATATCTTTCTTGGGTTTTTCTAGTTGCAGTTATTATCGCATCAATCCTTGCATATTCTATCGGAAATATGGCAATTAATAACGAGCTTGAAAAAGCAAGAGAATATTACAAGCATGGAAATGAAGAAGCTTTTGAAAACAAAATATTTATAAATCTGTAAATGCCGTATTGAATTTTTCCAGCGGAATTTTTGTTTCGTTTGCTATTTTATTATTAGTAACTTTTATTGGTATAAATCTTAGTAAGGAGTCTGTAATGGTAGAAAAAAATCAACTTCCAAGTGAAAAGAAAAGTTCTAATTGTTGATTTGCGTTTAAAACTGCCCCACCATTTGCGTTGAAAATTGACCCACCCTAATGGATTTAGTTTACGGGTTTGGGTTGTGGATAAGTCGGTGTCTTTTTCTCCTTTTTCGGTTGGTTTGAACTCTCTTTAAAACGATAGCTATCATTGCCAGTTTCAACAATATGGCAGTGGTGTGTTACGCGATCTAATAACGCCGTTGTCATCTTCGCATCACCAAATACGTTCGACCATTCTGCGAAGCTGAGGTTGGTGGTGATGATCATGCTGGTACATTCGTACAACTTACTCATCAAGTGGAACAACAATGCCCCGCCGGTTTGACTGAAGGGCAGATAACCCATTTCATCTAAAATAACCAAATCTGCATGTGTGAGTCGTGCTGCAATTTGTCCTGCTTTGCCTTGCTGCTTTTCTTTCTCCAACGCATTCACTAATTCGATGGTGGAGAAGAAGCGAACGCGACGATGAAGATGTTCAATGGCTTGTATGCTGATGGCGGTAGCGAGATGAGTTTTACCCGTTCCTGGGCCACCAACAAAGACAACATTCTGCGCGGTATCCATAAAGTCACCCGCACACAGTTGGCGGATAAGCGCTTCGTTAGCCATGCTGCTGGCAAAGTCGAAGCCACTTAGATCGCGGTAGGCCGGGAACTTGGCGGTTTTAAGTTGGTAGGCCACCGAGCGCACTTCACGTTCAGCCAACTCCGCCTTGAGCAGATGATCGAGAATGCCCGTACTGGCCTGAAACGCTGGTGAATCTTGTTCTGCAAGATCGCTAAGCGCGTGGGCCATGCCGTAGAGCTTGAGTGATTTTAATGTTGGGATCATGGGGTTAGTGAACATGCTGCTCTCCTTGTGTTCTCAAATTGTCATAGCGCGTAACGTTGGCGAGAGGTTCGATCCGCAATGCCAATGTAGGCGGCACTTCAACCGGTGCGATGGGCGTTCCCTCCAGCAATCGACTTAAAATATTCATCACGATCTGCTTTGAGGGTGCTCCGGTTTCAAGCGCTAACTCGACGGCGGTCAGCACATCTTGTTCATCGTGCAGTAACACCAACGCCAGAATATCCACCATCTCGCGATCACCCCCTAAACGTTTTAACAGAATGGCTTGCAGTGTTTGGAAGGCTTTCGGTAATTCTGCGAAAGGCGCGCCATTACGGATTGCACCAGGCTTGCGCTGCAACACCGAGAGGTAATGTCGCCAGTCATAGACCGTCGTCATGTGTACGTGTTTGCGGTTAAACAGGCGTGTGTGAATAGCGATGATGTTGCCTTCGGCAATCACCTCCAGATGATCGTGATAAATATGCAAGCTCACAGGGCGATTCGCAAACGAGGATGGAACACTGTAACGCGTGCGTTCGAAGGTGATTAAGCAGGTCGGCGAGATGCGCTTGGTCTGCTCGACAAAGCCATCAAAGGTTTGGCCAGTGGGCATCAGGAAAGTACGTTCATGATCCAGTGCTGCCTGGATCGTCATAGCCTCGGTAGGATGTGTGGATTCATTCCAAAGCTCAATGCAGCGCGCACTCAACCAATCGTTTAGCGCCACCAACGAAGGCTGTGCGGGTACCTTCTGCCAAAGTCGTCGCCGTGCATCCTGCACATTCTTCTCGATCTGACCTTTCTCCCAACCGGAGGCGGGATTGCAAAACTCGGCATCGAAAAGATAGTGACTAACCATTGATGAAAAGCGAGCATTTACATCGCGCTGTTTACCGCGCTTTACCTTATCAACAGCGGTCTTCATGTTGTCGTATATACCGCGTTGCGGAATCCCACCCCATACCGTAAATGCATGGTGGTGAGCATCAAATAACATCTCATGGTTTGCAGCAAGTAAGCACGGACGTAGAAAGCATGGCTATAACTCAGCTTAAAATGCGCGACTTGCAGCTTAACGCGTTCACCGGCAATCACCGCCCAGTCTTCGCTCCAATCAAACTGAAACGCTTCGCCGGGTTTGAACTGCAAAGGGATATAAGTGTGCTTACTGGCGCCTTTGCTTAATTCCAACTGTTGCCGACGCCACTCACGTGCAAATAGCGCCACACGATCATAGGAGCCCTGGTAGCCAAGAGCACAGAGATCGGCATGCATTTGTTTTAAGGCGCGGCGTTGCTTGCGGGATGTTCGCACAGCATCACTCAACCACTGCGCCAGCTTATCGGCAAAGGCATCGAGTTTAGTGGGCGTCTGTCGCTTGGGATAAAGCGGTTCATTGATCTCACCACGGAGATAACGGCGAACGGTATTGCGGGAAAAACCGGTACGGCGTGCAATCTCTCTAAGTGAGAGTTTGTCGCGGAAATACCAACGTCGAATGCTGCTCAAAATGGCCACGTTAATCACTCCTATCTCCCGCTTAAAAAATAAGCAGGATAGTCTGTTTACGTGGGTCAGTTTTCGACGCAAATATAGTGGTTTAGTGGGTCAGTTTTAAACGCAAATCTACAGCGTGTTGTATAGCGGGACAAGTTTAGTAGGATGTACTTGAAAACCCCCAATATGGGTATTATAGTTCCCATATTGGGACTTAAATAAATCAAAGGCTTTGTCGATGGTGATGATCGCAACACACAAAACCAGCTTGGGGGATGCGCTTTTCAGCAAAACTCAGCAAAAGGTGCTTGGCTTGCTGTTTGGTAAGCCTGATCAGAGCTACTTTACCAATGAAATAATTCGTTGGGTGGGTTTAGGTAAGGGCACGGTCATGCGTGAACTGGAGCGCATGTTGGCGGCAGGTTTGCTGCTGCAAACACAGAAGGGTAATCAAAACCATTACCAAGCCAACCAGCAGTGCCCCATTTTTCAAGATTTAGTCGCCATAGTTCGCAAAACCTTTGGCATAGGCGATGCCATTAAAGCGGTATTAGCGCCGCTTGAGTCGCAAATCACGCAAGCCTTTATCTACGGC
>JAYTSJ010000215.1:0-12408 GCA_043745725.1 Gammaproteobacteria bacterium | reverse complement strand
GATCATCCACTACGCTTGCTAGCAGCTCGCCAGTGGATGCTGTTTTTTTTGCCGCAATAACAATTTCACCGACCACTTTTCCTTCGCTGTTATGTAACTCACTGCCCGCTTCAGGTAGCGCAGCTGATGTTGCAAGTTCATTGCCATCAAGTGCAAATTCAAATCGGTACATGTGGCGTTTAAGGTTGCCGCGATAATGTAAACGCGCCACAATTTCTTGCCCGGTGTAACAACCTTTGCGAAAGTTGATGCCATTAACGAGTTGCAAATTAATGGCTTGTGGCGTGAAAGCTTCAAAGGTCTCAGGCGTAATATCGCCTAAACCTGCTTGAATATTGAGTAATGTCCAAACATTTTGCCCAGCCATAACGCAGTGAGTTGCTAATTTTTGCCAGGTTTGTTCTGCCTCATTCACGTCTAGCCAGCATTCAAAACGGTTTGCATTGAGGCGAATAACAATACTATTGCCAGCTAATTGCCATTCGTCATCGGTAGCGATACTGACTCCTAAAACATCTGCGACAATCTGACTGGCGTTGCTACCAGCAATACCCACACAACGATAGTCTTGGCTTATGTCTGCTAATTTTGCTTTAGAGAACACAATGTATTTACCAAAGCTAACAATGCCCTTTGTTATCAAGCCTGGTTGCATACGTAAAATAATTTGTTCGTTAGACGTTTGCAGCGCGCGAAAACACAGCAGCATACGGCCTTTAATATTGCACTGCGCGCCCAGCCGTGTAGTGTTATTTGCGAGTTCGTTAACATCACAGGTAATTTGACCTTGCAAAAATTTAGCGGCATCGGTGCCGTTGATACTCAATAGCCCCTGCTGCTGTAAAGCTATTAAATAGGTAGGCTCTGAATTAAGGTCGGGTGAGTTAAGTTCGGGATAGTTAACATCGATATTATTGTGTGTATCGGTGCGCGCACCTTGAGCTAATAAAAATGAATTCCAGTCGGACACGTTGCAAACTCCAGAAAGTGACTCTTGAAAGGCCGGGCATTAAAAAGCTAAGTGTATCCTAATAAATAATCCTGCAGTAATGTAGAGATCTGGGCTCTTAATGCTAGAAGGCAGTATAATTGCGAAAACATTTAAGTAGCGCCAGGTAAATATTGTGGAAAGAAATCGTTTGTTTTGGAGTAGCCGTCGCGGTATGTTGGAGTTGGATTTGATTTTGTTGCCGTTTTTGGACAATATTTATCCTACCTTGGCGCAAGCAGATAAAGAAAGTTACTGGCAGCTTTTAGAGTGCGAAGATCAAGATATGTTTGCATGGTTTATGCGTCGTGAAGACCCACAAAATTCCCAGCTACAAAGGATTGTCGACCTTGTTAGAACGAATACTGGCTTACAGCCGCCAACAAAATAAACAGCCGCCTACACCTTCGTCTGTAGAAAAACCTGTTGTTAGCGTTGATCTGGCGGCGGTGACTGTTCTTCCTTCTCGTTATTTATGGCAAGCACAATTAATAATTTATAGTGCGATGCTTGTCTTTGCGTTTATTGCACTGTTACCATTTTTTTTTGCTGCGGCTTATTGGATTTTATTGTGGCTAGTGTTTGCGTTTTTGATCGGCGTCGCTATTTATAAAAGCTGGCAAGCCAAAAACGCGGCACCTATGCAGTTTGAAATCAAACAAAATAATTGGCGTTTAAAAACCAGCAAGGGCGAATTTTCAGTGACTCCCAACGATGAAATATTGCTATGGTCATGGGTGATAGTGATTCCCTTGCGCGAAACCTTAACTCGCAATCTGCATTATTTGATTGCATTGCCTGATTCATTGACTAAAGAAGATTGGCGGCGTTTGCGAGTGTGGTTGATGACGTGTTTAAAATGACTTGCTAGCAAGCACATCACTCGTGATCATAAGTTGTTACTTATTCTTTACTGACGACAATATCTTGCGCAGCAAAATTTGTGGGCACCAAAATAGTGTCGCGCGCAATGGAAGATTTTTCCGGGTAGTCGAGTGAGTAATGCAAGCCACGGCTTTCTTTGCGCTCCAGCGCCGAGCGAATAATTAATTCGGCCACGGTACTGAGGTTGCGTAACTCTACTAAATCACTGCTGACTTTGTAGTTGCTGTAATACTCTGCAATTTCTTTTTTCAATAATTTAATTCGATGCCACGCACGCTCTAAACGTTTATGGGTGCGCACAATGCCAACGTAATCCCACATGAAACGACGCAATTCGTCCCAGTTATGCGAGATAACAACATCTTCATCTGAATCGGTTACGCGTGAAGTATCCCAATGCTTTGAAGCGTCTGGTGTAATGATATTGGGTAACGTTTTTAAAATACGTTGGCCTGCAGACTGGGCATAAACAACGCATTCCAGCAGTGAATTGCTCGCTAGACGGTTTGCGCCATGTAAACCGGTGAAGGATGTTTCGCCAATAGCATAAAGATTTTGTAAGTCGGTATGTCCCTCTTTATTTACTACAATACCGCCGCAGGTATAGTGTGCAGCCGGTACTATAGGTATAGGTTGTTTGGTGATGTCGATGCCTAATTCAAGGCATCGGGCATACACGGTTGGGAAATGTTCAGTAATAAATTCAAATGATTTGTGGCTGATATCGAGGTACAAACAATCACAACCCAAACGTTTCATTTCGTAATCGATAGCACGTGCCACAATATCGCGCGGCGCCAGTTCGGCGCGCTCGTCAAAACGTGGCATAAAACGTTCGCCGTTCGGCAAGCGCAATACAGCTCCTTCGCCACGCAAGGCTTCACTGATTAAGAAATTTTTAGTTTGCGGATGATATAAACAAGTTGGATGAAATTGGTTGAATTCCATATTGGCGATGCGACAACCCGCACGCCATGCCATGGCGATGCCATCACCACTCGCACCATCTAGATTGGTGGTATAGAGATATACTTTACTTGCACCACCGCACGCGAGCACCACTACTTTTGCTTGAAATACATGCACATCACCGTTTTGATTATTGAGCACATAGGCACCGGTGCAGCGCAGTGTGCGCGAACTTGCATCGGCTTGAGTAATCAGGTTAACCGCAATATGGTTTTCAAATAAATCAATATTAGGTTGTTGCTTGACCTGATCAATTAGCGTGCTGTGTACAGCGCGACCGGTCGCGTCGGCGCTGTGAATAATTCGCCTATGGCTGTGGCCGCCTTCCTGGGTGAGATGATAATCTTCCGTACCACTTTCTTTGGTAAAACTTACACCTTGTTGGATTAACCATTCAATCGCGGATTTGCTATTTTCAACGGTAAAGCGCACCGCATCTTCATGACACAGACCTGCACCCGCATTAAGCGTGTCCGCCACATGAGCTTGAATGGAGTCTTGATCATCCAATACCGCTGCTATGCCACCCTGTGCAAACCAGGTTGAGCCTTGGTTTAAAGCGTTTTTGCTAAGCACTGCTACTTTGGCGTGTTGGGCCAGGCTTAACGCAAGTGTTAGGCCGGCTGCACCTGAGCCAATGACAAGAACATCGTGTGAGTAGGATAAGGCCATAGAGAATGTCTACAAGAGGGCAAATAAAAGGTAAGCTACGCACAGTATATAGAACCCATCCAGTCTGGTCATGCTACCGTCGCCTGAATCAACTTAGGTGCTGGAACTTTTACATTAGCGTTGAGTCAATGGATGCAATAAATGAGCAAGGTTTGTATTTATCCTTTATAAATACGCGTCAGGCTTTATAAATACACGTCAGGCTTTATAAATAAAGCAGCAATATTGTTTTAATAGTTCTGGCAGCTTGGACTGCTGGAGCACTTGGGGGTTATACAATGACAGCGGAGCTAGCGCCTGATGTCGATCAACAATTGGTAGAGCGTGTTCAAAAAGGCGATAAACGAGCCTTCGATTTGTTAGTGCTTAAGTATCAACACAAGATTTTTGCGGTTATTAGCCGCTTTATTCGTGATCATTCAGAAGTACAAGATGTAGCCCAAGATGCCTTTATAAAAGCCTATAAGGCATTGCCAAATTTTCGTGGTGAAAGTGCGTTTTATACGTGGATGTATCGCATCGCCATTAATACCGCTAAGAATTATTTAGTGGCGCGCAATCGGCGCCCACCCGCCAGTGATGTAGAGGTGGATGACGCTGAGTTTTACTCTGGCAATGAAGCTATGCATGAGATGAACACACCAGAGCGCAATTTATTGCGCGATGAGTTGCAGTCAGTTATTGATCAGGCATTTCGCGATTTACCGGAAGATTTACGCATGGCTGTTAGCTTGCGTGAAATTGATGGATTGAGTTATGAAGAAATTGCCGAAACGATGGAGTGCCCGATAGGTACAGTGCGTTCGCGTATTTTTCGCGCACGCGAAGCGATTGATAAAAGGATTCAGCCCTTGATGGATTAGTTTTATTGGCGACGTACTTCTTATGTTTTAGGCTTAAGTAAAATTGTAAACATGGTGCTGAACTTTTTCTGTGCATCCAAGTCACATACACAGCTAATCAATAATCTTCGAAGCTTTAATCTTTGATAGCAATAATATGTAGCAACCAATAATGTGTAGCAACTATGTTTAGTATTTTCAAATTTACAGGTAACCCTCAATGAGTGAGCAAAACCTTCCACAATCTCTCGCTGAATCTATTTCAGCGCTGATGGATAATCAGGCATCGGAGCTTGAATTACAGCGCATACTGAAAGTCAGTGAACAAGATCCTGACATCAAAGCGACTTGGGCACGTTACCAAATGGTAAGTGCTGTTTTGCGCGGCGAGCAAACTTCTCAATCCACAATCGTGTTACCAGATTTTGCCGCTCGTGTGAGTGCCGCTATTGCAGCTGAAGAACAATCTGTTGTTGTAAAACCTCAGCAGGGCTGGTGGCATCAATTAGGCCGTGTAGCACTAGTCGCTTCTGTTGCTGGCGGTATGATTATAAGTGTGCAGCAATATAATAATACTTCATCTCATGGAACTGACCTGGCAAGCAATAATACGGTGATTTCGGCACCTATCGCTCCCGTGTTACCCTCAGGTATTAATGGACCTGCAATTAATACTCGCACAGTTGCCTTGCAGACCGGCTATGAAACCCGCCCGCAGGAAAATCGTCGTGTTATGTTTCAACCGCGCCAGGCAGTTACTGCCAATGCAGCCGCAGCTACTACAATGGTATCGGAAGAAGAAGTGACTCGTTATGTGAATCAAATGATTCAAGCTCATTCTGATAATGCTGCATTGAACTCTGGTCAAGGTGTTTTACCTTATGCGCGCGTGATCATAACGGATGAAGAATGATTTTATGTCGAAACTAAGCTTGTGGTTATTGGCTAGTATGTTGTTGGCCTTAACCACAAATGTGCACGCTCAAAGCCAAACATCCTCTGCTTTATCGCTTCCCTCGCCTGATGTTCAAGCATTGCTCATTAAGATGTCTCAAGATGCTTCGCATATTAATTATCGCGGTACGTTTACCTACCAAAACCAAACTAGAATTGCTTTGCAGAGTTTTAAAATTGATCATTGGATTGACAATGGTCAAGAGCATGATCGCCTTATGTTTTTGAACGGCCCCGAGCGTGAAATTTTACGCGAAGGTCAGCCTGTTGATTGCAATGCAATGGGCCATAAGTTGTTGCAAGGCAGTTTTGCTAAGATCGGCAAATCACTGATTAATCTCAATGATCTGTACCAATTTGAAATTCGCGGTCAAGAACGTGTCGCGGGTAGGCTAGCAAGAGTGTTGCTGGTGATTCCTAAAGATTCCTATCGCTACGGCTATTTTCTTAGTATTGATGAAGAAACCGGTTTGGTGCTTAAATCCTGGCTTATCGATGAAAATGCTCATCCACTAGAGCGCTATCAATTTGTCTCTATTGAGTTAAATCCTGATGTTCGTCAAATGGAGCACACAATAGCTTCATCGCATCAGCATAAAGTGCTTGCGAATGTAACGCCGTGTAATCCAACTGAATTTGGTAAGCCAGACGTGTGGCAGGTAGCTTGGGTGCCACCGGGCTTTGAGTTTGCCGGCCAGCGCAAGTTAACCAATGGCCAGGATATGCTTATGTATACTGATGGTTTAACCACATTCAGTATTTTTCTAGAGCCAGTAACTGGTGTTGTTCCCGAAGGGGTAGGGCAGAGTGGTGCAACCCTTGCCTACATGTCTCGCTTAATATACAAAAATTCAACCTACCGTGTTAGTGTTGTGGGTGAAATTCCTGTCGCCGCTGCTACAAAAATTGCGCAGAATATATCAGGGCTGTAAATTGTTCTGTTATTAGCAGTTGAGGTGCATCAATGATTCTCGAAAATGGCCGCATAATTGCCATAGAGCCGCAAGGTCTGTGGGTAGAAACTATTCAGCGTTCTACTTGTGGCTCTTGTCAGGCGCAAAAAGGCTGTGGCCATAGTTTGCTTGCCAGATTTGGTAGTAGTGCTTCCAGATTGTGGGTTCTATTGGACGGGCGCAATTCAAGCAATTACTGCGTTGGCGATGAAGTGAAAATTGGTGTTCCGGAAGATGTTATTGCACGAGGAGCATTGTTTATTTACCTGGCACCATTGCTTACTATGTTGGCAGCAACAACGATTGCTCATCAGCAAGCGGCAAGTGATGGTGTTAGCGTGTTCTGGGCATTAGGTGGTTTGATGGTCGGCGCCGTTATTGTGCGTTGGCATGCATACCAAACCCGCTTGGATAGCCGTTTACAACCTGTTTTGGTAGACGATCGGCAACCTTTACGTATACTGGTAGTTCCTTTGGTTGAGTAATACCGCCGTGTTGCGTATAAATTCTCATATTCAAATTCCCCTGCATGAAATTGAACTCACGGCTATGCGTGCTCAAGGTGCTGGTGGGCAAAATGTCAACAAAGTGTCGAGTGCGATACATTTGCGTTTTGATATCCCCAATTCATCGTTAAGTGAGTTTTATAAAGCCAGAATACTCGCGTTGGATGACAATCGTATTTCAAATGAAGGCGTGCTTATTATTAAGGCGCAGCGTCATCGTACGCAAGAAAGTAATCGCGAAGATGCACTTTTACGTCTGCAAGAAATTATTTTAGGCGCCATTAAAGTTCAAAAAATGCGCCATGCTACCAAGCCCACTTTTTCTTCAAAACAAAAACGTTTAGACGAAAAAACCATTCGCTCCTCTATCAAGGCCAGGCGTTCTATTATTTTGCGGGATGAATAATTGTTTAAGGTGGCAATTTAATGATTTATGGTCTACAACACTTAAGTCTAACGTAATCAGAAGGTCTCTCCAGTTTCATAACTTCACAAAGTAGTTCTAAAAGACCCCCCTTCGATCTAATTTTGTGATGAGTTTCTAATCCTTGGAAAACTCAATGTGACTGATGTACTGGTTTTAAAAAATTAACACATACTCTTTTTGTTAGTTGGGTATATTGGTTTTTTGGTGTTAGTTCTGGTTTATATATCCCGAATTGCTATTTGTGAGCTAATTTATGACCTGTAAAAACGTACTTTTCAATGTGTCCATTGGTTCTGTTTTCCTAACGTTGGCCATGTCGAGTGGATGTTTATACGCGGCGGATGCGCCTGTGCCCGCGGAAGATAAATGGACCGATTCAGTAGCGGATAAAAAAACAACTATATCTGGCGAGAAGGGTTCGACCGTAACAGCTGATGCAAACACAGAAGTAAAAAAAGCTTCAAAAAACATTCAGGATTTAAAGCGGCAAGTCATCGATCTTAATAAAGATTTACGGTTGATGGAAGAAAAGTTGCTATTCCCATCCAGTACCAAATATTCCGTATTCATTTCTTTAAGTTCAGGTCAATTTTTTACTCTTGAAGGTATTAAGTTAAAGCTTGACGATAAATTCGTGGCAGCTAACATTTATTCAGAAAAACAGCGACAAGCATTGATTCGTGGCGGTGTTCAAAAATTTTATATTACCAATTTGAACGAAGGAAAACATTCGGCAACGTTATTTTTTACCGGCGTTGGGCCAAGTGGGCGCGATTATAAACGAGCATCAACCATTGAATTTGAGAAAGGGCCTGCCGGCGAATATTTAGAAGTTGCGATAAGCGATGATAGTGTTACCCAAGAACCAGTTTTTAGCATTAAACAGTGGTAATCCAATGCACTATAAAGTGGTAAAAGCAATGCTTGTTGATAAAAAGCTATCGTTAGTTGCTAGATTTGTTGCAGCACTATGTTTTATGGCTATGCAGTGTCAGGTCGTCAATGCCGTTAGTTCAAATGTTCAATCAACCCAGGAATTGGAATACGGCGTTATTTTATTTGATTTTTATCAGCATGATTATTTTTCCGCTTTAATTGAGCAAGAGTACGCGCAAGCTATCCAAAACAGTTTAGCAAAAAGTCCATTAGGTCAAGTGTTAAAGGGCGGTATGCTGCTGTCATATGGCATGACAGACGAATCAAAAAAAATATTTGATCAATTGTTAGACGCTAATTCTTCAGAGGAAATAAGAAATAGAGCTTGGTTTTATCTTGCAAAATTATTCTATAACAAATCAGATTTAGTGAATGCAAAAAACTCCCTTGAGAAAATTAAAGGGAAAATGCCTGATGATCTGCATACGGATTATCATTATTTAGCCACTTTGCTCGGCAACAGTGGCGATCATTTAGCTATCATAGAAAACACAATTAAAAGCGCTGCAAAAGATAATTCGTATCTTCCTTATCTAATATTCAATTTGGCCATCATAGAGCTTAAAGATGGACAGCTTGCTTTGGCGGTCAAAAATTTAGAAAAAGTAACAGAGTATTCAGGCACAAGTGAAGAGTTATCGGTGCTGGCGGATCGCGCCAGGCATGGCTTGGCTGAATTAGCGATTAAGCATGGCAATCTCCCTCAGGCGTGGAAATATTTAACGGCTATCCGCACTACCGGACTTTATTCGAATCGCGCGCTTCTTTCTTACGCATGGGCTGCGATCAATTTAAAACAGTTTAAAGAGGCATTGCCGGCATTAGAAATTTTAAACAAACGTTCAATTGCTATCCCTGAAGTGCAAGAGGCAAAGGTTTTGCTCGCGCACGTATACGAAGAAGATGGTGCGCTTAGAAAAGCTTTAAAAAGTAATTTGCTTGCAGAAAAAGAATTTAAAGTAGGAATTGATATGGTTGCTGAGGCGCGACTAGTTATCAATAATCAAGACGTACCCAGGGAGTTTATCGCTAACCTTAAAGTCATTATGGATGATACGGATTGGTATGGCGCCGCACCTTCGGTCGACTACAAAAAATTGACCCCATTTCTTATCGACTTGATGGCGAGCCACCCATTTCATGAATCTCTTCGTGAGTTGGCAGATTTATATGCCATTGAAGAAAATCTTAAGTACTGGTCAATTCAAGCGGACGAGCATAGGTTGATTTTGGAAAATGCGGATAAGAAAAAATATAGCGATTCTTTTAAAGATGTTTTTGAAAAAATTGTTAATTTTAATACTCTTTTTGCAGAGCAAAATTCCGAGCTAAAACTAAATTCGCTTGCGTTGAGTGAAATTGAACAAAATAGATTGAAAACGCTAATGAGTACTACGGACCATGAGCTGCAATTTTTAAATGATAAGGTCACCAAGCTAAAATATTATAATAAACCTTATGAGCAACCCGTCGATTATAAAAAAATGGTTTCCGATAAGCATGAAGAAATCAAAAAGCAACTACTAGTAACCGAAAAGCTTATTTTAAAATTTGAAACGATTATGCGAAGTTTAATAAAAGTTGAATTAGATCAACATGAAGAGCGTATGCGTTATTATTCGGCACAGTCGCGGTTAGCTAAGGCGAGATTATATGATATGACTTTGTTATCGCTTGAAAAAGCAAAATCAACTGGGAAAGATGCAGGCATAGATTTAAAGGGTGAGAAAAAATGAAAGTAATAAATTGCGGAATACTCTTTGTCAGCATCATAGTTTTATTGGATAGCTGTTCTTCAAATAAAACGAACACCTTAGGTTCGTTAAAATACACACCTGAAAAAGCAGAAAATATAGAATTTAAAAATCTTAATCATCAAGAAGTTCGCGCCGAATATAAAGAAATTATTGATTTATTTGAAGACAAACAAATCAAGGAACAAATTGAACGTCGTATTGCTGATGTATATATGATGGAAGGTGTTCATGATGAAAATGAACAAAAACAAAAGAAAAGTTATTATGTTGACGCGATAAAAGCTTATCGTAATATTTTAGAGAAATATCCTGATTCGCCTGATAACGCTGAAGTTCTTTATCAATTAGCAAAAGCTTATGATATGGAAGGAAATCAGGAAGAAGCATTAAAAATGTTATCGGAACTTACGAGTAGGCATCCTGGGTATGCCAATATTGCAGAAGCATATTTTCGTGCAGGCGATATCTATTTTAATAAAAATGACTATGTGAGAGCTGAGCGATCCTATCTTGCTGTCACACAATTAGATAAATCGAAGTTGGCGATTAATGCGCACTACATGTTGGGTTGGGCTTATTATAAACAAGCTCAATATAATAATAGTTTAAATGCATTTGCTTTCGTGCTGGATCAATTGTTGGCGAATCAAGTATCTTTGGAGGCCTTGGGGAAGGCTGAAAAACCATTAGTTAAGGACACGCTTCACTCTACAACGCTGACGTTGGATCGGCTAGGTGGGGCGGATGCAATAGCCACTTTGCCATCTATCGCGGACAAAAATTACGTATGGATGATTTATGACAGTATGGGGGAGTATTATCTCGAAAAAGAATTGTATGAATATTCCGCCAATGCTTTTAGATTGTTTGTTAATAATCATAAAAATTCAATTAAAGCTCCACTGTTACATGAGAAGCTTATTGAGGCTTACAACAAGGGCGGATTCCCACGGCAAGTCTTAACCGAGAAAGAAGCTTATGTTAACGCATATGGTTTGCATTCAAATTTTGAAGGCAATCGTGGAGGCATGCCTGCCGATGTCAGTAAATCAATAAAAATCTATCTCGATGAGTTGGCTCGTCATTATTATAGTGTGGGTCAGACAGCTCAAAATGAAGTTGTAGATGTGAAGGATGTTAAAAATAAAGATAAGGCTTCTGAAAATAGTGCAGCAGCAATCGTTGCTTTTGTAAAAGCCGCTGATTTTTATCAGCAGTATGCCGATACCTTTCCTAATGATGAGCGAATTGATGAGGTATATTTCTTAAAAGCAGAAGCATTATTCCTGGCAAAAAAATATGCTGAAGCTGTGGTTGATTATGAAAGAGTTGCGTATCAGCCCAAAGGTAAGAGCGCAGAAAAATATGCTGCTAACTCAGGTTACGCGGCCATTATTTCCTATCAAAAATATATTGCAACATTAGCAGTGGAGAGTCCCGAGGTAAAAAAATGGCAAGCTAAAGCAGTTGATAGCATGCTCATGTTTGCAAAAAAATTCCACACAGATAACCGTGCCCCGACGGTGTTAACAAATGCTGCGGATTATTTATTTGGTTTAAATCAATACAAAAGAGCTTTGGAGGTTTCAGGAAATTTGATTCTTAATAATCCACAGCTTGATAAAACCTTGAAGAAAACTGCTTATGGGATTATGGCGCATTCCTATTTTAAACTGGGTGATTACCAAAATGCCGAGCTAAACTATATGAATCAGCGCGAACTAGTGGATGCTAACACAGAGGAATATAAACAAGTTTCAGAACGTCTTGCCACTACTATATATAAAAAGACAGAAGCAATTGTTGAAAGAGGTGAAAAAGAATCCGCTATTGAGCAACTGTTGAAAATAAAAAAATTAACACCTGATTCGTCCGTTAGGGTTGCCGCGCAATTTGATGCAGCTACAATGCTGCTTGATTTAAAGCAATGGGATCGTGCCATTGTGGAGCTCAAAGAACTCATTGCTCTTTTTCCAAAGCATGAGTTGACGGTGATGTTTCCTAGAAAGCTTGCGTTTGCTTATGAAAAAAATGAAAACTGGGATTTAGCTGCAGTTAGTTACCTTGGCCTTAGTAAAAATGACCCTGATGCTGAAGTACGTCGTGAAGGGTTGTTTATAGCCGCAACTATGTACGAAAAAATCAAGAACTACACCACAGCAATTGAACTTTTTAAGCTTTATGATGGTTCATACGCCAAGCCTTTGGCTTCGCAAATGGAGGCGCGTTACCACTTAGCCCTTATTTATGAAAAGTTGAGTGATACGGCTAATCAATTGTTATGGCAAAAAGGTTTGATAGAAGCAGATCAAAGTGCGGGAGCTCAGAGAACTGATCGGAGTCGATGGTTGGCAGCTTGGGCAAATATAAAGAATGGTGATTATTATGCTGCTCAATTTTCTGCAAACAAATTATATTTACCGCTGGTGAAAAGTTTGCCGGCCAAAAATAAACTGCTGGGAACCGCTATTCAACAATATGAACTTTCTGCAGACTACGGAATTTTGGAGTTTGTAACC
>JAYTSJ010000214.1:0-10444 GCA_043745725.1 Gammaproteobacteria bacterium | reverse complement strand
CCCCTTGTTGTGCATCTTTATCAATTGCTGTTGCAGCAGCAACACTTGCCGGCACTTTGGCGGCTTCAATTTTAACAGCGTCAATCTTTGCTTTTGCTGGCGCTGCAGGTTCAATTTTAGCCGTAGGTTTTGGTATGGCTTTGGCAGTACTAGCCGCGGGTGTTGATGCAGAGGTAACACCAGGCGCCTTACCTTTACCATGCAATTGATCAAGCAGAGATTCAAATTCATCTTCATTAATAACATCAGAATCAGCATTGCTCACTGGAGAAGCTACGGGCGCAGAAACTTTTGTCGGTGACGTCGGTTTTGCAGGTTGCGTAGTATTCACTGGTGACGCAACTTTCGAAGGTGGGGCTAATTCATTAACTGTATCTTTGCCAGGCCCCTTACCTTTGCCATGCAACTGATCGAGCAAGGATTCAAATTCATCATCAGAAATTTCATCGCTAGCATTGTCGATTCCAGCTGGCGACGAAGCTGTTTTAGGTGTTGATACAGCTGATGTTGTGACAGTAGGTGCAGGTGATGAAATAACAGGCGCTGATTTTTCTACCGGAGCTTTTACAATGTTTGCATTTGGACTTTTACCCTTGCCATGCAGTTGATCGAGTAAGGCTTCAAATTCATCTTCGCTAATATCATCTGACCCTGTCTCTGTAATAATTACACGTGGCACAATTGTCTTGGCTGGAGCTCGCGCGTCACTTATAGCATCTAGTAGTTGTTCAAATTCATCATCCGTAATATCACCCTGCGGAACGGTTTCTTGTTCAGTAACTGCTATTGATTCAACGTATTTAGCTATCGCATTAGTTTCTGTATCGAGAATTTCTTGTGTGGTAGCTTCTTCCAAATCGGCACAAGAAACTAACCGTTCAAGCGCTGCAATTAACGCTGGGTCCACTGGCGGAAGTTCCCCGCGAGCGGTAATAATTTCAAATTGAATATGCACACTATCAAGCGCAACTAAAACCACATCCATTAATTCGGAAGTAACTTTGCGTTTACCTGTACGTAAAATATCAAATAAATTTTCAGTAAGATGGCAGCATTCCACCATGGGTGTAAGCGCTAAAAATCCTGCACCGCCTTTTACGGTATGAAAACCACGGAAAATGGCATTTAGTAAATTAGTGTCATCCGGACGCTGTTCAAGATCAACTAATTGTTGCGACAGGCGCTCAATAATTTCGCCGGCTTCAACTAAAAAGTCTTGAAGAATATCTTCGTCATCACCGAAGCTCATGCACCTACCCTCTAGAAACCGAGACTTGAAAGAAGATCATCGACTTCGTCTTGTCCAGACACTACATTGCCACGTTCTTTATTTATTTGTGGCCCTTCAGCTTCGTATTTACGTTTTTCTATTAAGGCTTCAATTTCTTCTTCATCTGCTTTTGGTGATGCAAGCCCAGTTACTTCTTCAACATGGCCTGCCAATAACACTAGTTGTACTAAATCTTTTTCAACGTCACCAATTAAACCAATGACTCGTTTTAAAACTTGACCGGTTAAATCCTGAAAACCTTGCTCTAGCACAATATTTTGTAAGCTCGTATTCAAACGCCCCGTGCCGACTTCCATTTGCTCAAGAAAATCATTCATGCGGTCATACAAACCACGAAATTCATCAGGGGTCAGTTCACGGCGCTTCAACCGTGCCCACTCATCACGCAAGGCGCGAGCTTCTTGACCTAAATTTGTTGCAATAGGCGATGCTTCATCTACCATATCCATGGTTTTTTCGGCAGCAGCTTGCGTTAATTGAATAACATAATTTAAGCGGCTGGAAGCATCGTGGATATCCGAATCCGCAATTTTTGGAGGAATTTTAGTGAGGTCTGCATCAACATGAAAATTAACAATTGCGTTATGCAAACCACGCGTTAATTTACCCACTGATTGAAACATATGGCGATCGCGCGTTTGCACCATACTTTGAATTAATATTGACGCATCTTCAAATTGATCACTCTGTAGTTTTTCTGTTAATAGTTTTGCGCATGATTTTAATTCTGCAATTAAATCGCTATTAGGATCTATTAACGTAATGTCGGAACCTATTTGAATGTCAGATGCCATGAGTATGCCTTATTTTTTGATGGCGGCGGCGCATGAAAACTTAGCCAGTATCAAAATCATCCTACACGTTCAAAGATTTTTTCGATTTTTTCTTTGAGTGCTTGTGCTGTAAAAGGCTTCACAACATAGCCATTCACACCCGCTTGTGCGGCTTCAATGATTTGATCGCGCTTGGCTTCGGCGGTAACCATCAGCACGGGTAAGGTGGCGAGCTTTTCATCGGCACGAACTGCGCGTAGTAAATCAATCCCGGTCATACCCGGCATGTTCCAGTCAGTCACTAAAAACTGAAAATCACCGCTTCGGAGCATAGGCAATGCGGTTACACCATCATCCGCTTCATGGGTATTTGCAAACCCCAAATCTCTCAACAGATTTTTGATAATCCGTCGCATTGTCGAAAAGTCATCGACAATTAAGATTTTCATGTTCTTATCCAAAGGAAACCTCCGCTGCACCTACAGAAATTTGGTTTATTGTTAGTCTAGCCAGTGTTGGCGATCTAGCCAGTTTTTTGACACTAAAAGCAATTTTTTATTACTTATCGCATCAATTTTACACAAACCGTTTAAACGTTAAGCAAACTACAAAGATCCATTTTATTATTCATTATGCCAACCCGACAAACGTGATTTTAAACGCGCTGCTGCCTGGCTGTGAATTTGGCTCACACGTGATTCGCTCACGCCTAAAACCAAGCCTATTTCTTTCAGGTTTAATTCTTCGTTGTAATAAAGCGCTAACACCATGCGTTCACGTTCAGGTAATTGTGCAATGGCATCTACTAAGGCTTTTTTGAGACCTTCACGCTGTATGCCTTCAAGCGGGCTGGTAAAAGCACTACTAGTTTCACTTGCGTCAATGTTGCTATCTTCTTCACCAAAAGTTTCTTCGTAGCTGAATAAACGGCTGCCATTAGTGTCTTGCAAGATAGCGAAATATTCATCAAGACTAATACCCAATTCTGCGGCAACCTCTACATCACGGGCATCGCGACCGGTGCGGGCTTCAACAATGGAAATAGCTTGGGAGACACGACGGGAATTGCGATGTACTGAACGAGGCACCCAGTCACCGCGACGCATTTCATCTACGATGGCGCCGCGAATGCGAATGCCGGCGTAGGTTTCAAAACTGGCGCCGCGTGAACCATCGTATTTTTGCGCAGCTTCAATAAGACCAATCATGCCAGCTTGAATCAGATCGTCTACCTGAACAGACGCAGGCATGCGTAGCATCATGTGATAAGCGATGCGTTTAACCAGGATCGCGTGTTCTTCTACGCGAAGATTGAGAATACTTTGCTCCGATTTATCGTACATGGCTATCCTATCAACTGCGGCCATAGCTCATTCTCGTTAGCGTTCATTAGCGGCATGAAGTAAACGTTCTACAAAAAACTCCAGGCGTCCGCTCGGACCACTCGGTAACGGCCATTGATCAACCACTTTTGCTAAACTGCGAATCGCTATTGCTGCTTTAGAGGTAGGGGCAAATTCCAATAATGCTTTTTGTTTACGCACGGCGTTGCGTACGTTTTCGTCAAAGGGTATTTGTCCTACAAACTGTAAGGTGACATCAAGAAACCGCTCGCAAACAGTATTCAATTTATTAAACATACTGATGCCCTCTTGCGGGTTGCGCGTCATATTGGCGACTACCCGAAAGCGTTGCAGGCCGTATTCTTTATTGAGCAATTTGATAAGTGCGTAGGCGTCGGTGATGGATGATGGTTCATCGCAGACCACGATAATAACTTCATTGGCAGCCCGCACAAAACTCACTACTGTGTCTGAAATTCCGGCAGCCGTATCTATAACCAATACATCAACTTGATCGCTTAACTCATTGAAAGCATTAATTAAACCGGCATGTTCCGAAGCGCTTAATGACGCCATCCGTTGAACGCCTGAAGAAGCTGGAACAATTTTGAGACCTGCAGGCCCATTTACCAAAACCTCAGCCAAAGAATGGGTTCCAGCGAGCACATCAGTCAGTGTGTAAGTCGCTTTAAGGCCGAGAAGCACATCGATATTGGCAAGACCCAAGTCTGCATCCAACAAGACTACGCGACGTTTCATTTCCGCCAGCGCAATGCTGAGATTAACGGAGATATTACTTTTACCGACTCCACCTTTGCCGCCGGATACCGCAATGACTTGTACTGGACGCATTGACTATTAACTCCTGACAACCCTTTTAGAAGCTGTGTTTAACCCAGCATTTGCAATGAGTATAGATAGGATTTAAGAAACTGCCGATGCTGGATTTCTTTTCAGTAAAGCGACGGCTTTGGCCACTAACTGGTACCCGCGCGCGACCTCAATATTTTTCGGAATATCCTGACCATCAGTGGTATATACGACGGGTAAACGGTTTTGCATCACCACCCCGAGGGCTTCACCCAAGCTGGCAGTTTCATCCAATTTAGTAAGTACGCAGCCCTGTAAACGCGCCACACCGTATGCGTGAACTGAAGCCTTTAGCATTTGCTCCTGGCTATTACAGGACAACACCAAATAACTCTTCACTTGTGGTTGTTGAGCCAAGCTGGTGAGCTGAGTTTTTAAGTGGGGATCACCGTGGCGAAAACCAGCAGTATCGATGAGTACCAACGAACAATGACGCAGGCTATACAATAAATTCTCAAGCGTGTTGTTCTCATCAACCACCCGAACGGGTACCCGCAAAATACGTGCAATGGAACGTAACTGATCATGTGAAGCAATGCGATAGGTGTCGGTAGTAATAATAGCCACATGTTCGGCACCGTGTTTTAACACATAGCGCGCCGCTAATTTTCCAATGGTTGTTGTTTTACCCACACCGGTCGGGCCCACAAAGGCAAATATACCGCCCTGATCAACAATATCGCGGCCATTCACGGGTAACTGATGGGCAAGATTCGCCAAAGCATCTGGCCAGGCATCGCTCAAACTTCCACTTTTTTTGCAATGGTTAGCTATATTGCTCACCACTTCAGCAGGCAAGCCCAAGCGTTCAAGACGGCGGCTTACACCACCCAGAATGGGCGAGCCAGGCAAAGGGTTCGCACTACCACCCAAACGATCTAATTGTTTTTCCAGCAAGAAACGCATATCTGCAATTTCTGCTTGTAACTCTTGTAATTGAATGTCGTTGGATACAATTGGTTTATGTGAATTAGCCAAGACTGGAGCAGAAGTCTTTGTTGCTGTTGGTTTTACGGATGCTTTGACAATAGGTGCTTTGACCATAATGGGTGCTTTGACAGTGACCGGGGTCTTTGCAACAACTGGAGGCTTAACAACCACAGGCACTGGATCAACCAAAGGATAACGCTCAGCAGCGCTCATCACTGGCTTGGTTTTGCTTACTAAAGTTGGATTTTGCACAGTCTGTGGATTAGCTTGTTGTTTATTCACGGCTTTTGCATGAGACGCATGATCAATTGCCCCTGAATTACGCGCTACAGGAGTTTTTACGCCAGCATTTTTACTCATCAGAAACTCTTGTGCAGAGGCTTCCGCTTTACGCGCTGCAATCATACGCAAACGTGCTTGCTCAATATCATCCGCCAACTGCTTGCCAGTTTTTCCTCTATTATTGCTGTCTGAAGAGCTACTCGAACCAGCAAAAGGTTGTGGTTGTCTTTGCGGCGCACGTTCAAGCAAGGCAGTTTCAGACCAGGCGCCATCGCTCATCATGGGCGATGCGCTAGCAAAAGCCATCTTGCCCAACGGTTGTTGTTGTAATTGCATAAGCTCATTATCTGAACCCATTGTCGTCAGCAGCTCCACTCCTTCCGGGGTGCGGCTGCTTGAGAGAATAATGGCATCTGGCCCCAATTCCTGGCGCACCAGTTCCAACGCACGGCGCATATCAGCGGCTACGAAACGTTTAACTTGCATACTCTGCTCCTGCCCAGTGAGTTGGGCGACTGTTTTTTTAACTACTATGTTTGTAACTACTTTGTTTTTAGCTTAAGGGTTGAGGTAAGTATCAACCTCCTACACTCGCATCAATCGTAATTTGTTTGTTGTCTGGTATCTCGGTGTAAGCCAGAACGCGCATATCGGGAACACTGTGACGAACAAAACGCGACATCATCATTCGTAACGGCGCAGCAACCAGTAACACCAAGGGTTTCCCCGCCATTTCCTGCTTTTGTGCCGCTTTGGTTAAGGACTGCTGTAAGCGGTCAGTCAAACTCGGCTCAATAAACGCGCCATCATCAGCGCCAGCTTTTTGTGCCTGCTGTACGGTACTCAGCAATAACTGTTCCAAGCCCGGGTCAAGCGTGATTACAGGCAGTTTTTGCTCGTTGGGGATGATGTTTTGGATGATTTGCCGCGCTAAAGCTACCCGCGCCAATGCAGTTAAAGCGACGGGATCTTGACTCTTACTAGTGCTACCCGCCAAGGCTTCGGCGATGGAGCGAATATCGCGAATAGGTACACGTTCACGCAGCAAGTTTTGTAATACTTTGAGCAGCACATTAAGGCTAATAGTATTAGGTACCAACTCCTCGACCAACTTGGGCGAAGTCTTCGCGAGCATATCGAGCAGCTTTTGCACATCTTCATGGCCGAGCAGTTCGAAGGTGTGTTGTTGCAGAATTTGGTTGAGATGAGTCGCCACTACAGTACTAGGGTCAACTACCGTGTAGCCAAGCGTTTGCGCCTGTTCTTTCTGGCTCGAGTTAATCCAGATAGCATCCAGGCCAAAGGCCGGGTCTTTGGTTTTCACGCCATCGAGCGAGCCAAAAACCTGGCCGGGATTAATCGCTAGGTCACGATCCGGATAAACCTCTGCTTCCGCAACCTCTACACCCATTAAGCTAATGCGATAGCCAGTGGGCAGCAAATCCAGGTTGTCGCGGATATGAACCGAAGGAATCAAAAAACCCATCTCTTGTGAAAGCTTTTTGCGTACACCTTTAATACGCCCTAGCAATTCACCACCCTGATTTTTATCCACCATTGGAATCAACCGATAGCCCACTTCCAACCCTATTACATCAACCGGTTGGACATCATCCCATCCTAATTCAGTAGCTTCAGGCGCACCGGGAGGTAATGCCAAAGGTTGGCGCTGAGGGGCAATAGTTGCATTCGGGGCCGCCCCACCACTGTTGAAATCATTCGCTAGGCGGCTGCCGGAGGGAATATAGGTACCATCGTCCACTGCCGCTGGCTGTTCATGTTTCCAATGAATGTAGTAGGCCATAGCCGCACATAACAAACCAAAACCGATAAAAGCCACATGCGGCATGCCGGGGATAAGCCCCATAATGATCAAAATACCCGCCGCTACCGCCAATGCTTTAGGCGATGTAAACATTTGCGAGACCATTTGCTCGCCCATATTTTGCGAGGTATTGACCCGTGTCACCAAAATCGCGGACGCCACTGACAACAACAACGAGGGAATTTGCGCAACTAAACCATCACCAATGGTTAACAGCGTATATTTCTGCAGTGCATCGGTAAACGCTAGGTGATGCTGTACCACCCCTACTCCCAAACCTCCAAAAATATTGATCAACATAATCATGATGCCTGCCACCGCATCGCCGCGGACAAACTTACTCGCACCATCCATAGAACCGTAAAAATCAGCTTCTGCCGCAACTTCTCTGCGACGGTTGCGCGCCTCATCCTGATCGATCAAACCCGCATTCAAATCCGCATCAATCGCCATTTGTTTACCCGGCATTGCATCCAAGGTAAACCGCGCACTTACTTCAGAAATACGCCCCGCACCTTTGGTTACTACCACGAAGTTAATGATCATCAAAATCACAAACACCACTATACCTACGGCGTAGTTACCACCAATAACAACCTCACCAAAAGCTTCAATGACCTTACCCGCCGCGTCACCGCCTTCATGGCCTTTTAACAGCACCACTCGTGTAGATGCCACGTTTAAACCTAGCCGAAGCAAAGTGGCTACCAATAAAACGGTAGGAAATGCCGCAAAATCAAGCGGACGCATGGCATATACACTCACCAATAACACCACGAGGGAAAGTGCGATATTGAACGAGAAAAATGCATCCAACATAAAGGCAGGAATCGGCAGGATGATCATCGCCAAAATCATCATCAGCAAGAGCGGAATACCAAAATTCCCCTTACTGATACCGCTCATGGATTGCATGGCGGTTTTACCGCCGACGTTGTTTAACTGTGTAAAGGTTGGAATCGCCATAGTTGTTTTATTCTTAAAAAAGCCACGGATTTTTGACGCTGAGCAGCGGTATAGGGAAGCTATCGCAAGAGGCGTGCCGATGTGGGAAGGGAGAAAGGAAATTTTTGGAGGGAGGGAACTCTTAAAACGAAACTGCCCGCGCTAGGCGGGCAGTTGAGATACAAAAAGCAACGGAACTTAGTGGATTTTGCGGATGGTGTTGTTCGCCCTATCGGTTATGAAGAGATTAAAACCATCTGTGGTGATGCCGAAGGGAAAATAGAAACTTGCCGCTACGCCGGTACCGTCAGCACTACCGCTCGTTCCGGCAGTTCCCGCCAAGGTAGTGACTACGCCAGTCGCTATCACGAATTTGCGGACGGTGTAATTCCAAGTATCGGCAATGTAGAGATTCGTACCATCAGCGGTGATGCCGTTTGGCTTATAGAAACCTGCCGCTGCGCCTGTACCATCGCTACTGCCTCGAGTTCCGGCAGTACCGGCGAGCGTAGTCACCACGCCAGTCTCGATCACGATTTTACGGATGATGTTAGTCCAAGTATCTATAACATAGAGATTCGTTCCATCAGTAGTGATGGCGGAGGGCTCATAGAAACTTGCTGCCGCACCTGTTCCATCGCTACTGCCTCGAGTTCCGGCGGTTCCCGCCAAGGTAGTGACTACACCAGTCGCTATCACAATTTTGCGGACGGTGTTGCTATTGTAGCTATTTTCTGTGACATAAAGAGACGTACCATCGGTAGTGATACCTGCAGGCTCATCGAAACTTGCTGCTACCCCAGTGCCATTAATACTGCCACTCACGCCCGCCGTACCTGCCAAAGTAGTCACTACACGAGTCACCATATTAATTCGACGGATAGTGCCATTACAATTATCGGCTACATAAAGGTTGGTGCCATCGTTAGTAATACCATAAGGGCAACTAAATCGTGCCGCCTCCCCTGTTGCATTGGTGTCACCATAAGTACCTGCTGTGCCAGCAAAAGTGGTAACAGCTCCCGTTGCAATAACTACTTTACGAATAGTGTTATTGTCATTATCAGTTACATAGAGATTAATGCCATCGGTGGTAACACCGTAAATGTATTCACTGAAGCCGGCATCTGCGCCCGTGCCGTCAAAGCTGCCATTGTTCCCTGCAAATGTCGTAACCACACCATTGCTAATTTTTAGCTTACGGATAGTGTAGTAACCATCAGCGATATAAAGATCAGCACCCACAACTGTCAGACCATTAGGTAAATAGAATTTAGCGGCCACACCTGTGCCATCAGCCCAACCAGCATCGCCAACAGTTCCGGCTAAGGTCGTTACGGCACCTGTAGAGATTGCTATTTTTCGAATAATACGGTTATTGGTATCAGCCACAAAAAGATTAGTATGAGACCCATCAATAGTAATCCCATAGGGCCCATAAAAACTGGCAGCTACGCCCGTCCCATCAACACTGCCTTGAGTGCCAGCTGAACCAGCTATAGTGGTTACAGCACCTGTGGCAATTACTATCTTTCGAATAGCGTTATTGCCGCCATCAGCGACGTACAAATTGGTGCCATCTGTGGTAATACTCTCCGGATAATGAAAACTTGCTGCTGCACCCGTAGCGTTTGAGCTACCGCTAGCACCTGCAGTGCCTGCTAGCGTCGTCACTATCCCTGAGGCAATGACTATTTTTCGGACTGTATGGTTACCCGCATCAGCTACATAAAGGTCGGCATCATTGAGTGTAATACCTGATGGGGTATTGAAACTCGACATTGAACCTGTGCCATCAGCACTGCCTCTTGTACCTGCCGTACCTGCTAGAGTGCTAACGGCTCCCGTCGCAATGACTATTTTACGGATGGTGTGATTCTCCCTATCTGCCACGTAGAGGTTAGTGCCATCGGTAGCAATTCCACCAGGAAAACTAAACCTAGCTGCTGCACCAGTACCATCGGCACTGCCGAAAGTCTGGGCAGTTCCGGCTAAGGTGGTAACTACACCGGTCGCTATCACAATTTTTCGGATGCACCCATTTGCTGAATCAGTAACATAAAAGTTTACGCCATCACTGATAATGCTATTTGGGCTTAAAAATCTCGCTGCTGCACCCCTGCCATCCGCCCCCCATGTTGCACCCGCCAAAGTGGTCACTACAGTCGCTATATTAAGGGGCGCC
>JAYTSJ010000213.1:0-4699 GCA_043745725.1 Gammaproteobacteria bacterium | reverse complement strand
GTTCCAACTGCTCGATTATGGCGACAGCATGCAGTTTACCGCCCGCAGCCATGGCGAGATTAAGCTTGAGCCCGAGCTTCCCGGAGTGCCTTTTGAAAGTAATCTGATCATCAAAGCCGCTCGGCTCATGCAAGGCTACGCCAGCGCAGCTGCCGGGGTGGATATCCAGCTGGAAAAACGTCTGCCAATGGGCGGCGGAATTGGTGGCGGTAGCAGCAATGCAGCCACGACGTTAGTGGCGCTTAATCACTTATGGCAATGCGGCTTTACGCGCCAACAACTACAACAGCTAGGATTGGGGCTGGGAGCTGACGTTCCGGTCTTCGTTAATGCCCAAACTGCGTGGGCGGAAGGGGTCGGCGAAGCCTTGCAAGCTATTGAAATGCCTCAAATTTGGTTCTTAGTTGCACAACCTGATTGCCATGTATCCACCCAGCAAATTTTTTCACATAAAGATTTGACAAGAGACACTCCTGCCATTAAAGTGGCGGCCTTCTTTGAGCAGGGTGGTCACAATGACTGTCAAGCCTTGGTGAGAAAACTTTACCCCCCCGTGGATGAAGCTCTCAACTGGTTTGAACAAGCCGGCCATACAGCTCAAATGACGGGAACCGGCGCGTGTGTTTTTGCACAATTCGCCACGGCAGAAGAAGCCAAAGCAGTTCAAATAAAACTGCCCAAGCAAATGCCAGGTTTTATAGCGCAAGGTGTGAATCAATCACCTCTCTATAAGCTGATCCCGAAAAGTTAAAGCGTGTAACTACAACAGGGGCGTCGCCAAGTGGTAAGGCAGCAGGTTTTGATCCTGCCATCCGTAGGTTCGAGTCCTTCCGCCCCTGCCATATTTTTAGTCATTGTTTATCCTTTAACACCTGCATATTACAATGGCCCTATACTCCTCCAGATTTAACGCTACCTGCCAACGAACCAAACTGGTTTGCTTGGCTGGCATAAGGGTTCTAACTGCCGTAAGAGTAAAGCACCCTTATTCCTTAGCATTAAAAGCAGTCTCGCAAGCTACAGCAACGGTACTGGCACTCACCACATTCATACTAATCTTTAACAAAGGTATTTGACGTGACTGATTTTATGGTTGTTACCGGCAACGCCAATCCAGACTTGGCAAAAAAAATTGTTGAACACCTCGGCATGTCGCTTGGCGATGTTTCAGTATCACAGTTTTCAGACGGTGAAATTGCCGTTGAACTGCACGTGAATGTGCGTGGTCGTGACGTATTTGTTGTACAACCAACCTGCGCACCCACTAACGATAATTTAATGGAATTAATTGTTATGGTGGATGCATTGCGCCGCGCTTCAGCTGGCCGCATCACCGCAGTAGTACCCTATTTCGGCTATGCCCGCCAGGATCGCCGCGTACGTTCAGCACGCGTACCTATTACCGCTAAAGTGGTAGCGGATATGATGGTAGGAGTTGGCGTTGACCGCGTACTCACCGTTGACTTGCACGCCGAGCAGATTCAAGGTTTCTTTGATGTTCCGGTTGATAACGTCTACGGCTCACCGGTTTTACTCGAAGACATAGAACAACAAAAATTTGAAGATCTTATTGTAGTGTCACCGGATATTGGCGGCGTTGTTCGCGCCCGCGCAGTAGCTAAACAGCTTGGCAAAGATCTGGCGATTATTGATAAACGTCGCCCGCAAGCAGGCGTTGCTGAAGTCATGAATATCATCGGCGATGTTTCTGGCCGCACTTGTTTGTTAGTTGATGACATGGTGGATACTGCTGGCACCTTGTGCAACGCCGCTAAAGCGCTGAAACTACAAGGCGCCAAACGCGTGATTGCTTACTGTACTCACCCTGTACTCTCGGGCAAAGCCGTTGAAAATTTAAATAATTCTGAGCTGGATGAATTAGTCGTTACTGACTCCATTCCACTCAGTGACGCCGTCAAAGCTTGCAGTCGCGTGCGTCAACTTACTTTATCAAAAATGCTCGCTGAGGCAATGCGCCGCTTGAGCAATGAAGAATCCCTGAGTGCGATGTTTCGCTAATTAAAAGCTTCGTTAACTAGAAGTTTTGCCAATAGTTAAACAAACATTTTACCCAGACAACCACCTCGAATTATCGAGGCTTTTAAAACCTGCTAGGTTCTGGTCGCGGATCTAGTAGCATCAATGAGGACGTAACCATGTCTGATGAAGACTTCAAATTAGTAGCAACAGCCCGTAACGATTTAGGGAAAGGTGCGAGCCGCCGCCTACGTCGTTTGGCAAAAGAAGTTCCAGCTGTTATTTATGGTGGCAAACCAGCCCCGCAAAGTATCAGTCTGTCACACAATGAACTGCTGAAACACCTTGAGCATGAAGCTTTCTATTCACACATTATCAGCATTAATGTTGATGGCGTGGCGCAAGATGTAATTCTGAAAGATTTACAACGTCACCCGGCCAAGCCAGTGGTTTTGCACGCAGATTTCTTACGTATCGACAAAACTACCAAGCTGCACACTCATGTACCTTTGCACTTCCTTAATGAAGCATGGTCCAAAGGCGTGAAGATTCAAGGCGGTAAAGTGATTCATAATATGACGCAAATCGACATTAGCTGCTTCCCACACCACTTGCCTGAATTCATTGAAGTTGATTTGATTAATGCCGAAATTGGCACCATCATCCACATCTCTGATTTGAAGTTGCCAATAGGTGTTACCTCCGTTGCTCTGGCTCACGGCGCTGATCACGACTCTGCTGTTGTGACCATTGTTAAGCCGAAAGGCGGTGCTGAAGAAGGCGAAGAAGAAGTTAAAGCTTAATTATTATTTAATTAAGGATTCGCTTGAAATAAAAAAGGGGCAGAAGCACTATCTTCTGCCCCTTTTTTTTCTTGGAAATAAATTGCTTGGAAAATAAACTGTTGGGAAAATAAAATGACAAATACCGGGATTCAATTGATTGTCGGCCTTGGCAACCCAGGCAGCGAATACCTGCGCACGCGACATAACGCTGGCGCGGATTTTGTCGGCGAGCTGGCGCATCATTTGAGTGCCAATCTAAATCCGGATCCAAAATATTTTGGCCTTACCGCACGAGTCAGTTATCAAGGCCAGGATTTACGCCTACTCATCCCCACCACATTCATGAACCGTAGTGGTCAAGCAGTTGCTGCCCTAGCCAACTTTTTCAAAATCGAACCTGCTGCTATTTTAGTTGCTCACGATGAACTTGATCTCGCTCCCGGCACCGCCCGGCTTAAACATGGCGGTGGTCACGGTGGCCATAATGGCCTGCGCGATATCATCAGCGCACTGGGCAACAACCAAAATTTCCCGCGCTTGCGTTTAGGGATCGGCCACCCTGGTGCAGCACCACTGGTCTCCAACTTTGTGCTTAAACGTGCACCATCCAGCGAGCAAGAACTGACTGACGAAGCCATTAATCGCGCGATTAAATATTTGCCGGAAATAGTGAAAGGCGATTGGAATACGGCGATGAAAAATTTACATACTGAGCCGAAAAAGTAACGCTTGTACAGGATCTATACGCCATCCGTACTAGCAATCAATATTTACGCTGGACGAATGGCAGAAATGCTACAACACTTAAGGAATACCTTAATAACATGATGGGCAGTCAGGGCAAGATGACTTTTGCACTCACCACTCAAGAAAGAATTTAATAAACGGATCGGGCCGCCACACCTGGCTCAAATTTGCACTAACAGAATTTCGTACAAAACTGCCAATGTCAGCTCCTAACTAGCACGGATGGATGCAGGTAATTTGCTTATGCGAACGCGCTTGGTTTTGCTTTATGTCCTGACGACTGTCGCCCTTGGCGGCCGCGCTATTTCTGCTCATGCCGAAAAGGAACTCAATCTATTGGAAATGGATTTAGAGACGTTAATGACCATTCAGGTCGGCCCTAGCGCTGATGCGTCGGCAAAAGGATTGAGCCCCACCTATGCGGGTGGCGAAGTCGCCAAGGGCGGACGTATAGGTATCCTAGGAGCACAGGATACTATGGATACCCCCTTCTCTGTCACAAATTATACCCAGGAATTCATCCAGAACCATCAAGCCGCCAGTGTTGGCGATGTATTACAGTATGATCCCGCCGTCCGGGTTGCGCGGGGTTTCGGTAATTTCCAGCAAGTTTATCTCGTGCGCGGCTTCCCCATCCCCTCAGATGACATGACCTACAACGGTCTCTATGGAATACTTCCCAGACAATATCTAGCAGCAGAATTGATAGAACGTGTTGAAGTGTTGCGCGGTGCAAGTGCATTCCTGAATGGCACCGCGCCCACGGTTGGCGGCTGTGCGGGAGGAACCGTAGATGTCATTCCCAAGCGCGCGCCCAAAATAGATCTCAGCGAATTTACGCTGGGAACCCAGACAAATGATCAGACCTATATTGCTACTGACCTGTCTAAACGTTCAACGGATGGCAGCTTTGGCGTACGCCTTAATGCTGTCGACAGAGAAGGTGATACGACAGTTAGCAGAGAGTCTCATCTATTAGAAATGGCAACATTAGGCGCTGACTATCGCGGTTCGAGTTTACGGATATCCGTTGATCTTGGTTATCAGGACCTCAAACTGAACATCACTCAACCCAGCATTACTATTGCCGGTAACCTTCCGATTCTAAAAGTGCCAGATGCGGGTCAAAGTATTGCACAACCCTGGACCTATTCTAACGAGCGAGATGTATTTGGCACCTTACGCGCAGA
>JAYTSJ010000212.1:0-3208 GCA_043745725.1 Gammaproteobacteria bacterium | reverse complement strand
AATGGCTGATTGAATATCTGGTTTTGTGAGGTTCTCAGAACCTATCTTGGCTGCGGTCTTTACACTGTAACCAGCTCTAACGGCGGACTGGGTTGCGTTGAAGTCAATCATGTACTCATCAACAAACGCTTGCTGCTTTGCTGTTAACTTTTTAGCACTCATAACAACGCTATCTCAGCTTCACGGCGAGCTTTTAAACCGGTCAATTCTTTGCTTCCGCAGTGAATCCATTTTCTAAATTCAGCCGGCGTGCTGCTCCATAGGCTGGCGTTTACACGACGGCGCAATGTTGAGTTTTTAAGATTTTTGATTCCGCAGTTGAAAGCAAAATCTGTCAGCGCTGCCAGGCGACCATCCGTCATCTCAACAGGACACAACATGAGTACCGCTGGCAAATAAACCATTTCAATATGGTAGTTTAAAATCTCTAACGCCACTTCTTTGGTAATAGGCGTGTCTTTAATAGTTACGCGTTCGCCGTTTTGGTAATAGGTAGCTCCATAGCCAATTGTTGCAATGCCAGCGGGGCAGAAGTATGGATACGGGCGGAAACCTTCATACTTTTGTGCTAAATGCACAACCATAGCAATTGCATTTTTCTTATTTGCCACGATGTATCAACGACCTATCGGCGACATAAAGACCAAGGATTGCTCCAACTAATTCTTTGTCCCAATCACTTAATACAAAACCATTTCGTGCAATTTCAAATACTATAACTATGATGGATAGCGTTGCGAGCAGAGGGCGTATCACACCATTCCAAACATCGACAAACACAATGCCTGAGGTTTTACCAACTGCATCGACTGCGTTAGACCAGGCGCTTGCTTCGATCTTTGATAGGTCAACACTAAGTTGTGACTCTATTGTTTTAATGCCAAGTTCACTTTGCAATTTAATTGCTTCTTGGTTTCTTAAGTGCTGGGCCGCATCAATTTTCTCTTGCGCTTCGATTCTTTCAATTTCAAATGCGTGCTCTTGCTTAGCGGTGAACCAGGCAGAAGCCTCGCCCCATATCATCCGAAATGCAGAACCGCCAAGAAAACTTACGAGGCCAGTAAACATTATTTCCACTCTCCTACGACCGCTACTCTACAGTTGGGAGCGGCAGACAGGCATGCGGCAACTAAATCAATCGCTTTGTTAGAAACTTTGACCGCTGTTGGTGATTGCGGTATACCAAGCGGTGTGTACATCACTGGTACAAAATCACTGTATCTACCGGCTGTATCGTAAGCTGCAATTGACACCTTGTAAGTTGCGGCAAATACACCGATTAGTGGAAATGCTACTGCCTTACCGTCAGGAATTAATACAACCGTATCCAAAACAGTGGCGGGGTCTGCCACTTTGCGATAATGGATTTCATAACCGCCTAAATCAGCTGTAGTTATCGCCTCACCACTTACTCGATTCGTCGGAGCAGTCCAGGTTACAACAACGTCAGCAGCAGCGATCTCACTGGCAAACAATAAAAAACTTAACGCTAAATATTTAAACATTTTTAATTTACTCTACTTTGGTTGAATGTCTGAGTAGGCTTTAGCGCCAAAAATTGCGAGAGAGAAAACGGCTAGAATTTTCTTGAGTATCATGAAAAAGCCGTCATCCTTTGGTGTAGGAGTTAGTGCAGATAGGCCAGAAGCAATTGCAATTACGAAGGTTACAAAGTTAACCCAAGGTGGAGCCAATTCTAAAAATCTATTAAATAATTCAATCATTTTTTTTGCACCTATCGTTCTTCAATGCTTTTTTATCAGCCCTTGTGACAAAATAGTCAGTCACATCGCGCCAACCTCTAAAAATCACAACAAACAGCGAGCAAATGGCCAGCCAATCATTGATGTTTAGCTGCGAAATCCACACCGCAAATGCACCTATTAAGTAAGTTATCGCGCTGCTTATGGTGGAGTCTTGATGATCATGCATGCATTAAATCTCGGGCAATAAAAAACCCGCCGAGATTGCTCTGGGCGGGCTGTTGGTTAATATTTTGCTACTCTAAGCTAGCGATATATTTCTTAATTTTTTCTATTTTTTCTGGCGTATCGTAAGTTTCGAACTTTACTAATCCCGCCGCCTTTCGCTCGTCACGTAAGCGCTTCATCATTGAGCTTTTGGATTGCGGTGCTTTATCCTCGTCTTTTTTTCTCACGACTTATACCAATTTCCAGTTTCAGTAAGAAAAACATCTTCTGGAATAACAAGCTCGCCGTCTTCATCGGTTTCAAGTCTAGAATTATCAAATGCGCTAACTTCGAATGCCGTGAATGACTCGCTGCGCGTTATAAGCTCTGTAGCGCCTGTAATTTGGTTAACGCGAATTGATTGTGGCTCTGCATTTTTTACTTCAATGTAAGAATCGCAACCGTTCCAAACTATTAACATTTTAATCACCTTTTGTTTCGGGCTTGCTTTGCGCTTCCCATGTATACATATTAACATAGTAACGCGTTACTGCAAGTCTTTTTTACACAAAAGTGAAAATAAATGATAAATAAAAAACCCGCTCCGAATTTCTTCGTGCGGGTTTAGTTAATTTTGTGGCTCTACTGTGTAGCTCTGCCAACTCTACGTGCATTTATACCACTGCTGGCAGCCACTGTCCAGCGTCAAATTCAAATACCGCTTCACAATAACCCGCGGCACATTCGTACATTTCCGATACTTTAATTCTTGAGTAAATGAAACCATCCTCTTTGTATTGATCGACAACCTCTCGCATGGAATACTGTTTTGCATTAACCATGAAAAGTATGTAGTAGTAATGTGGCTTCACTCGCTTTATGTGAGCCATTCTTAGATGAACCCATGCCCACTCATCATCTGTAAGCGTGGGTATAACTCCAGAACCATCAAATGACAGCAATTGTAAGTGAGATGTAAAATCCCTCTTATGCTTCTCCCATTTTCCCCAGTCAGTTAGCCATTGAGCTGTTGTGCGATTCTTATTCATGCAAAGCCCTTAATTCAAAGTTGATTGAGTTTTAAATTTTTCGTCTTTGCTTTAAATTCCGCGTAAATTCTTTTGTAATCTTCAATTCGGTACCGCGGCATTTCGTGATGACCTTCTAGCCATTCAACGTGCGCGGCGCCGTACTTGATTACTAATGCTTTGCGATATTCCAAACAATTTCCTGATTTTTCTTTGTTGCAATTTTTCGAACACTGCCTGTGTATATTTGTAACTTCAAATCTCAATGCT
>JAYTSJ010000211.1:0-7803 GCA_043745725.1 Gammaproteobacteria bacterium | reverse complement strand
AGGCCAAACAGTTAGGTGCAACGATTATGGGCGTAGCAGCTGCGAGCGTTTTAGTGGGCGGCAGCAGTAGCTTAACCTTAATGTTCCAAACTGCATTAACCGCACATTTATTTGGCTTAAAAGATGCCGCCAGCGCATGGAAAAATGAAAGTGAAGTGAAATTTCTTTGCCCTGTGCCTGGCTACGATCGCCACTTTACTATTTGCGAGCAGCTAGGCATCAAAATGGTTACTGTAGCCATGACCTCAACTGGCCCCGACATGGATGCTGTGGAAGCACTGATCAAAGCCGACAAAACGATTAAAGGCATGTGGTGCGTACCTAAATATTCCAACCCAACCGGTGTCGTCTATAGCAACGAAACTGTTGAGCGCATCGCCAAACTAGGCCAAATCGCAAGCAGCAATTTCCGCATATTTTGGGATAACGCCTATTCTGTGCATGACTTAATCGACAACCCAGCGTCATTGAGCAGTATTTCAGAAGCCTGTCAGCGCCATGGCACAGAAGATTCAGTCATCCAGTTTGCTTCGACCTCTAAAATTACCCAGGCGGGTGCGGGTGTAGCCTTTCTAGCTGCAAGTAGCAGCAATTTGGCCGGCTTTAAGAAAGCCTTGGGTGCTTGCACCATTGGCCCAGACAAAGTGAATCAAATTCGCCACACACGTTTCTTACCAGATCGCGCTGCTTTAATGGCCCACATGAAGAAGCATGCCGCATTACTCAACCCACGCTTCGAAGCTGTATTAAACGCTTTGTTAGGCGCCTTTGATGGCACCAATCTGGGAGCATGGGAGAAGCCCGTAGGCGGTTACTTTGTGTCGTTTGATACTCGCGCAAGCTGTGCAAAAGAAACTGTCCGCCTGGCAGCAGAAGCTGGGGTTAAATTAACACCAGCGGGTGCAACATACCCCTACGGCAAAGATCCGGAGGATCGCAATATTCGTATCGCACCGTCGGTACCTACAGTCCCGGAAGTTGTGGAAGCAATGAAAGTATTCGTCACCTGCGTCAAATTAGCTTCTGTGCGCCAACAGATCAGAAGCCGCGCTTAATCCGCTAAAACAAAAAGGCTTTTCACTAAAGCCTTTTTGTTTTTTCAATTTGTTTACTGCTTACCACACAAAAAACTGCCATCTCCCACCATTCACATAGAGCCAAATCATCTAATTTACGTCTTTTTCCTGCCAAAATTTTCCTACGCACTTGTATTTCGTTTCTTATACTCCAATAGATAGTTAATTATCGATTGTGAAATTCCCATTTATTGTTTTCATGTTCGCCATTTTGGAGTAGTACATTATGGGTGTTGCAATAACCATCGAAAATTTTTTAACCTCTAATCACATTCAATTTTCATTGCTTGCTCACGCTTACGCGGAAGGCTCCTTCAATACCGCGAAAGTAGCATGCATAGATACTCATAGCCTTGCCAAGGGCGTTTTATTACGCGACGAAGACTTTCATTACACACTTTGTGTATTACCCTCAAGCCATAAAATTTTACGCCATACACTCAACCAAATTTTTGATCGTCACATGCACCTGGTTGAAGAAGATGAGCTGATACAGTTTTTTAAAGATTGTGATGAGGGAGCAATACCACCTTTGGGTAAAGCTTACGGTATTGATGTTATTTGGGATGAGGCACTCATTAACAATGAAGTCATTTATATGGAAGCTGGCGACCATCGCCATTTAATACGGATAGAGCAGACCGAATTCCCAAAATTAATGAAAGATACATTACACGACCATTTTAGCTCAAGCCGAGCCAAGCACTACCAAAAACCCGTTCACATTCGCCACAGCTACGACAGCCTCTAACACTAACCAATCACAAGGATGTCTGATTTCAAACTCAATCCGAGTCACAACGAAATACTTTAGCTTTACTAACCTTACTTTTATTCAGACTCACAACGCAGTTTTTTGCAGCCCCTTCTATATATAGTTGTTTCTATCCTTAATTTTTGTTTCCAGCACAGCCAGACAACATTTGGCTGCGCGTTAACTCACCCTCATTAACAAAAAATAGCTAACCAAATAAATCTAATTGATAAAAAGGTTGATCCTCACGAAGATCCACAAATCTAACACCAACACCAAGCAAGCGTACGGGAGCTTGTTGCCGCACATAGGCTTCTCGACACAACTGATGGAAGTCCGCAATAATCAATTCGGTGCCGCTACGTTCAATTGTGGTAGTTGTGAAATCCGCAAACTTCATCTTCACAAAAATTTTCACCACTAAATAATCACTCTCTAGTCGACGTAAACGCCCGGCCAACTCTTGTAGTAATTCAGGCATGTGGTTCAAACAGCTATTAATATGCAATAAATCCTGTGGAAACGTATGCTCAACACTGAGCGATTTTCGCCGCCGCGCAGTGTTTACCTCACGATTATCCGTACCGCGACACAATTCATACAAACGCATGCCTAGCTGACCGAAACGCTGTTTTAATTCAAAAATACTAAATTTTTGTAAATCAACGCAGCATTTAACATTTATCTCTGCCAACCGCGCAGCCGTAGCCTTACCCACACCGCATATTTTAGTGACTGGTAATTGCTGCACAAATTTATCCACATCCTTCGGTGCAACCACACACAAGCCATTCGGCTTGTTCCAATCGCTAGCCACTTTTGCTAAAAATTTGTTAGGTGCAACGCCGGCAGACACAGTCAGTTTTACTTCATCAAATATTCGTTGACGAATAGTTTCTGCAATACGTGTGGCACTGCCACGACAATATTCACTTTCGCTGACATCTAAAAATGCCTCATCCAGAGATAAGGGTTCAACCATTTGGGTGTAATCGTAAAAAATATGGCGCATTTGCAACGAAGCAGCGCGGTATGCATCCATACGATGCGGAAGAATAATCAAATCAGGGCATAATTTTCTTGCCATGGCAGATGACATAGCAGAGTGAACGCCATAGTGACGCGCCTCATAATTGCAGGTTGAAATTACTCCGCGCTGCTCAACATGACCGCCAACTGCTATTGGGCGAAAGCGTAATGAAGGGTCATCACGCATTTCAACGGCAGCAAAAAAACAATCTGCATCACAATGAATAATTTTTCTCACGGCAAAATATTCCATTCAGAAAAGCTCAATAATGCAAATACTGTATATACATACAAATAAAATATCAACAATTCACAAGTAAAAAATCAATTCGTTAAAAATTTTTATGTTCAACAACAAACAAAAAATAGCAACAACAACAATTTTTAACATCCAATATGGGATTGGAATCTGCCACATGAGGCAACTCAACAACCCCAAAAATGACTAATTGAAAATAAAAAAGCAAACTCACAAACACAATTAAACAAATTATTTCATTCAAATGAACCTGTTCAAAAAAGTAAAAAACACCATTAATAAGTTTTTCAAACAGAGAAATTTGTAAAAAAACACCACTTAACTCACCTCGTGATTTTTATTTCACAAACAACTTCAAAAGATCGAAAATTCGATTTTTGAGACAAAAAAACTCTCAACACGATAAAATTTGCCAATTTAGCAAAAATAAATGCGTTTTTTTACAAAAAATCGATTAAAAAACTTGAATTTTTCCAATAAAGTTTTAACGTATACATGTAGTATTTTTTAAACCATTTTTCGTCTATCGAATCATCCAATAGGAAACACACCATGGCAGCACGCAAACCAACTTCCGTTAACTCAGTCGCGGGCTTAGAACAACAACTCGCTCAATTAAAAACTCACTTAACAAAAGCTCGTGCTGCTCAAGCCGCCGATGCACAAAAAGCAATTGCTGGTTTGGCAAAAGATGCCAGCAAAGCAACTGCTGCTTTGAAAGCGGCTCAAAGTAAATTATCTGCTGCTGCCAAAAAGAAAGGCCCTGTAGCAGCAAAACAAACTTCTGCTGCTAAAGCAGTTGTTGCCAGCGCTAAAAAATCAGCCACTACTGCAAAAAATGCTGTTACAGAAGCCAAGAAAAGTGTTGCTTCTATTAAAGCAGCTAACAAACTTGCAAGCGCTCATGACAAAGCAGTTGCTAAAGCTGAAGCAGTTGTAGCTAAGCGTTTAAAAGCTGCAGCTAAGAAAGCAGCTGCAAAAGCTAAGGTAGCCGCCAGAAAAGCAGCTGCAAAAGCTAAGGTAGCTGCTAAAAAAGCTGCTGCAAAAGCTAAAGTAGCCGCCAAAAAGAAAGCAGTGAAAGCTAGTGCTGCTGCTAAAAAAGCTGCCGCTAAAAAGAAAGTAGCAGATAAGAAAGCTGCTCTTAAAGCAAAAGCAGCTGCTAAAAAAGCTGCCAAGAAACCAGCAGTTAAAAAAGTTACCGCTAAAAAAGCTCCTGCAGCCAAAAAACCAGCCGCTAAAAAAGCAGCAGCTAAGAAAGCAGTAGTTAAGAAAGTAGCAGCAAAAAAACCAGCAGCCAAAAAAGCAGTAGCCAAGAAAGCAGTAGTTAAGAAAGTAGCAGCCAAAAAACCAGCCGCAAAGAAAGCCGTAGCTAAGAAGGCAGTAGCCAAGAAAGCTCCGGCAGCAAAAAAAGCCCCAGCAGCTAAAAAAGCTCCAGCAGCAAAAAAACCAGCAGTTAAAAAAGCCCCTGCAGCTAAAAAAGTTGCAGCGCCTGCACCTGTAGCCGCTCCAAGCGTTTAATTTCTGTTGCTACAAAATTAAAGGGCGCCTATTGGCGCCCTTTTTATTGAGATCGAGTAAACTTTTATTTTTCAAACTCCTTTATTCACTGCTTTTTAAGAAACACAGACAGCATTGACTCATCACAATTTAACTTACTATTATTTCCAGCCTACTTACCGAGTACACAACTTCTAATTTATAGTGTCCTCATTGCCAATCTGAGCATATACATAGGCATATAATAATAAACGACGATCTTCATCTGTTTCTGTGAATTGTATTCCGTAGGTAATTGTTTCAGTATTATTTGCATCTCGAGATTCTGGCTCAACGCGCGAGCGAATAATTGCTTCAACGCTAAGATCCCGCACAATCCCAGCCACATTCACTTTTAAATTAAGCTGTAACATATTGCCAATCTCACCAATTTTGCCAACCACCTCAACACGTGCACCCGAGATACTAATATCAACTAAAGCACCCAAAGTACTTTTATTATCACCAGTGCTGAGGTTCACAATAGCGACTGGCTCCTCTATTGCGACACGTGTTGCACTACGAATACCTTTAAAGCTTACGTTTTCCGGGTAAGCAATATGCAATATCGGATACGGGTCAGCGGTTTGCGTTTCAACGACACTGGCAAAAATACCGATGCCATTATCAACCATTAAACGCGTCACTACTTTTTGACCAGTCCGAAATCGGATTAATTTGCCACCCACTTTAGGGACAGATAACAAAATACTGCGACCAGGTAAACAACCTATCAAACGGCAAGAAAACCGTTCTGGTTGACCAGAGCTATTGCTAGATTGCAATTGCAGCGGGCAGCCATAAGTAAGATTCATGTCTTCAAATTTCATAGACAAATCAGCCGATGTGTATAATTATTAACAGTGGGTACTTCTGTAGTGTAGCAGGCTTATTAATATTTACCGGATAGGCTAAGTGCACGTAAAAAATGCACCCGGAAATTATTTCTAACCATTATTATTTTTATAGTGTGTCTGTATCGCGCGCAAGTATTGACTCATGAGCCAAAGCACCAAATTCGCGATTCCACTCTAAAAGCAATAACGCCAACGCTTGCGCCTGCTCGTAGAGTGCATGTAGCTCATCAATAGTATCTTTTAAGCCAGCATACAATTTAACGTGACGGTGCTTATTCGCCAGCGGATGTTGGAGATGGAGCGAACGATAAACTTCTAGCTTCCAACGCAAATTATGTACAGTGTTGCGATAGTAGGCCAATTTGGTATGAGTTGAGATGGGGCGAGTAGAATTGATATCACCAAAAATATTTGCGTCTGTTGCCAGCACTATAGACTCCCGAAAACTCGGTTCAGCTAAAACCGTAGCCGTTCGCGACTGACTTACCAACTGCGATAAATCACCAAAAACTTCACCGGGCGTTACATAATTAACCAATTCGCCTTTAAGCGGATCATCAACATAAACGGCCAGGCGTCCTTTCAACAAAAAGTATAACCACTTATCCCTGTCTCCACGCCGCACAATAACTTCGCCAGGCAAATACGAAACCATTCGTGACGCCTGTAGCAACAATTCAAATTGCCAGGCATCTTGCTGTTTCAGAAGCTTAAAAAAGGGAATGCCGAATAACAGTTGCTCAACATAATCACGAGAAAGCATGGTTAGCGGTTTTATTTCCATGTTGAGCCCAATAATAATTAACCAGCGAAGGATTATGACATCCTGACAATAAAACTTAGCCCTTACCGAGTTACATTTCAACTTTTATGATTATAATTTTTATGGATTAACCGACGCATGACTGTTTTTAACAAAACCCTTAAACTTTACAACGATATTAGCCTGCACATATCGTTTTATATATTATACTTGGGTTATAAGGAGCAATCCTGCGTCAAGTCAAACCCCATTAAATTAATACGTAGAGTGAGAGAAACCACGTCATGCACTTAAAACATTACTTATCTCTTTGCCTTAGTTTTTTACTTGTGGCCCTCTGTGAATCTACTCAGGCTGCAGACCCCATGCTCAACGGCTTAGCCGTTCATTCAGAACTGGGCAAAGAACAATTTATTGCCGCACTTTACTCCAATGTACTTAGTGATAATGTGAACACATTGACAACTACTGCTCAGTCAATGCGTATGGAATTGAAGATAGCGGCGCCAGAGGGAATGACGACTCGCCGTTTTAGTCGTACATGGATCGAAGGCATGGCAATCAACAACACTCAAGCAGATTTGACTGATCAGGCTGAGTACATGGTGAAATTTGACAGCCTGTTTAAAGGCCGCTTTGTTCAGAACGACGACATAGTATTCAGTTACACTCAGACAAAAGGTGTTACTGTTTCCGTTAATGATGTGATACTCGGCAATATCCCCAGTGAAAAATTCTTTGCCATGTTGTTGAGCACTTGGGTTGGCAAGGTACCACTCTCATCCGATTTTAAAGAAGGTATTTTAAGCTCTGGCAAAACGAATGCCGACATAAAGAGTCGTTTTGAAAAAATAAAATTTACCAAAGATCGTGCAACTGAAATTGCCGCATGGGGCAAAGTAAAAACACCGGCTGAAATAGCTGCCGAAAAAGAAGCCCTTCTTCTTAAAGCTGCATCTGTTCAAGCCTCTTCCGTTGAAACTGTTAAGCAATTATCTAAAGCTGAAATTGCCAAAGCTGAGGCCGCCGCAAAAGCTGAAGCTGCAAGGCTAGCAGCAATAAGAGCTGAAGAAGAAGAAAGACCTGCTCTGACTGCACAAACATTGTTAGCCCGTCAGTTTTATGTTTCAGATCTATTAAAGAAAATTCGTTCGAATACCCGTTACCCAAAACGTGCGCTGGAACGCAATCAAGCAGGCAGCATGCGTATTACGGTAGTCATAAGTCGGAAAGGCGATATTATTAGCACATCGTTAATTGCTGCATCGCAATACGAACTATTAAATGATGCAGGGCAAGAAGCCATTGCGAAATCTGCACCTTTCCCTTCAATGCCAGACACTATTACCGGCACAACATTTGAATTTACTGTTCCAACTACATTTTCCCTACCAAAATAATTGTCTTTTGCTGAACATAAAAAAAGCCACTTACTAACTAGGCCGCAGCAAAGAGTACCGTCTTTGCTTGAAAGAAAGATTTTATCAACTTTTTATCTGCTTTAATTTTTTCTAAATCTGTAATCGCTC
>JAYTSJ010000210.1:0-2974 GCA_043745725.1 Gammaproteobacteria bacterium | reverse complement strand
CTTAATCGTAAAGATGTATACGCTATGCCACACATTGGCGCTAGCACCGAGGAAGCAGAAGAAAATTGTGCCATTATGGCCGCCGACCAGCTGATGGATTATCTTGAAAATGGCAACATCAAAAATTCGGTAAACTTTCCCGCGGTGTTCATGGATCGTAATCCAGGTACTGGCGCACGCATTACTTTTTCCAATGACAATGTTTCCGGTGTGTTGGGTAATGTGTTATCCGTGTTGGCAGATAACAAAGTTAACGTGGTAGATATGGTCAATAAAAGTCGCGGCGATGTGGCTTACAATATTATTGATGTTGAGCATGAACCTTCTGCTGCAGTCATCGCAGCCTTAACCAAAATTGAACGGGTTATTGCAGTAAGGGTCATTTAATCATTTTCCTCTTTTTTGTACTAGTGGTTGAGGTGACGCAATGAGCAAGCAGTTGTGGGCCGGTATCGCAGACGCTTTGGCGCCCCAGGCTGCACTCTTGAGTCACACCGATCAGTTTGCACAACAGGCAGCGGTAATGGTGTTAATCACGGATGAGTTTTCACCGCAAATAATTTTTACACTGCGTGCAAAACATCTTACTTATCATGCCGGTGAAGTTTGTTTCCCTGGGGGAATGTGGGAACCAGAAGATGCCACTCTTCTGGTAAGTGCGTTGCGGGAAACTTACGAGGAAATAGGGCTGTTGCCAACTCTGGTCGATGTTTTGGGTGCCTTACCAGTACGCCCAACACGCTCCGGCACGGTAGTTACACCTTTTGTTGCACGTATCCCAGCGGATTATTCTTTCAAACCTAATTATGCAGAATTGGACTCTTTGTTTAGAGTGCCGCTTGAACAATTCATGCTAGGGCTGCAAATTCGTATGGATACTTTTGAGCACAATGACACACAGTATGAGATGCCTGCATATGCCTATGAAGGCTATGAAATTTGGGGTTTTACTGCTGCAGTTACTGCTGAGCTATTGCTGTTGTTGCGACCATTGTTGCAGATTGGCTAAATACAAACCACAAAGATTGGTTGTGCGCCACAAATTAACAACAAAACTTCGGCTTAATTTGACTTAAAGAAATCATCTGCCACTATAAGAAGCACCATTTGCCAGCCTAAAAGTTGGCACTCACTGGATACATTAATGAAGGTAATTAAGGATGAATAATTTCAAAGCTCCGCTTAGAGATATCGAATTCGTGTTGTTTGAGGTGTTGCACTATGCGCAACACTGTAACAACTACTGCCCGGATTTAGATGCTGACCTTATCAAAGCACTCTTACAGGAAAGCGCACGTTTTTCTGAAAATGTGTTAGCCCCTTTGTCCGCCATTGGTGATCGCGAAGGTTGTCAATTAATAAACGGGCAAGTCATCACGCCCACTGGTTTTAAAGCAGCTTACCAACAATTTTGTGATGCGGGTTGGCCGTCACTTTCACGCTCGAGCGAGTTTGGTGGGCAAGGCTTATTGCAGTCGCTCGCCGTGGTTACGAATGAGCTTTTGGCGAGTGCCAACTACGCCTGGAATATGTACCCGGGGCTTTCGCAAGGCGCCATGCACACTATTGAAATGCATGGATCAGATGTACAAAAACAAGCTTATTTACCGCAACTTATTTCTGGTGAATGGACCGGTACTATGTGCTTAACGGAAGCGCATTGCGGTACTGATCTCGGCTTACTTAACACGAAAGCAACTCTGCTTGCCGATGGTAATTACTCTATTACTGGCAGTAAAATTTTTATCTCTTCGGGTGATCATGATCTTGCCGATAATATTGTGCATATTGTCCTGGCGCGTATTGCGGGTGCTCCTGAAGGCACTAAAGGTTTATCACTATTTATTGTTCCCAAATTTAAAATTAATGTTGATGGCGCGGTAGATAATTTGGCCAAGGGTTCTATTGCTGAGCGCAATCAGGTGAATTGTGGTTCTTTGGAACACAAAATGGGCATTCATGGCAACGCAACGTGCGTGCTAAATTTTGATGGTGCAATAGGCGCTTTATTGGGTACTGCGAATAAGGGTTTGAACCTCATGTTCACCTTTATGAATTTGGCGCGTTTAGGAGCTGCGTTACAAGGTTTAGCGCATGCCGAAGTAGGTTTTCAAAAATCTTTAAGTTATACCCGCGAGCGTTTACAAATGCGTTCGCTTACGGGAATTAAAAATCCTGACGGAATTGCTGACCCGATTATTGTTCACCCCGATGTGCGCAGGATGTTACTAACGCAAAAAGCATTCAGCGAAGGGATGCGTATGCTTGCCTACTTTACCGCTAAACAGATCGATATTGCCGAGCATAGCCAGGATAAAAACCAACAACAAACTGCCAATGATATGCTGAGTTTATTAACGCCCATCGCGAAGGGATTTATGACCGAGGTGGGTTTTGAATCTGCCAATTTAGCGTTGCAATGTTTTGGTGGACACGGCTATATTTGCGAATGGGGCGTTGAGCAAAATGTGCGGGATGCGCGCATAGCTTCGCTTTACGAAGGGACTACCGGTATTCAAGCACTGGATTTATTGGGTAGAAAAATTCTATTATCCAACGGCGAACTGTTAAGCGGTTTCGCTGGCTGTATCCAGCATTTTTGTGCGGATGCTTCGGGCTACGCAGAATTATTACCTTATGTTGAATCCTTGTCTAAACTACACACAGAGTGGTTTGATTTAACGACAAAAATAGGTCAACGAGCGGTTGTTAATCCCGATGAAGTGGGTGCAGCATCAGTCGATTATTTAATGTACTGCGGTTATATTCTAATCGGTTATTTTTGGGGGCGTGCAGCCAAAACATCACTTGATGCATTAGCGCAGGGTGTTGCAGAGCCGGAGTTTTATCGTGCTAAATTAGAAACAGCACGATTTTATTTTGAGCGTTTGTTGCCGCGCACAGCTACCTTGGTATTAACTATTAATTCCGGTGCCGATAATTTAATGAATCTTGCAGTGAAAGATTTTTCGTT
>JAYTSJ010000209.1:0-11769 GCA_043745725.1 Gammaproteobacteria bacterium | reverse complement strand
CCCAAACAACCCGCTGCAAAAACAACTAGTAAATTTTTCATACAATTTCTCTCAAATATTAAGTGACTGCGTCACAGATGTCATATGATGTTTATTATAAGGCGGTAACTCCATAAAGTGACAGCCAACTCAAAACTTAGGTGATAAACTTGCGCTTAATTTTTGAACACTTACAGCCAAATTAAACACCTCGCCGCAAGCAGCGAGATATATTTTAAGTAGCCCTCTAAGCTACAACGAAAAGCCGTGAATATTTATGTATCGTTTTTTTGAAAGCCTAATCAAACCCTTCCCACCCGAAGCGCCTAAACAACCGCCAAAAACCTTGTTTGCGTTTTGCCGCTACTATGCACGCGGCACTGAACCCTATTTAATTCTTATGGCAATTCTAACGGGTGGCATTGCAGTGATGGAAGTGTCACTGTTCGGTTTTTTAGGAAAATTAGTGGATTGGCTAAATAGCCACACACCTGCAAACTTGCTAACTGAATCCAAACACGAATTATTGGTCATGGGTGCAATTGTATTAATCGGTCTCCCTGTAACCGTATTTTTACACAGTTTAGTGATGCACCAAACCCTGCTTGGCAATTTCCCCATGCGTATTCGCTGGCAAGCACACCGTTATTTACTAGGGCAAAGTTACCAGTTTTATCAAGATGATTTTGCCGGGCGCATAGCCACAAAAGTGATGCAAACGTCTCTCGCTGTGCGTGAAACTATTATGAAATTGCTCGACGTGCTGCTTTATGTATTAGTTTATTTTTCTGGCGTTATAGTGTTATTTATTACACTGGATTTCCGTTTAGCCATACCCTTAATCATTTGGATTTTTTCTTACGCCGGCTTACTTTATTATTTTTTACCACGCTTAACCAAAGTCTCTACACTACAAGCGGATGCGCGTTCAGACATGACCGGGCGCTTAGTGGATACCTACACCAATATTTCTACCGTAAAATTATTTTCCCACTCCAATCGCGAAGCCGAATACGCCAGACAAGGCATGGAATATTTTTTAGGCACTGTGCATCCGCAAATGCGTTTAGCTACAGCACTCAATTCCAGTGTATGGGCCATCAATGCCTTACTTATTTTTGCGGTAGCTGCCGTTTCAATTTATTTGTGGAGCAGCCTTGCCATTACCACCGGCGCCATCGCAGCAGCCGTTGGTTTAGTGCTGCGTTTAAATGGCATGGCACAATGGATTATGTGGGAAGTATCGGCACTGTTTGAAAATATTGGCACCGCGAAGGATGGCTTAAATACACTATCAATTCCCTGCGATGTTCAAGATATACCAAATGCCAAACCTTTGCTGCTAACACAAAGTAATATAGATTTTAATAATGTTAGTTTTCACTATGGCAAAGGCAGCGGCGTTATTAATCACTTTAATGTACAGATTAAATCTGGCGAAAAAATTGGCTTAGTCGGTCGCTCTGGCGCTGGAAAATCTACTCTTGTAAATTTGCTACTACGCTTTTACGATCTTGAAAGCGGAGCTATTTTAGTAGATGGAAAAAATATCGCGCAAGTGCAACAAGAAAGTTTGCGCGCTCACATTGGTATGGTTACGCAAGATACATCGCTGTTACATCGTTCAATTCGTGAAAATTTAATGTATGGCAAACCGGATGCTAGTGAAGCAGAAATGATTGAAGCCGCAAAGCAAGCCGAAGCACATGACTTCATTATCCAACTCATCGACAATAAAGGTCGCACCGGTTATGACGCCCATGTCGGCGAGCGCGGCGTAAAACTCTCCGGTGGCCAACGCCAACGCGTCGCCATTGCCCGCGTGCTAATAAAAAATGCACCGATTTTAATTATGGATGAGGCAACTTCTGCCTTGGATTCAGAAGTAGAAGCCGCCATTCAAGCAAATTTAAAATTGTTGATGCAAGGCAAAACCGTTATCGCCATCGCCCATCGTCTATCCACCATCGCTGCGTTAGATAGATTAATTGTGTTAGATAATGGCAACATAGTTGAGCAAGGTTCACACGCAGAATTAATTGCGCAACAAGGAATTTATGCGCAATTATGGGAACGACAATCTGGAGGTTTTTTGGGGGAGATTTAAAAACCTACCACATCAAATCATCCGGAATTACATAATCCTTATAGGGATCATCCTCAACTTCTTTCGTCACAATTTTTGTATTCACAACTACCACTGCTTTTTTATCGCGCTGTGCAATTTTATCGGACACTATGCGCGGTACTAATTCGTAGCCTTCGCCCAGCTTCACCACGGCTAACAAACCGCGTGCGATTTGTTCGCGCACTAAAGGCGATACACGAATTTTTTTAATCAGTTTGCCATCGGTAAAATTGTAATCCACTGCGTCGTGGCCAGCATCTTTTGCTTGGCGGTGATTTTCAATCAATTGTTTAATTTGTGCGGCTATTGCTTTTTGCTCTAGCTCTAATACAAGCTTGCGATTTAATTCACGATCGCGCTCCAGTTTTTCGGCGCGGTCTTGTTCAACTTGTTGCTTCACTTCGTCGACAACGGGTTCTGGCGCGCGACGCGCGACATTGGTATCTTTGCGTTTTTCTTTATTGGCTTGTTTGACTTTTTTGGTGTCAATTAAGCCTGCTTTAAGGAGTTGATCTTGTAGGGATGCCATAAGATATTTCCACAATCTATAAAATGTTACGCATAATAGCGCCCTACTTTTATTATCAGCAAGTTTTACCATCAACAAGACACTCTTTACTGGCAGCAGAAACTAGCATGAAAACCTGGGATATTTTTTGTCGTGTGATCGATAACTACGGCGACATAGGCGTGTGTTGGCGTTTAGCACGACAGCTCGCTAATGAGCATCATCTGGATGTCCGCTTATGGGTGGATGAACTTGCCGCACTCAAACAAATTTGGCCGGAAACAATACTCGCGCAAACTCAAACCCTCGCGGGTGTGCGGGTATGCATTTGGCAAGATAATTTCGCTACAGAGTATGTCGCAGACGTAGTGATTGAAGCCTTTGCCTGTCACTTACCCGAGATTTACATTGCGCGAATGAAACAGGCTAGCACACCGCCTCGCTGGTTAAATCTGGAATACTTAAGTGCAGAATCCTGGGTAGAAGGTTGCCACCAACTAACATCTATGCACCCGCAAAATGGGCTGAAAAAAACATTCTTCTTTCCCGGGTTTAGCGAGAACACCGGTGGATTAATACGTGAGCACGATCTGTTAACGCGGCGAGATAACTTTGCCTTAACAGACGAAAAGCGCGCGTTTCTCAGCAACCTAGATGTAACTGACCTCCCTGAAAACGCACTCATTATCTCCTTATTCAGCTACGAAAACGCCGCCATTGCCAGCTTACTCAAAGCATGGGGCCAAGCGACTAACCCCATTGTTTGCCTGGTGCCTACGGGCAAAACACTAACCTCCATCAATACTGCACTCAATCTCAACTTGACTGCTCTCAATCCCAGTTTGAATAGGGGTGATGGCTACACACTGGGTTCGTTGCATATAAAAGTCATCCCCTTTCTAACGCAGACTGATTACGATCTACTGTTATGGGCGTGCGATATCAATTTTGTGCGCGGTGAAGATTCGTTTGTACGGGCGCAATGGGCAGCGAAGCCCTTTGTTTGGCATATTTACCCGCAGGATGAAGAAACCCATCTTATAAAGCTAAACGCCTTTCTCGAAAAATATACTGATGCCGCAGAGCCCGAGTTAGCCGCCGCTATTAGGCAGTTATGGTTGGGCTGGAATACGGATGAAGATTGCAGCCATGCATGGAGCCAGTTACTCAAACACCACCAGCAATGGCTCAAACATAATCAGAACTGGTGCAAAAACCTCGCTTTAGCATCTGATTTGGCCACTAACTTAGTAGATTTTTGCCAAAAAGCCCTGTAGAAATGCACTAAAAAAAGGTATAGTTCGCGCCGAATTGCAGCGTACCCCCACATCATCTAATTAGAGATTTATCATGAAAACAGGTCAAGAATTGCGCGCCGGTCATGTTATCAACATCGACGGCTCACCTTGGTTAATCCAAAAAACTGAAATCACTCGATCAGGCCGTAACACTGCCGTGGTTAAAACAAAATTAAAAAATCTGTTGACCGGTTACTTAACCGAAACCCCATACAAAGCTGACGACAAGTTTGAAGACATAGTGTTGGATCGCAAAGAAGTAACTTACTCTTATTATTCAGACCCACGTTATGTATTCGTTGATGGCGATTACGAACAATACGAACTCGACAAAGAAGAGTTGGGTGACATGGCTCCCTATATCGAAGATGGTATGGAAGATGTGTGTGAAGCGGTATTCTTTGATGGCAAAGTTATTTCTGTGACTCCACCAAACTCCGTTGTGCGCGAAGTTGCCTACACAGAACCTTCTGTTCGCGGCGATACTTCAGGTAAAGTAATGAAAACTGCGCGTTTGACTAACGGCACTGAAATGCAAGTTTCTGCCTTCGTTGAAATCGGCGATAAAATTATCATTGACACTCGCACCCACGAATACAAATCTCGCTCTAAAGATTAATATTGATTTGATCGAAAGTGGAATCCCCTAACAGGACGCTAGGGGATTTAGTAGCATTGCATAACAGTCTTGCAATAGTTACGCACCACTTGTTTTACGCACATCTTGTTTTACTTATATCCCCGCTTTACTCACCCATTACCACTCGGCACTTTTTTCTCGCCAAAAATTTTTTCTATTGAATAATCTACCATCTTACCTACCCACTAAGATTTTTCTTACGCATTCAGAAATTTGGAGATTTATATGATGATCAATTTAAAAGCTGTGGTTGCAATTTTTGCTCTCAGTATTGCATCCCAAGCCTTCGCACAGATTGCAGTGCAAGCTAACCCCGATCATAAACAATTGCTCGCCAGTAAAGATAAACATTTAGCAGCCAATAAAAAACTTGTTTATGATTTTTGGCGCGAAGTATTCGAAGGTGGGCATATGGAATTAGCCGAAAAATACATGACTGAAACTTACATTCAACACAACCCAAATGTGCCTACTGGTCGCCAGGCTTTTATAGATTTCTTTTCGCAATTTAAAAAACCACAAATAATTGTCGACAAGATTACTACACCATTAGTGTCCATCACCGCTGAAGGTAATTTAGTGATTCTTTCGTTTGTAAGTGAATATAACGACCCAAAAGATGCAACGAAAAAATATACGACTACATCGTTTGATATGTTCCGTATTGAAAACGGGAAAATTGCCGAGCATTGGGATGGCATGCAAAAAGAATATGGTCTCGAATAATATTTATTCTGCCGTTTTTTGAGTTGGTTTTGTGAGCCTAGTCTTAGCAATGGCCAGCAACAAGCGAGATTTCAGCGCGAGGCTATATATCAGTCCAATAAACGAAGGGCGAAATACCCATAAATTAAAAAATGGGCGTACATCCATATTCCAGTTAGCGTACCAATCTTCGTAAGTCATTAAATCAACGCGACAAATTTCTTTACTTTCAAACTCGCGCCGAATCAAATCATCCATTAACAAACTACCCGGTGATAACTTTTGATGTGCATCTGAGTATCCTAGTTTCCACACCAGCATAGACTGTGCAAACTTCAGCGAGAAATTACCCGCTAGCGGCTCATTATTCATCCCCGTTAAAAGCTGCAAGCTTAACCAACCTTGCTTCGCCATTCTTGGTGCTAATGTGCGGAAAAAAAGTTCCGTTTTCGCGTCGCTAAGTATCGACGTACCACCAGCCCCCTTCCAACCCGAATGTTCAACATTAAATATCGAATTAAGTGTTTCCTCATTAACTTCAAATGTTTCATCATATACAAAATCCACACCGTCTAAAGCATTCAACTGATTGCGCCAACGGCTTAAATTTTTACGAAAATTCTTCTTTAATTCTCGCTCATATTGCTCATAATTTTTATCAATAAGAATGGCGCCTCCACGAGCTGACTTATCGGCCGTGGCCAAAATGGGTTTATTATTCAGGATCCACCGCAGTGAACGCGACACCCCATCAATGCGAGAAAAATCTATTAATTTAGCCGGAGGATAGGCACGAAACGCTGCAGCAAAAAGTTGCTCAATACACGCTTCTTCCTGCGTTTTAACTAACATATCAACCGACAAAGTGTAATCATTACGAGGTAAAGACAAACAAGGAATAACAACACCCAAAAATCGAAACGTACTTTTCACCAAGGGCAATACAGCACATAATTTTCCATGGTGATGCGCAACTACTACAAACCAATCGCCTTCAGCAATATTAATTTCAAAAAAACACGATAACCATTCATACGTAAGCAGCGGGCTTTTGTGCTCACTGGTTAGCGCAAGCTGAGCCCACTCTGAAGCTATACCTTCGAGTTGATCTAATTGGGTTAAAATATTTATATTCACGAACTAGGCCTCAGACCGTTTCTGCTAATCTTCACGCAGCCCGCCACAATATAGCCCAGCGACTGGCAACAAAATTCCACCTTTAATGTGACTGTTATAGAAAATAAAATAATTCAATAACCCAGCCTCACTTGGAAACTATTTTCTGTTTTAATTCCATTAGTTTCGCCAAAAAATGCTCCCATGCAAACACCCATCTTTTCCGCTGAAACATTATCCAGCGAATGGGTTCGCCCTGATCAGAAAAAAACTTCTTGTAGCAATCAGCCGCATCCGGCAACCAATCATACTCAACGAAACCCAAGCTCGAGTTAAAACACATAGCTTCAAAATGCGACACGTAGCCAGGGCGAAATCGATTGTCACTCATTTGTGCAAACCCCGTTTGGTGCATATACACACGACCGCGATATACATGCCCATAGAGATAACCAATCACTTCGCCACCGCAACTGATGGACAACATCTGCACCACACCCACTGAAAAATATTCTTTGATTAGCCTGTGATGAAACGCAACCCATTGAGTATTCGCATAAGAACCACCTTTTTCCTCAAGCTCCCAACGCTGGGTATGCAGTGTTTTCATAGCATCGAACATAGCCAACGCTTCATCACTGCTGATTGCAGCATTCAGCTTTACCTCTCCCAATTCGGAAAAAGCTGTCAATGTTTGCCGCATTTGTTGGCGAGATTTTTTTTTGAATGCTTCTAGAATTGATGCGCACACTGGTGACGGTACATTTAGTTGCCGCGTCCACCGGTAGAATGTTTTTTCCACCACCGGTGTTAGTTGCCCAGCTTGTTTAAGTGAACGCTGATATTCGATGTCAGGTAAGGAACTAAATACAATTTCATCCCAGGTTCGATCAAACTTTTCTACGGCTTTAAAAAAATGCTGCCAAGTTAAGTCGATATAATCGGGTTCGCCAAGCAATCCATTGTAAGCAATTACCATATTGCAATTTTTATGGAGGTATTCGTTTACCCTTAATTGAGTGGTGCGAACTAAACCTTTTTTGCGCGTGCTTGAGCCCACTGTAAAAAAGCATGCGCCGACCCAGCGCTTGCCTATGCTACAACTAAATAAATAAACTTCTGTATTGGCAAGCACCAAATCCAACCATGTTCCCACCCAATGCCATGAATGAAAAAAATGTGTGTCAGACTTTTCCTCCAAAGCCTGCCACAATTCACAGACTTCATCGCTAGTGGTGAGCTTACGGACTGTTGCGTGTACTCGTTCGTCATCAAGTACAGAAATATCCTTACCCATTTATACAACCTTTCTAGCAAAAATATCAGGAAAAAAACGACTGTTTTTAACAACTCGCTATTTTTTAACAACTGGTTATTTAAAACACTTGGCTAAGGTGACAACTTAAAACATTCGGGACGCGTGTAGAACCATGTCATGGGTATCCGATAACGAAACAACCAAAATGCTACAACCGAACCTAGTATGGAGGTGATGGTAATCGTAAAGGTAAACACATCTAAATTAGGGTGGGGAAAAACAGCAACAAAGCAAACGCTCGACAACACCATCAACCAATAAAAAGGCAAATAAATCACAATCGAGTGCTCCCCAAGATAACGCAGCCACTCAAACCCCCTTACGAGTTGCAATAAAGCAGCCACACTAATCACTGCACAAGCACCTGCAAACCCGAGAATCAATGCAACTGCCAAGTGTTGAGAATATCCGTTAAACACCAAATAACTATTAACACCAATCCATACCAATAACCCTAGCAAACTTAAAATGAAATGCTTACTGACTTTGTCTGCAAAACTAAAAAATAAGGGAGCAAAGGCATAACCGGCATAAAAAAAGACAAACCGCTGCCCAAAATCATCAATAATGGATTTGCCGATATGAGTTGGTGGAAAAATATTAATCAAACAGGCAACGGGAAATATAATCCACCAGGGGATTTTTCGTGTGACCCGAACGGCAAGAAAGAAAACTGGCAGCATTAAAATGAACCACATTTGATGAAAAGGCCAAATCACCAACATGGAAATAAAACTCTTAAGCAACTCCACGCCACTTTCATGAAGCTCACCTGTAGCGAGGCGAAGCAAGAAACAGAGAAAACTCCAGAGCAAATAGAAGTACACATAGTGAATCACTTTGCGATCCAAATAATGACGCAAAGGCTTTTCAATCACTCTGGACAGAAACAATCCACTGATCAGGAAAAAATCAGGCATACGAAACGGCTTGGCAAAATCCACCCAGTATTGAATCCATCCGACACTTTTAAAAACTTCCTTGGTTTCACCGGTAGCGTAGAGCATCACTACGGCGACTATGCAAATCCCTTTTGCGTAGTCAACCCAAGCAAAACGCGGTCTAATTGTTTGATCCATACTTTATCACCATTCAAAGCACTAACGTTTTCTAAGGCGTAACATGCTGATTTATATAGTAAGGATGCAATAGGGCTTAGAAAATACTGCGCCGTACTGAAGGGCTAAAACGGCCCCTGACATAACTTCACAACTTACCACGCGCGCGGAAGATGTTCATCAAACTGGAACGCCAGGCATAAAAAACCCGCCTCTACTTTGATATCAAGGCAAGTTTGTGGATACCCCATATCTATGGGCAAATAATTCACAAGAAAACCCAAAAGTCAGTAATCCCCGTATTTATTGATTGCGCTTCGAATTTACCCACCTTTGCGTCAAACAGCACCTCAGAAAACTAACTAACTCAGCATTTGAAAGAGCCTATAGGTGTTTACGATGGGTATACTTCAACGCAAAAGCGGATCATCTTTAAGCGCATAACAACATTTATTTTATTCACAAACGCGTACCTGAATAATCGAAATAACCGAAATAACCGAATTGTCCGGGATGTCGATCATTGGAATGGCACAATCGTTTTAGTTTCTATATAAATTAATTTTACGTACTAGCTAGATAAAAAAATCACTCATTTCGCATCTAAAGTTCAATTTTGACTTTTTCTCTAGCCAAGACAATCCATTTAATAATTTGCAATATTACATTGATTGAGGCCGTTGCACAAAACAAAATCACCAAGACGCATAAAAAAATATTTAAGATAATACTGTAATGAAAAAAAATGAGAGTAACAATGTATGACACGGAAAAACTTTCAACAACGCAGCCTTGCTGATAGTTTAGCGGTCGAACATAAAGCCATTACCGAACTGGATGATGCACATAACCTAATCGACTGGTCGCGTATTGAAAAATATTGCAGGACATTCACAACAAAAAATGTGGTGAGCTCGCATGACCACCGCTGATGATGTTCATAGCTTTATTGTTGCAGTCCTAGTACGAATTAAGCGATCCACAATTGGAAAAGCAACTTGCACGGAATTTTTAAGGGTTTTTTAGCTAAAAAATCTAGAATGTTATTTTTACAAAGCATGAAGTGATTTTTTGCTAAATAAAAATCACTTCATGCAAAGGTCTCTGATTGTTTTTAGCGGAGACTAAATCAGAATCTCATGCTGTAAGGCCTCGTCGCGATGCCCTCCCACCAATCTTTGCAAATCACAGCTGAGTATGTAAATCCCGCGCCTAACATGATAACCAATTTTCCCTTCCAGCTTTTGCTTTTCAGAGTATCGTAGCCCCCTGCCGTGACGGCGCTACCTATAAAACCGGGAATGTTGTATATTGCAAAATTCTCGGTGTACTTGCTCTTAGGTGTTTCCTTACATTCATTTTCTTTTCTGCTTCAGCCAAACATTTCTCTGCTGCTTTTTTCCTTCCAGCGCCCATATTTGCAGACATATTAGAGTCAGATACACCACCAGAGAATGGTCGATTCATTCCACCATTTGGGTTTGTTGTAGTATCATTTAGGCATGCCACTCCAACATTTGTACAGTCGCCACTAGCATAACAAACCATATAACCGCGATCTGCGAAAACAAATTTATTTTTTTCAGAAACCTCTTTCGTGGCAAGCCACGCAGAATTTAACCCTCGCTTGTGATTAAGTAGAGCAGGAAAATACATTCACCCTTTCCATTGGTTTCAAATATTACTGACTTCTCAATTTCAAACACCATTAGCTCCCAACAAGAACAACAGGTTTTTAGCACCCATCCTCATATGTAGCCAACTTCTTATATGACCAAATTCGCAGTTTTTTACTTTTGATCGTATTTTTCGTTATTTCCCTCGTCTTGCTCACCCATGTATAAATGATAACGTTGTCATTGATGATTAAGGCGCCACCTGGCGAATAGTCATTACTTTACATTTGATTCGCTCAAATAGAGTCAAACTCACGAGTATAAGTTAGAAATAATAATAATTTCTGCGCAGCTGTTAGATCTCTCGACTGTAAAGGCCTGACTGCCTTTTATGTATTAAATGGATTCTTGTGTGGATACTTTGTGTATTGCTTTCAAAGAACTCAACACGCCAGATCGTTTTTTGTAAAAACTTTTTTGCATATTTATCTATGCACAATAGAGTATTCAATTGCAGTTAGTAAAACCCAAAAAATTCTCTGCGACTTTGGCGATCAGAGAATTAGTTTTATTATAATAATTCACCGAGGTAATAAATCAGATGAGCAAATTTACAACGATAAAAAAATTAACATTATCGGCAGCTGCACTCTGTGCCGCCACACTTGGAGCTAATGCCCACGCTGTAAATTGTAGCGGCGTACAAGTGTGGAACAGCACCGGACAATACACCGGCACTACGCAAGTTCAGACTGCCGGAAAAGCTTATGTCGCAAACTGGTGGTCACAAGGCGCAGACCCTGTTACTCATTCTGCTCAATACCAGGAGTGGACATTACAAGGCACTTGCGATGGCACCACATCTTCTGCAGTAGCATCTAATATTGCTGCTAGCTCAAAACCAGCTTCAAGTATTCCCGCCAGCTCTACTCCAGCATCTAGCATTCCCGCCAGCTCAAAGCCGGCCTCAAGTATTGCAGCCAGTTCAACTCCCGCTTCCAGCGTTGCCGCTAGCTCAGTTGTTGGTGGCCTTTGCACTTCACCACAATATGTAGCAGGCACTACCTACAATGCCGGACAACTTGTCCAAAATGGTGGCAATGAGTACAGCTGTAAAATTGGCGGTTGGTGTAGCTCAACAGCGGCATGGGCTTATGCTCCAGGCACTGGCTCTGCGTGGACAGACGCATGGGCGTTAGTAAGAAGCTGTACCGCAGGTGCAAGTGTAAATTAGGTGCTGAAACAACCATACGTTTACGTGGTGAAAATGGTTTTGGTGTTGGTGCTGGTGCATTATATGTAGTTGATGGAACCATTATGCCAAGTGGTCCTGGTCAAAATGGCGGTTCTGATATTAATCCTGACGATGTTGAAGATTACACCGTATTACAAGGCCCTGCAGC
>JAYTSJ010000208.1:0-4855 GCA_043745725.1 Gammaproteobacteria bacterium | reverse complement strand
TGGCCCAGAAGGTAAAACTTTTTTGCAAATGATTAAAACACATCGCTTGTCTGAAGAGTTTGTATTGGCGCTGGAGAAAGCAGGTGCGAAGTAATTTGTAGAGATGGTTATCACTGCAAAGTTGGCTCATCAACGCTACAACCATTGTGCATAAAAACTTGCACTCAAGAACCACATTATGCAACCAAAAACCCTAAGCCTTGCATTCACTATTTCACTAAGCATTATTATAATACTGTTTAGTGTATTTGGCGCAAGCATGGAACCATTACTAGAATTTAACCGCGTTAAAATTTTTGAGGGAGAGTACTGGCGTTTATTTACCTGCAATTTTGTTCACTATGGTTTTGCGCACCTGGCAATGAATTTAGCGGCATTTTTATTGGTAGGCTTTTCGCTATTGCGTGAAATATCGTTAAAAATATATGTTCCGTTATTCATAAGTGCAGCAATGGCAGTAGGTGTAGGAACGTTGCTATGGAACCCGGAATTATTTTTTTATCGTGGTTTGTCGGGCGTGTTGCACGGACTAATCGTTGCAGGTTTACTATTAAACAATTTTCGCAACCGTTGGTTGAGTTTTCTATTTGTCGGCTTGGTATTTGCAAAAATAGTTCATGAGCACCAAGCTGACTTTCAAGAAAATCAATTACAAGCATTATTGCCAGTTGCAGTCGCGGTGGATTCACATTTATATGGTGCACTTGCAGGATTATTTTTTATAGGCGTTTTACTTGTTCTACTAAGCTTTAAAAAAAGCACTTAAAAAAATGTTTAACTCTCTTCTTCATCCTCATCCCCTAACACCATATTTCCACCGGTATCCTTAGCGAGATACATTAATTTAGTTGCATGTCGTACCTGCCCATCTATACCACTTGTTATTTTATTGGTTACACCAGCACTAATATAAAAATTATGCACTTCACCATCGATAATACATTCTTCGGCAGATAATAATTGCCGTACACTACTAATAAATGCTTCCGCTTTTTGATTATCCAGCCCTGGCATTAGTACAAAAAAATTATCGCTATCTGCTCTACACAATAAAAACCGCTCAAGCATATTGTGTAAATTATTGGCGATATGCTTTAACGCAAAATCGCCCCAATCATAGCCGAACTTATCGTTGATCTGTCTAAAACCATCTATGTTGATAACGGCCAAAGCCAGGGGTATGGATTTTTCCTGTGCGTTAGTGTAACTATCGCGAGCAGTCTTAAAGAAATACTGACGATGATGTAAATTGGTGAGGTGGTCGCGCTCTATAGCATCAGCAGTTTTTTCACTGATTTCCAAATATTCAAGATTGTGAATAATTCGGCAATAAAATTCTTCAGGATGAAAAGGTTTGCGTAAAAAATCATTAGCGCCATTTTTGATAAATTTTGCTGAGAGAGCTTCATTGCTATCACCGGAAACGCCAATCATGATTAAATTATTTTTTTCATATTTGTAACGCAGATTTTTCACTAATTCAAAGCCATCCATTCGGGGCATATTGTAATCGGCGATTAACAATTTTACATCGGGATTCTCCAACAATACTTTTATAGCGTCGACACCATCAACAGCTGCTGTTACTTGAAACAAATGACGCTTTAATAAATCGCACATATGTTTCAGCGACACATCTGAATCATCCACCACCAATACTTTTATTTGTTGATTTTTTTCTAACCGCTGAATCATGCTGATGGCCTGATTGTAAGCAAAACGGCCCTCTTTGGTTACATAATCCACTATACCTTTATTAAACAATTGCTCGCGATGTTCTTCATCATAAGTACCCGTTAACACTATGCTGGGAATATTTTTACTGAGTACATAATCCACTACCTCACCATTAGGAGCATCAGGCAAGTTGATATCAACCAGTGCAGCAAAAATATCGCTATGCTGGGCGATAAGCGCTACAGCCTGGGCCATACTTGCAGCAAAGATTGACTGATATTGGGGGAGCTGCCCCAGTAAATGGCGCAATACCTTTATCACCATCTCGCTGTCTTCTACGACAAGAATTTTTTTCATCAGAAACACTCGATAAATCAACTCGATAATGATTGAGTGTAGTCAAGCTTTTACAAAAAGCCCTAATTTGACTAGGTTTACACAGAGAACAGAGCTTAAAAACCAGATAATTTGGGGTATTTGGCTTATCTCATCTGCTATGGGAGCGCAGAGGTAAGATGAGAGGCAAGACGAAAATCAAGATATTGATGCGGGAGTTATGCAGTAACCGTCGTTTTATTATGTTCACGAATTGACTCATAAATAGCGGCGACAACAATGATGGCACCACCAATAAAAGTAGAAAGATCAGGCACACTATGAAGAAAAAATACACCATAAATGACACCGTACACCGGCTGCATACAACCAACCAAACCAACGGTTTTAGCCTTAAGAAAGCGTAAAGAATAACCAAACAGGGAATGCGCAAAAGCAGTAAACACAACACCGAGAAGTACCAACAACCACCAGTCAAAATGCGACGGAATATGCGTTGATGTGAGTAGCACAGGTGTCATTAACAAAGCCACAATTAACACCTGGTAACTCATGGAACGTGCGGCAGATTGTTTGCTAAACCAATGACCTAACAGTAAGTTACGCAGCGCAAATGTAAATGCAGAAAGGATGCCCCAAAGTACGCCTTGAGTCATATTATTGGTAAGATTAAATTCAGGAACCAGAAAGAAAACACCTACAAATACCCATAAACCTATGACGATATCGCGCCAATCAATACGCGTTCTCTTCAGCAGCGGCTCCATAAATACCGTCATCACCGGATACACATAAAGTGAAAGCATGCCTACGGCAATATTGGCAACCTGCATGGAATGAAAGAAGGTAATCCAGTGCACGCATAACAACGCACCTAGAATAACCATGCGGGGATAATCACGTGTAGATTGTAAGCTAATACTACCTTCACGCCACCATACCCATAAAAACAAGATTACCGCAGCAACCCAGGTACGATAACCGGTGATATCCCAAGCAGGTAATTGAATAATTTGCGAGAACAAACCCGTGGCCGCCATCATAAATGCACTGATGTGCAATGTGATTAACGCCGATTTTGAAGAGAGCATAACTCGATTCACTTAATTAGTTGATCAACTTGTTTGCTCTGCACGCAGTGCTAATAATACCCTTAGCGCGGACGGCCACCGGTACGATTTCCATTACGATTGCCATTGCGGCTAGTCCGCGCTCCAGAACGGTTGCGCTCATCGCGCTGAGCTTTTGGTGCGGGTGGTAATTCTGGCGGCGCAAGCAGTAAATACTCTGGTGGTTGCTCGCATTTAATTTCAGCGCCTAACAATTTTCCAATCGGCTCCAGCAGTAAAGCATCATCTTCACAGGCAAAACTGATCGATGTACCTAACTTACCAGCACGGCCTGTACGACCAATGCGATGAACATAATCTTCGGGCTCTTCTGGTAAGGTAAAATTCACCACATGGCTAATGCCGCTAATGTGAATACCCCGCCCTGCCACATCGGTTGCGACCAGCACTTTTATCTCACCACTTTTAAAAGCATCCAGTGTAGAGACACGTTTGTTTTGGGCAATTTCACCGGATAACAGACCGGCGTTAACACCATGACGCTGTAATTTTTCTTGCAAGTCACGGCATTCGTCGCGGCGATTAGCAAACACAATCATGCTCTCGGCATGCTCTTGTTGAATAAGGTTATACAAGAGCGTGTACTTTTCTTCGGTAGAAACTAAATAAATATGTTGATCAACTGAATCTGTCGCGACATTTTCCGGTTGAATATCAATCGTGATTGGCTCGAACGTCCATTGCTCAACGAGGTTGCGCACATCGTCAGTAAAAGTAGCAGAGAAAAATAGCGTTTGGCGATCCTCACGTTTCGGCGCTTGACGAACAATTTGCCGTACCTGTGGAATAAAACCCATGTCTAACATGCGATCTGCTTCATCAATAACCAGAACTTCGAGCTGATCCAGATACACATCTTTGTTGCCACAGAAATCTAACAAACGCCCCGGTGTTGCCACCAAAATATCGACAAGATCATCGTGCAAATGACGTTGTTGCTTGGTGTAATCCATGCCACCCACTAAAGTATGAATTTTTAAGTCAGTGTATTTACACAGCAGTTTTGCATCGTCAGCAATTTGTATAACCAGCTCGCGAGTAGGAGCAATAATTAATGCCCGCGCTTCGCCTGCGTAACGTTTTTCCGCAATAGGATTTTTCAACAAATCATCAATAATTGCCGTTAAAAAAGCTGCCGTTTTCCCCGTCCCTGTTTGCGCTTTGCCAACAACGTCCTGACCACGTAACGCGTAGGGCAAAGATTGTGCTTGAATGGGTGAACAATATTGAAAATCTAAATCGGCAATTGCATGTAGTAATTCGTTCGCTATATCAAAATCGCAGAAACGGGTTTTGCCTTCAACGGCTTCAACCACAAAGGATGCCGGATCCCAAGGCGTTAATGGGATAGATGGCGCGGAGCTTTTAGGTGGCCGCGCTGCCGTAGAGCGTGCAAGAGCTTGCGCAGAACGGTTGGATTTATGTTGGGGCTTTTTATGCTCACGACCAGCATAGTTTTTGTCGCCCTGGGGATGCCCTGAATTTTTAGGAGCTGCCATTTTAGAAGCTGAAGCTTTAGAATTTGCCTGGGCCTTATCCTTATGCTGACTGTTGGCCAATTGCGGTTGAGACTGCTGTGAATGCGACTGTGGTGATTGCGACTGCGATGAAGTTTGTGCAGTGTCGGAACCCAGGATTTTTTTGAAAAATTTGCCGATCAAGATCATCTACCTACTGAATAAAAATTGTGCGAAGTATACCTTATCCGCCAA
>JAYTSJ010000207.1:0-2736 GCA_043745725.1 Gammaproteobacteria bacterium | reverse complement strand
CCTTTAAGCTACGACGATCTTCTGTCGCGTTAAACTGCTGTTGCGGAAAAGGTGTGACTAACAAGCGCAACCCTTCAAGCTGTTTGGGATTGAGAATATCTTTAAACAATTCGTTAAAGTTAACCAGCGTTACCAATTTTCCCTGCGAAACATCGCCCAGATCCGGTCGCGTAGTTAAATAAATAGGTGCTGGAAATTCAGGTAAAAAATGGTCTGGCAAATCGAAACCCAAATCAAAACGGGTCACATCGCGGCCCGTTTGCTTTTTAGTTTCGTCGATGAGGAATTTGGGGAAGATCATTCCGCCCGCTTCATGATGGGGATGCGGCAATGGCAAAAAACCAAGGGGCCACAGATTTTTTTCTTTATTTCTTCCGGCGACATGGTGGCAAGTTTTTCCCACGTCACAGCCGCAGGCAACTTAACCCGCACACCGTCTGCACGGGTTTTCCGCGCGACATGGTCGTCCCATTCGCAGGTCGATCAGCAAGATCGTAGCGCAGTACCAGCAAATCCTGCTGGCGCTTCGCGAACGCGGGCTTCTCCGCCTGCAAACGCTTAACCAAAACAGGAAAGCTCTCCTCCTCAGCCGCAATCGCGTTGTAGGTTAGCGATGCAGAAATGAGAGCAACAAATAAAAGCATAGATTTTCGGTACGAGTTCTTCATAGCATTACACTCCGTTTATTTGATGGATTATTCTTGCTCGAAAAATTTATTGCGGGAAAATCTCTAAAGGAGCCTGCTCTCCTTGCCCACAAACATCTGTACGCTAGCTCATACTCGCGGTTGCTATATACCCCCAATAGGGTGGATGTTAAATGGGAGAAAAATAAGAAGAAAGATTAATATGTTCCTAGTGTCACGGAGTTAGTAACCCACTTTGAAAGGGGGCGGCACAGCTGGGGGATTTTCTTTATCGAATATTCTTTAGCGCCTATAGATTTCTTAAAGGATAAATTAAACACGTCGCAAGCAGGATGTGTATTTTTGCTCCAAAAACTCTATTTCGTGCCAAGCCGCGGGGAATTTAACTCTCGCTTGCGATTAAAAATAAAAAATCTAGCCGAATTTTAAGTTTGGCTAGATTTTTTTACAGCATCAACATTATTAATGTTGAAATATTTACACTTTACGGCGGCGACCGAATACACCCAACATACTCAGCGCTGATATCAGCAACGGAAACGCAGCAGGTAATGGTACTGGCGCTACAGAATTATTGCTGAACGAAATGTTATCGTAAAACGCGCCCGATGAAAGTAATATTTCTTGTACGCCTGTTAAAGGTGTACTCAAATTTACAATTAAACCCAGTATGGTTTGGTCAAAACTAATCTGGCTAATAATGGCTTTGCTAGCATCCAGAAAATACAGTGCTGATTGTGAAAGATTTCCGAAACTACTGTTATCCAGCGTTACCGAAAAAGTATCCAGGTTTTGTGCTGTATCGAAATGCATTAACACTGGCTGCTCACGTGCATCTAATGCGTTGTTGCCTGAGGGGGCTGCGCCGTAACCATAAAGTGTAGGATTTTCCACCGTTACTGGAGTCAAAGCATTATTTTCAACATCAATCCGATATTTTTCTGTGTTAAGTATTTCAATACCGTCAGCATCAAGATCGTTTGCATAATGCGCTTGATAAAATGCAATTCCTGAGGGTGCTGCGCTCGTTGCCGTAGCACCGGTTGCAACATTATCAAAATTAATATTAACAACGCTTGCGCTGGCAGGTAAGGCGGCTAAAAGAGCCAGCGTAATTGCGCTGGCTTTAAGGTTTAAAAGTTTCATTAAATATTCTCCACTTCACAATTATTTTATATCGATAATTTTTTTGGCCAACGATTATTTTGCACCACCAATTATGGCTTGCATGGCGGCGAAAAATACATCGGTGTTATCCATCACGCCGTTAAAGAGTGATGCACCGCGGCCGTAAGCTGACAACGGAATATCACCACCAGTGTGCGCGGCTGAAGTGCCAGGCACTTGACCCGTGATTAAAAAGCCAGTGGCGCTATCGCGAGCCAAGGGATTGCTTGGGTAAGTATTCAGTGGCGCTACACCATTGAATGGTTGTTGGCTATCGCGAATTGGTTGGGCATTGGTGCGCCAATCTTCATAACGATCTGCATCCGAACCGTAACCGATCAACATTTTAAAGTCAGGATCAGTTGAAGCAGGGTAGCCGTCAGCGGCGATGGTGTATTTCGGAAATTTCGCATCGTTATATAATCCAACCACCGCATCACGTTTACCGGCAACGGTTGGTAAAGCAGCCACTAAATCAGCATCCGTCTTCATAGAAGCACCAATAATTGATACGCCGCCACACTCATGATCTGCAGTAACAAGCACCAAAGTATCAGGATGGCTAGTGGCATAGTCTTTCGCTTTTTGGATAGCTTTGTCGAATTCGATGGTATCTACAATGAAACGATCACTGTCCATGTTATGTGCTTGTTTGTCGATTGAAGCACCTTCCACCATTAATACAAATCCGTTAGGGCTGTTGGCATCCAAAACATCGAGTGCCTTTTGCGTCATTTCATCAAGCATGGGTTGGTCTGGGAAACCATAGTCATTCACTACCGCAGCGTTACCGCGACGACCAGCAATTTTGTCGAGGGCAACGTTCATGTTTGAGTATGAAAACAAACCTAATAATTTGCTTGGTGTACCAACAGTGTTAAGGGCAGTAGCATTTGGCGCATAAGCCCAACCTGCAGCGGTA